>DATGXB010000118.1:0-5207 GCA_035299225.1 Nostocaceae cyanobacterium | reverse complement strand
TAGCGGAATCAAGATATCTTTGACTATTTTTGGGAATGTTGGTAGAATCATGTTTATTTTTAAAATTTCGATATTTAGCCCAAAGTATACTATATTTTGGGCTATTTTTCTAGTATGTTTCTTAACATTCAACACTTCTGCTATTAACCCAGCGTCTCTATTCTCCTCATTACTAGATTAAAGAGAGTTTTATATATATTAAATAGCCAATTTGTCCATACTAAATTTTACCATTAGTATTTATTTATCTGTAGAAAATTATTGTAATTTTACTACTTTTTCAATTTAGTAAGAATATTAATTTAGCTATCTTTTCCATCTTTATTAGCTAGATATTCCCATACCAGATTGATCGAGAATTGAACATAACCTCTAGGAAGATGACTGGAAGCAAGTATGGATTTACATTTATCCTGGTGTGTCGAATAACTGCTTTCTATGGAGGTTTAGCGGCGTGCTAAACCTTTTTTTATATATTAAAATTCGGAAACACTAGCAAAAAATTAAATGTTTGTATACTTCTTAGAGATTGATTAAATTCTTTGCGCTAACAGCTAAACTATGCAGATACAATCTACTTCTACCCCAAGCTTGGTTTTGAACCAAGCTTTTTTTATTAGTCACAAACAGTAATCATCAATTTTAGTAATAAAATATCATCCCATCCAAAATATAAAGATAAAAATTTTACCAATTAATTAAACTTTCACTAAATTTCTTTTAGAGGAAAATGATAAAACTATTGCTAAATCTTATGTTGGCATTTTGCCAAATGAATAGAAAAGTAGTATAATTTAATCAAATAATCATTACCTACTTGTATTCAATTAAAGATTAATTAAAACAACTATTGTACCAGTCTATACAGTCCTCAACTGATAACATATTTTATCCCATTTGTACAGTTACTAATGGTAGATGTACTGAAATTTAACTTAGCTTAAACTATATAGTTATGGTAAACACTTGGTATATATCTGGGCTTGGTTGTGAGCCAAGCCTTTTTTGTGAAATCCTAATTTTATATAGGGATTAAGGAAAATTTGTATATTTGGAAATTAAGGTATAAAAATAATTGTATTTGCTCTCAAAACCCTTGCAAAAAGGTTATTTAGTAATTATCATAGTTAAATTTTTATCTCAATTAATCACACTCTAGTGCAGTTTGGCAGAAATAACCACCCAGCCAAAAAATGTGAATATGCTTACTATAAAGGCTTTCTTCACTTTTGACTTTTTGTACTAATGCTGAATGTAAAATTTGACTCAATTTACAAATAAACAACCATTTTAATTCTGCTTTTGGGAGTAGATATTTATATTTAATAAAGATATTATGCACTTTATTAATGCCTGAAAAACGTGTATTCACCCTGGTTGTATATCCGGGGTGTTTTTTATTGTTCGATGTTGCTTAATTTAGAGATGAAAATAATCAGCCTGTTCACTAAACTGAGTTTGAGGGCTACAATCTCCTAAATTCGCTAAATCAAGCACTATTTTCTAGAACTAAATCTGTCGTCAATTAACCAAAAAAATGCTATTTTTCCTCTTGACAAATTTCCCTAAGTCAGCTTATTATATTCATATAATGGAAATCTGTGCGGTCATATATATGACTAAATAATAGACTTAAGATATATAGACCTAAAATCCTTCTCACTCAGCCAAAAAATCAATATACTTTCCCAAAAAACGGCAAAATTCAGTAAACAGATAGACCCTAACGTTTACTGAGAACAATATTAATTGGTAAATTTATTTACCCAAATCTAATATTGGGTCAAGTTTGGACAAGATTATATTCCCCTCATGATGCAAATCTGCCAAAATCCCAACTGCTCAAACCCGTTTAATGCTAAAGGTAATAAGTTTTGTACAAGTTGCGGAAACTGTCAATTTGGCAAACTGCTAAAAAACCGTTACCGAGTCTTAGGACTATTAGGAGAAGGTGGTTTTAGTAGAACTTACATTGCTGAAGATGTAGATAGACTAAACGCACCTTGCGTTATTAAGCAATTTTTCCCCCAAGTTCAGGGAACGGGACAACGTGTACAAGCTGCTGAATTTTTTAAAGAAGAAGCCTTCCGCTTGTATGAACTAGGAGAAAATCATTCCCAAATTCCCCGGTTAATTGCCTATTTTGAACAAGGTTCTAGCTTGTATTTAGTGCAGGAATTTATCAACGGTAAAACTCTCCTCCAAGAAATTCAGGAAAAACCTTACACCGAAGCACAAGTTCGTCAACTTTTGCTGGACATTTTACCAGTTCTGGACTTTATCCATAAAAATCAGGTAATTCATCGGGACATCAAACCGGAAAATATTATTAGACGGGATAGTGATAGTAAACCGGTTTTAATTGACTTTGGAGGTGCAAAACAAGTTACTCAAACCAGTGTAACCAAACAAGCAACAGTAATTTATACTTTAGGTTATGCACCAGCAGAACAAATGGCTGGTTTTGCTTGTCATGCTAGTGATTTGTATGCTTTGGGTGTAACTTGTGTGAGATCATTAACTCAAGATTTACCGTTACAAGATGGGAGTGGACAAATTAAAGATCCTCTCTATAATCCTATGAATGCGACATGGTTATGGCAAGAGAGGTTACAAGCAAGAGGAATTACAATTAGTAAAGATTTACAGGAAATTTTAGATAAATTATTACAGCATTTTCCTAGTGATAGATATCAGTCAGCTTTAGAAGTTTTATCTGACTTAAATTCTCAAACTTTATCCCCAGTGGTTAAATCTTCTCCTCCTCCCCAAATATCATTACCAGAATCAAAGATTTTTCTTTCCTTAACTCCTTTAGAAACTTTTGATTTTGACTTGGTGACTGTAGACACTGCGGGGAGAGAGGTTAACCGAGATAGACGCAGCAGCAAATATTTTGCAGAAGAGTTGAATAAAAATGTAATTTTAGAAATGGTATATATTCCAGGTGGGACTTTTATGATGGGTTCACCAGAGTCGGAAGGTGATGCTGATGAACGTCCTCAACATCAGGTGAAAATTTCACCGTTTTTTATGGGGAAATATCCCATTACCCAAGCGCAATGGAAAGCAGTAGCAGCATTACCGAAAGTTAAACAAGCTTTGAACCCCAACCCCTCAAAATTTAAAGGTGCAAATTTACCTGTAGAAAATGTTTCTTGGTATGAAGCGGTGGAGTTTTGTTTGCGGTTGTCGGTAAAAACGGGACGTGAATATAGTTTACCCAGCGAAGCAGAATGGGAATATGCTTGTCGTGGGGGAACTACTACGGCTTTTCATTTTGGGGAAAATATTACTCCTGATTTAATTAATTGTAGTGGTGGTAGTGCTTACGCGCTAGATCCTAACAGTAAATTTCGTCGAGAAACTACAAATGTGGGTAGTTTTGAAGTGGCTAATGCTTTTGGGTTGTATGATATGCATGGGTTGGTTTGGGAATGGTGCGCTGACCCTTGGCATAGTAATTATATTGATGCTCCTGATGATGGAAAAGTATGGGAAGATGGGGGAGATATTCACCGTCGGGTGTTGCGGGGTGGTGCGTGGAATTTTGATGCGGAACTTTGTCGCAGTGCTAGTCGCAGTTGGAATGAAGCGGACGGTGGTTTAAGAATGTGCGGTTTTCGGGTGGTATGCAGTTTTGAGGAGTTGTGGTGAAATTTTGGAAAGGTTAGGATTTAAACGCAGATGGACGCAGATGGACGCGGATGAATTTTTTGATTTTATCTATTGGGTTGGATAGGAAAGTCTGTGTGCTATTTTTTAAATATAAAAATGTAGAGACGTTCATCTAGAACGTCCCTAGAATTAGAGTTAAACCAATTTTAAATCAGGATATTCTGCTAATAGGTCGTCAGAGGTGAGGGTGTCACCTTCTGCTTGGGGTGTCCATAATACTTCTATGGCCAGAAGTTGGTCGCTGGAGATACTACCAATTTGGCGTAAGGCTTGGCCTAAGTCTTCAGTGTTGTTAATGTCGGGAAGTGTGATTTTTCCTAATGTGGCTGCTAGGATGGTGACGATGATATATTCACCGGGTCCTTGTTCAAATGCGGTTTGGGGGTTTTCGACTTCTCCTAGTAAGGCTTTGGGGGATGGTGCTGTTTTTAGTTGGTTGTTAATGTTGGTGAGGGTTTCTGCTGTAAATTTGCTGCGTTCAGCTAGGGATAAACGGTTAAATTGCGTTTCGGCTGTATTGAGTTTGGCTTGTTGTGTGCTGCTGGAAGCATATACCCAATATTCGGGGTGACGTAATAAGGCTAGACTGGTTTCTTGGAGGATATCTGCTCTACCTTCGGGGGTGTTGGTGTCCGCAGCTGCGGCTATTTCGTTGAGTTCGGGTTGTAAGTCTCTCGCTTGTGCTAATAAACCGACTTGTAAGCGGGTAATGGAAATTGTGGGGTTTGTACTGTAGGTAATTTCTTTGTCGTCGCTACTGCTAACACGACGGAAGGTTTGGACGAGGGAATTAGCGATCGCAAAAAATACTAAAATCATGAACAGGCTACCAATACCCCCACCAATACCCCAAAACGGTAATAGGAATGGAAAACCAAAACCACCACCAGGATAAGGTGCATAACCACCACCAGGTGCGTAGGTGCGGGGTGTGTAGGTACGGCTAGAAGGTGCGCGGAAAGAACCTCCTCCTATGCGTCCACCAGTACGCGCAGCTAAAGCTCCCTGAGCATTTCCTAATACTAAGGCTACCACTAAACTGAGAGCAACGCAGGTTTTTAATAGGGGTTTCAGGATGGGTTGTATTTTATTATTCATAAGTTGTAGTTACCAGAAAAACAGTATTTTTATCTTTTCTTAGCCTGCTGGTAGGAGGCAGGAGGCAGGAGGCAGGAGGCAGGAGGCAGGAGGCAGGAGGCAGAAGGCAGGAGGTAAGAAAGTTGATTTAATTGGTGTTTGATAGGTTTTAATTGAACACTTTCTTGCCACGCTGCACTAGTTCTAATTTATCGTCTATCCCTGTAGATATGCAGCACACACAGGAGGGATTTCTCGTGTTGATTACCGTACCGCAAAAGGCTACAACTATTAAATAACTTTGGCATCAATTAAGAGGATGTTTTAAAAGTGGGGGGTGTTGTAGGAAAGCTCACAAGGATTAAACTGAAATTGTAGAAAAAACAACTTGTGAGCCAATGACTAAAGTATACCCTAGTAATCTGACGTGGGAACAGTGGGAACTAATCGCT
>DATGXB010000117.1:0-22922 GCA_035299225.1 Nostocaceae cyanobacterium | reverse complement strand
TTTCACCCCCTATTTCACCCCCTATTTCACCCCCTAAATTGAGACAAATCATTAGTTTTTAATTTTTCTCCCCTGCTCCCCTGCTCCCTGCTCCCTGCTCCCCTGCTCCCTGCTCCCCTGCTCCCTGCTCCCCTGCTCCCTGCTCTACCCACTTTGATAGAGAAAACTTTATAATAACTTTGTCATTTTCAGCCAAAAGTGGCATATTGGTAAAGTCTATCACTGTCTACTAGTAGAAAGCCAGTTTAGATCAGCTAAGTGCAGCTATTTTAAGAGTCAACATCAATGTCTAACTCTTCTCCACAAGATTCTTCTGCTGAAAAAATCAGCCGCAACCGTTGGTGGTTCAAGGTTTTAAGTCGGGGTAGCATGACCTTGGGTGGTTTGTTGTTACTAGGAATTATCGCAGGTGCATGGCGATTACAGACTTTTATCCAGAATGAGTTAGCACCGTTAGCAGAAGAGAGTCTCACTAATACTATTAACCGTCCGGTTAACTTGGGCAAGGTGGAAGATTTTTCGTTAACGGGGGTGAAGTTTGCTGCGTCAACTATTCCGGCTACTCCTACAGATAGCGATCGCCTCACTATCGAAAATATAGAGGTGGGTTTTGATATCTGGCAAATAGTTTTTCACCGTCATCTCAAACTTGATGTTACTCTCGTTAACCCAGATATTTACCTGGAACAAGATAACCAAAAACGTTGGATTACTACCAATGTAGCCACTGGTGGAGCACCAGGACTGATTAAAACAGATTTAGATAAACTCCGCTTACGCAATGCCAAGCTAGTTTTAGTCCCCTATCTAGAAAATCAAAATAATAAACCTACTAATTATAGTCTCCGATTTGCAGAACTCAATGGCACTGGACAACTGGTTGATAATAATCAACGGGTGAATTTTGATTTAGCCGGCACAACTGAAGGGGGAAGTAATGTTTTTCTCCAAGGTTATCTTTTGCCTAATCAATCTTTAAGCGGTGATTTTCGGGTAAAAGTCCAAGATTTCCTAGCCGCAGATGTTACTCGCTTAATACCTTTACCTCTGACTTTGGAAACCGGAAAGGTTAATGCTGATTTACAAGTTAAGTTACAAGCCGAAGAACCAGCTTTATTATCAGGAAATGCCGCTTTACAAGGGGTAACGCTACAATCAACTGATTTACCCCAAACTTTAAATAATACTACTGGCAATGTAAATTTTCAAGGTTTAGCAATACAACTTAATAATATAGTTACTAACTATGGTAAAATTCCAGTTACAGCTACGGGTGTAATTGACCGTGAAGCAGGTTTTCAGGTAAAAGGCCAAGTTAGCGCGGTGAGTTTAGCTAAAGCCCAAGAAACCCTAAAAGTGAGTTTACCTGTTCCAGCGAGTGGAATATTTAAAGCCAATTTCCAGATTTTAGGTGCGTTGAATCAACCTGTCCTTTCTGGTAGTGTGAGCAGTTTGAAACCTGCCAAAGTGGACAAAGTGGATTTTCTGAATGTTAGCAGCGATTTTGAATTATCCACCGCTAAATCTGCCATCACAATCAAAAATATCCAAGCAGAAGCGAAAGTTGGTGGTGATATTACTGGGGCAGGAATAATTAAACTGGGGAAAACACCAGCGCTGAATTTTCAAATCAAAGCCGAGAATGTTGCTGGAGATGCGATCGCTAAACTCTACAACGTTAACACCCCTGTAACTGTTGGTAAAGTCTCCGCTATAGCTCAAGTTGGCGGCGTAGTTAATAATATTCAAACAGCAATCAAATGGCAAGCACCCCAAGCCACTTACCCCGCAGTCGGTGAAACAATTATTAATCCTGACCGCAGCTTATCATTCCGTAATGTGGCCGCTAATATCGGCGGTGCAACAGTCACGGGTTTTGGTCGCTATGCTAATGAACGTTGGCAAGCTGTCCTTCAAGCACCAGGGTTAAAAATAGCACCTTTTCTCAATCAGCAACAACTACAAAACGTCTCTCTAGGAGATGCAGAATTTCAAGGTCGGGTCTTGGTTGCCGGCACTGCCTCACCTTTTAAAATTGACAGTATTGCTACAGAAGGCGCAGGTATTAAAGTTGCTGGCGGTACAATCAATATTACCGACTTAGAATTTGAAAATCAAAACTTTGCCGTTGAGTTAGTTGCCAAAAGAATACGTGTCGGCCAAGTTTTAAAACAACTTCCTCCAGCTTTGAGGGGAATATTAGCCGGGAAGTTTGTCATAGCCGGAAATTTAGATAACTTAAACCTCAAAAATTTGCGGGGGTTGGGTGTAGCTAACTTAGCCATAGCTGGTGGGAATGTGCAAGCCAATAGTATTAAATTGGTAAACGGCATTTATCAAGTGCAACTCCAAGCCAATAATTTATCCTTACCCCAATTATTCCCAGTTCCACCAGAACTAAGAGGCAGGTTATCCGGTCGGTTTGTGGCTGTAGGTAGCGCTGAATCATTCCAACCCCAAACTATCCAAGCTGTAGGACAAGGTAAACTACAACTAGCAAGCGGCATAATTTCTGGGACAAATATTCAACTAGCTAACGGACGTTATCAGGCAGAATTAGCAACGGCTGGTTTAAGATTAAATCAGTTTAGTCGGACTTTACAGGGTTTATTAGCAGCCAAATTACAGGTAGCCGGTGATGTAACTGCCACTAGATTGGCTGATATTCGCGCCGCAGGTCAAGTTCAGGTTAGTCAAGGTGTAGCAGGTTTGGATTCTCCCGTCAATGCGGCGATCGCTTGGAATGGTGAAAGATTAACTATTAACCGTGCGACAGGTAAGAACTTCAACGTTAACGGCTACATCCTAGCCAACGCTAAACAGGCGGGTATCCCAGAAATTACGCAGTTAAATCTCAACGTCCAAGCCCAAAACTATAACCTCCAACAGTTACCCGTAAAATTACCGAATATCTTAGGCGTAGTAGGAAAAATTGATTTTAACGGATTAGTAACAGGTACACTCACAAAACCCAACATCAAAGGTTTACTAGCTTTTCGTAACTTAGCAGTCAAAGGAATTGCTTTTGATCCTTTATTAAGTGGTAATCTTTCCTTAGATCAAGGTCAGAGTTTAAGCGTAGATTTAAAAGGAAAACAGGATCAATTAGCCCTGAATTTTAACGTCAAAAACCGCGCCAACTCCTTTTTAGTCAAATGGCAACAAGCACAAGCCACAGGTCAAGCAACAGGTAATAACTGGGCTGTAAAAGTTGCTAACTTTCCCGTACAAGTTTTAAATTTAACTCTTCCCGGCAAAACCGTTTTTAGTAATAGTGTGGTTGCGGGTGTATTAACCGGAGACTTACAATTTAACCAACAGACATTAGCCACACAAGGACAAATAGCGATCGCACAACCCGCACTGGGTAGAATTAGAGCAGACGAACTCACAACTCAATTTAATTATCAAAATGGTATCGCCAGATTTGTTAACAGTAAATTAGTCAAAGGTAAAAGCCTCTACACCTTTAATGCATCCGTCAAACCGACTAATACAACTCCTCAAATTCAAGCCAACATCAATGTTAATCAAGGTCAAATTCAAGACATCCTCACCGCAGCCCAAATTTTTGAATTACCAGATTTTCAAAGAGGTCTAGAAGCCCCCACCTATGGTAAAGCCGCCGACTTAGCCACCATACCCCAAGGCTTACCCAATCAATCTTTATTCGGACAAATTCAGCGTTTATATGAAATTGACGCTTTAATCGCAGACTCACAACAACAACGCATCGAATCCCAACCCATACCCAACTTAACCGACCTCCAAGGCACATTTAACGGTGACATTGCCATTAATACAGCCCAAGATTTAAACGTTCAATTTGACTTAAAAGGTGAAAACTTTGTTTGGGGTCGAAAAGATGAACCCAACCGTTTTTATCAGGCGGAAAAAGTTATTGCTGAAGGTGGTTTTGAAAAAGGTATTTTACGTTTACAACCTTTAAGAATCGAATCCCAAAACAGATTAATTGCCTTCACGGGCAATATTGGCGGACAAGAACAAACCGGACAATTACGAATTGAGAATTTCCCAGTAGCATTATTAAGTAATTTCGTAAAACTTCCCGTAGGAGTTTCCGGGAATCTTAACGCCACCGCCGCTTTAGCTGGGAGTATTTCTAACCCCCAAGCCAGAGGTGAATTAGAAGTTGTTGACGGAAAATTAAATCAGAAAACAGTTACTTCCGCTAATGCCAGTTTTAACTATACCAACGGTCGGTTAAATTTTGGTAGTACAGTTTTAGCTTCTGGAACAGAACCAGTAAATATTAATGGTAGTCTGCCTTATAAATTACCTTTTGCTACCGTCTCACCAGATAACAATTTAATTAACTTAGATATTCAAGTTAAAAATCAAGGTTTAGCTTTAATTAATCTGCTCACAGATCAAATTAGTTTTACAGGTGGAGAAGGAGAAGTAGACATAAAAGTTAGAGGAACAGCAACACAACCATTAGTTCAAGGAATTGCATCTTTAAATAATGCCAGTTTTATCGCTCAAGCTTTACCCGGAGATATCACCAATGTTTCTGGTCAAGCTCAATTTGATTTTGACCGCGTTTTAGTGGAAAATCTCCAAGGTCAATTTAGCGCAGGCAAAATTCAAGCATCAGGCGGAATTCCTATATTTAATGCAGCTAAAAAATTAGAAAATCCTCTGAATGTGAATTTAGAAAAATTAGCTATTAACCTCAAAGGATTATATCAAGGCGGAGTGAGTGGTAATTTGAATATTACCGGTTCTATACTCAGTCCCGCTATTGGGGGTAATTTAGAATTATCCGATGGTCAGGTGTTATTAGCAGAATCTACTCCCACAAATAATTTGCAAAGTAATGCTACACTCACCACAGTAAAAGTTACTAAACAGAATAAACCAAATGTAAATACTGAAGTTACAAGATTAAATGATCTAAAAATAAAATTGGGTAAAAATGTACAAATTGCTCGTCCTCCAGTTTTGAACTTCCTTGCTTCTGGAGATTTAACAGTGAATGGTTCTTTAAGTGCCCCTATTCCTGTAGGAACAATAAAACTGTTACAAGGTGGGGTAAATTTATTTACGACACAGTTAAATTTAGCCCGTGGTTATGAACACACCGCTACTTTTAATGCCCGTCAACCCCGTGACCCTAACTTAAATCTGCGTCTTTCTGCTAAAGTTTTAGATGTCATTCAAGGCACCGATACTATTAGACAAAGTTCTGGCGGTTTAGCTGGTTTAGAAAGTGTCCGTGTAGAAGCCACTATTCAAGGCCCTGCGAGTCAGTTAAACGAAAATTTAGAATTAAGAAGCAGTCCTACACGTTCCCAAACAGAAATCGTTTCTCTTTTGGGTGGTGGGTTTGTTGATACTCAAGGACGGGGAGATAGTACGTTAGGTTTAATTAATATTGCTGGTTCAGCAGTGTTTAATAATTTCCAAGGTGCATTTAACCAAATTGGTAATACTTTCGGTTTAAGTGAGTTACGCATATTCCCCACCATCATTTCTGACCGACCAGAAGCGGGTAGATATAGTTCAAGTTTAGAGTTAGCTTTAGAAGCCGGGGTGGATATTTCTAATAAGGTTTCTATTTCTAGTATTAAGATTTTAACCGCTAATGATCCTTTCCAATGGGGGATTAATTATCGTATTAATGAAGAATTTAGACTCCGGGGTTCGACTAATTTAACTGATGATAGTCGTACAGTAATTGAGTTTGAAAAACGGTTCTAAGTGATTACTTAGGATTGGAATTTGTGTAAATTTATGGGAAATTTATCAAGGATTACTACAGCAGGGAAATATTAACAGAGTTGAAACTTTTTTAACATCAGGCTTTAATTATTAACGTTTGTATTTCATGTGTCCAAAATGTGCTGTGTAAATTCTACACAAATTCTTGTTCTGTCTCCCTTTTCCTCTTTTATTTAGCATTGAATATATTTACGGTTAAATAGCCAGTATACATAATTTTTGCATTCTTCTAAGAGATCACCAATTAAAAAAATATCCTTTTTTGTAGGGTGTGTTAGCGACAGCGTAACGCACCTTTAGCCTCTATTTTTATTGGATGGTGCGTTACTGTACCACCTGTCTCTAGGGAGGAAATTAATTTTGCACAATGGCTTAACTTATTGAAGCCAAACTATAGTATTATGTTGATATCTCTTTGGCAAAATAAAATAATCTCTTTTAAAGAAGAAGTAAATAGTTCACTGTTTTCTAGGTAGTGGATATAGTAAATATTAAAATTCATCCTCAATAGTGATTAATCATAATATGTATATTTAATTAACGAAAACATAATATATATCATCTCATGATGCTTGTATATATTATCTAGTAGATTAATAACTACAAGATTGAGCAAAGGTTATGTTATTCTTGTGAGATTTGAGTGCTAATTCCCTCCTTTCTTTAAAAAAAATACATAAACTTATATTAAGCTTTGTATATAAGTATTAAATCAATGTTCCGATTCCAATTAATTTTCCAGGGAAAAGAGACGGAGGCAAGAGATTTTGTAAAATTAAAATCAGAATTTATACGGTTAAATTTTACCCAGATAATTTATAATATGAAAGTATAGATATCTACCATATTTAAATCGAGGGAATATAGTTGGTTGAATGATGTTAGTTAATATTGACAGCATATAAAACCATGTATTGATCAGATAATCCAATGTATATATTTTTATTATTTGGTATTGTCAAGCAAAAAACATCTATATTCCATCAAGTACACAATGACAAATGTTTGGGATGCATCGCAGCGCTAACCAAATGAGTGTCATCTGGGGTATGGCTAGTGTGGGTTTTTTGATAATGCTGGCTTGTTACGCTTAGGGAGTAAGATATGACTATGACCCACCCGAAAGTTACAGAATCTACCAACTTGTTGAATGAATTTAAAACTTGTACACAACTCCAGTTTAATGGGCAACTAAATTTTGAGAGTGAAAAAGGCCGAAAGTGGTCTTTTTATTACCGCTTAGGTAGAATAGTTTGGGCAACAGGTGGGAATCTTCCTTTTAGAAGACTACGAAGACAGGTAGCTCAACACTGTCCTCAAATTGAACTAGATAAAATCCGGTTTAGATCCGAAGATTTAGCTGCTGACTACTGGGATTATAACTTTTTAGAGGTTTTGCATAAAAGGCAGAAAGTGCAACGAGAGCAGGTGAATGCTATTGTTGAGAGTATCATTACCGAGCTAATGTTTGATCTGGCGCAGGAATTGCATTTTGCAACAGTGAAATGCGATCGCTCTCAAAATATTATCCTGGATACGGCAATGAGCTTTACCAGTGCAGAAATGTCCATCAAGCAAATGCAGGAATCTTGGGCAATTTGGTCACAAGCTGGTTTAGCTAACTTCTCTCCTAATCTAGCGCCTGTACTGCGAAGACCAGAAGAACTCCAACAAATGGTTAGCACAGCAGTATATAAAAATTTTGTTAATTTTATTAATGGTAAATCCACCCTGCGGGAATTAGCCATCAAAATGAACCAGAATGTATTACCTATTACTCGCTCTTTGTTGCCTTATATTCTTAAAGGCATTATTGAGTTAGTAGAAGTACCTGACATTCCGTTAATAATCACAGAATCCAATAGTAACCGTCCTACATCACCACCAAAGAAGCCAAATATCCCCCTAGTTGCTTGTGTGGATGATAGCCCCCTAGTTTGTGAAATGCTAGAGGAAATTATTACTTCTCATGGTTTGAGGTTTCTCAAAATCCAAGATGCCATTCAAGCTTTACCAACTTTAATTCAAAATAAACCCGATTTGATTTTCTTAGATTTGGTGATGCCTATAGCTAGTGGTTATGAGATTTGTACTCAGCTACGTCGAATTTCAGCTTTTGCTAATACACCAGTAATCATTTTAACTGGTAGTGATGGTCTTTTAGATCGGGTACGTGCTAAAGTAGTCGGCTCTACAGACTTTATTTCTAAGCCAATATTAGCTGATCGAGTGATGAGTGTAGTACGCAAATACTTAAATCCCACCTCAATTACAACGGTAAAAAACCAAACCAATCTAGAAACGTTTTAGTTGTGTTAATTAAAATTAAATTTTTTCAACAGGGTGTTATTTAACTAATTTGTAAATCTTCACTGTTAACTATAACCTAAAAATCTTTTTAGGATAGTTTTGTCGGGTTGTTATTTAGATAATACACACTTAAAACCCTTCTTATAGATGGCTTTGGTTTTTTAAAATCAGTAGAATTTATCCTTATGGGTTAAATAATAAAATTTAGAATAAAATTTAGGAATTGGGTATGTTAACTTATATTGAATACGTAAATTTTCCGAAGCCAAAATACATAGAATAAATCAGAATACAGTAACAAGAAAGACTATCATTTTATATGATTAGTTTAGTTACAAATTGTGATTTTTCCCAGTCTGATCAGAATTTAACAGGTAGTTATTATGAGTACAGCTTTAGTGGTGGAAGATGGCTTGACCGATATGGAAGTTCTTAGCCGTTACTTACAACAGGCAGGTTATTCTGTAATTGGTGCTACAACTAGTGAAGAAGCCCAAGATAAAATAGTTAAGAATAAACCTGATGTCATTTTCTTAGATGTATTATTGCCTGGTAAAAGTGGCTTTGAATTGTGTCGAGAGCTAAAAAATGATCCTAATACTAGCAATATTCCTGTAGTATTTTGTTCAACTAAAAATAGTGAGGTGGACAAAATTTGGGGAAATATGTTAGGGGCTGAGGCTTATTTATCCAAACCCATAGATAAAGAAGAATTAGTAGTTACTCTCCAAAGGGTTGTTAAAAAATAATTATTTAGTAAGATAAAAATCAGTGCAGATTTATTTCCTTCTGCTGACGGTTATTGTTGATAATTTACAACAAAAGGTAACTAACCTTGGAAACTAAACAAACTAAACAAAAGTTTTTGAGTTTTCATTTAGGAGTAAAAGATATAGCCGTAATTTCCCTAGACCAGATCATAGAAGTTCTACAAGTACCATTAACGGAAATTTGTGGAGTTCCGCAAATGCCAAATTGTGTACTAGGTATTTATAACTGGCGGGGTGAAATGTTATGGTTGATAGATTTAGAAGAAATGCTAGGCTATCCATCACCAACTAGCAATTCTAGTTTTCTCTCCAAAATGATGGCTGTTGTGTTAGAACATGAGGGAAAATATTTAGGTCTATTGGTACGGCAGTTAATAGATATTGAATGGTTGGATCTCCAAGAAATGAAAGCTCCACCTGCTGGTTTATTTTATCCTCAAATGTCTCCTTTCCTGCTAGGGTATTTTATGCATAATGATGAACAAATGTTGTTTAATTTAGATGCTTTAGCCATTCTTCAAGCCCCCATCTGGGGAATACATAGTTAAAAAAACAAAATCAAGCTTGTTAGGTAATAATGCAGGTAAAGTGCTATTACCTTTTAACAATTTTTGTAACATTTGACCTAAAATAGCAGTCAAACAAATTATGACTAAATAGTTATTGAGGGGAATAAAATGACGACTGTATATCAAAGTAATGAGAATAGCGGAAATATCTACAGCACAGAGGATGGCTTGGGTAGTATCAAGAGTAATCCTAACAATTTAGCTAATGGTTATGATGCCAATACAGCAAATGCTATTGCTCAAGAGTTTAAACTTTGGCGACAACGATTGCAGGATATTACTGCATATATGCGCCAAACCACGAATGTAGATAATTTATTTAAAGTTAGTGTAACGCAAATTAGAGAAAAAATTAGTGGAGATCGAGTTTTAATTTATCAGTTTACCAGCTTGGATGCTGGGACAATACTAGCTGAATCGAGGAATATTGCTTGGACACCCACATTAGGGGAAACTTTACCAGGAATTTTATTTGGTTTATATAACAGCAATGATTATTTAGAACCAATAGTAATTGATGATATTAATCAAATCCAAGTAACTCCTTACCAAAAGCAATTATTAGATAAATTTCAAGTCAAAGCTAGTTTGACTTCACCGATTTATGTAGAAGGCAAAGTTTGGGGTTTATTAGTAGTACATAGTTGCACCGCACCCCGGCAATGGCAAGAAGCAGAAATTACCCTGTTATCACAAATTGCCAACGAAATTGCCTATAGATTACAAAGCAATGAATTAGCCAAAGAATTACAACAAGCCACCTTAGCTAAACAGTCTGTCGCTAAAGTTGTCAGTAAAGTTTTAAGGTCGCCAGATGTTGATAAGACATTTTCAGTGATTTGCCAAGAGGTGAGACAATTTTTAAAATGCGATCGCGTGGCAGTGTATAAATTTGAAACAGATTGGAGTGGTAAATTTATTGCTGAATCAGTGGGTAGTGGTTGGATCAAAACAGTTACCCCCGACTTTAAAATGGTTTGGGAAGATAGCCATCTGCAAGAAACCCAAGGGGGACGTTATGCCAACGGTGAAACCTTTGTGGTTAATGATATTTATCAAATGGGTCATGCTCAATGCCATGTAGAAATATTAGAACAAATTGAAGCTAAAGCTTATATTATTACCCCCATTTTTATTGGCGATAAACTCTGGGGATTATTGGCAGTTTATCAAAATTCAGGAACTCGGTTTTGGCAACCTTGGGAAGTCAGCTTTTTTACGCAAATTGGCGCACAATTTGGTGTATTAATTTCTCAAAGAGACTATGTAGAACAGGCTAAAAGACAATCAGAACAATTAACACAAATTGCTCAACAAGAAAAAACATTAACGAAGATTGTTAATCGGGTTCGTCAATCCTTAGATATAGAAGATATCTTTAAAACCACTACCCAAGAAGTACGGCAGGCTTTAAAATGTGACCGTGTAGCTGTTTATAGATTTGAATCAGATTGGAGTGGTCAATTTATTGCTGAAGCTGTAGGAAATGGTTGGGTAAAATTAGTTGGCCCAGATATTAAAACAGTTTGGGAAGATACCCACCTCCAAGAAACTCAAGGTGGTAGATATGCCAAAGGTGAAACCTTTGTGGTAAATGATATCTATCAGATGAATCATGCCCAGTGTCATATAGATATTTTAGAACAATTTGAGATTAAAGCTTATGTAATTGTGCCAATTTTCTTTAATCAGAAATTATGGGGATTATTGGCAGCTTACCAAAATTCTGGAACAAGAGATTGGCAAAGTTGGGAAGTGAACTTTTTAGAACAGGTGGGTTTACAATTTAGCTTGGTTAAATCCCAAGTTGATTATGTAGATCAACTGCGACTCAAATCGGCAGAATTAGCGCGAATTATTGAACAAGAAAAAGCCCTGAATCGAGTTATTAACCGGATTCGGCAATCTACAGATGTAGATGAAATATTTAGAACTACTACTCAAGAAGTCCGCCAGACTTTAAAATGCGATCGCGTGGCTGTTTATCAGTTTAAGCCAGATTGGGGCGGAGAATTTGTAGCGGAGTCGGTGACTACAGGTTGGACAAAATTAGTCGGAGCAGACATTAAAACCGTTTTAGACGATACCTACTTACAAGATACAAAAGGTGGCAGGTATGCACGGGGAGAAAACTTTGTCGTTAATGACACTTATACAATAGGTTTAGCCCCTTGTCATATTGAAATCTTAGAACAATTTGAGGCTAAAGCTTATATCATTGTGCCGATTTTCTTCGGTGAGCAACTTTGGGGATTATTGGCAGCTTATCAAAACTCTGGTGCTAGAAATTGGCAAAGTTGGGAAGTGAGTTTCTTAACTCAAATTAGTTTGCAATTTAGTTTAGCAAAATCCCAAGTAGATTATTTACAAAAAGTCCAAGAACAATCAGAGAAAATTTCCCAAATCGCTGAACAAGAAAAAGGTTTTAGTAAGATTGTTAACCGGATTCGGCAATCCTTAGATGTAGGGGAAATCTTCAAAGCTACCACTCAAGAAGTAAGACAATTATTAAGATGCGACCGCTTGGCTATTTATAAATTTAATCCTGATTGGAGTGGACAATTTATTGCTGAATCAGTGGGTAGTGGTTGGATCAAAACAGTTACACCCGATTTTAAAATGGTGTGGGAAGATACCCATCTGCAAGAAACCCAAGGCGGTAGATATGCCAAAGGTGAAACCTTTGTGGTTAAGGATATCTATCAAATAGGTCATGCTCAATGCCATGTAGAAATATTAGAACAAATTGAAGCTAAAGCTTATGTAATTGTGCCAATTTTCTTTAATGAAAAATTATGGGGATTGTTGGCAGCTTATCAAAACTCTAGTACCAGAGAATGGGAAGAATCCCAAGTTAATTTGTTAGCCCGTGTTGGTGATCAATTAGGTTTAGCTTTACAGCAAACCGAATATTTACAACAACTGCAAACTAAATCTACCCAATTAGCAGAAGCCGCAGCCAGAGAAAAAGCCGCTAAAGAGTTATTACAACAGCGCTCAATTCAATTATTAATGGCTTTAAAACCTGCTTTGAGTGGAGATTTAACAGCCCGCGCCCCCATTACTGAAGATGAAGTAGGAACAATTGCGGATGCTTATAACGGCACTTTACAAGCATTAAGACAAATTGTTATGCAGGTACAAACCGCAGCCCAAACAGTGGCCGAAACATCGAGTAATAGTAATAATTCATTAGTAGGATTAACGACATTAGCGAGACAGCAATCAGAAGAAATTAGAACCGCTTTAAATGATATTCAACAGATGGTAGACTCTACCCAAGCAGTAGTAACTAACGCCCAACAGGTACAGGTAGCAGTACAACAGGCAAATAAAACTGTTGATGTTGGTGATACGGCGATGAACCAAACTGTTAATGCGATTCAAGCTATTCGGGAAACAGTCGCCCAAACTAGTAAAAAAATTAAACGTTTGAGTGAGTCATCACAGAAAATTTCTAAAGTGGTGAATTTGATTAGTAGTTTTGCAACTCAAACTAACGTATTAGCTTTAAATGCAGCGATTGAAGCCACTCGTGCAGGTGAATATGGCAAAGGTTTTGCAGTGGTAGCCGATGAAGTGCGATCGCTCTCCCGTCAATCAGCCGCCGCTACTATTGAAATTGAAAAATTAGTCCAGGAAATTCAAGCGGAAACCGGAGAGGTAGCCGTAGCAATGGAAACGGGGATTCAGCAAGTAGTTGAAGGGACAAATTTAGTTAATGAAACTAGACAAAACCTCAATGATATTGTCTCCGCTACAGCTGAAATTAGCCAATTAATTGAACAAATTACCGCCGCTACTAAACAGCAAATGAATCAATCTGTAACTGTTACTAACTCCATGAATGATGTAGCAGCGATCGCTAACCAAACCTTCGCCGAATCCAAGGAAATCGCTAACGCTTTCCAAAACCTATCTGGTATGGCACAAGGTTTATTAGCAACCGTCAGTAAATTTAAAGTCAATTAACAAGAAAAAAACAGGGGAAGGTATTAGGAAAAGTAATTTTATTTTCTTTCTTCCCCTCTGTCCCTCTGCCTTAGCTACCATTCCCAAAATGAAATTATGATTACTGATAGTGCAATTCGTGAACAAGGCTATGCTTATTTTTTAGCAGAAGCACCAGATTTAATTCAAATTGTTGAACAAGAATTATTTACTCTCAAAGAAAATTATAGTATCGCTAAAGTACATAATTTAATGCGAGCTACCCATACAATTAAAGGGGGAGCAGCTAATGTGGGATTAAACACAATTAATATGATTGCCCACTCTTTAGAAGATATATTTAAGGCTCTATATAATCCAGATGTCAATATTGATAGCGAATTACAAGCTTTACTTTTTCAAGCTTATGAATGCTTGCATTTAGCTATTACGGCCGAACTCACAGGCAGTAATATTAATAATGAAGAACTATTGCAAAGAGCAACATCTGTATTTGCAGAATTACAAGCAAAATTAGGTGATGCTTTTGGGGCAGAAACTCATATTCCGACATCAGAAGAATTAGGTTTTGATATTGTCCAATCAATTTTTGAAGTCGGAGTTAAACAACGCTTAGAAAGTATTGAGGAAACAATTAATCATCCTCCCAATCAAACGGAATTTCGAGATTTTTTAACCTCCCAAGCAGAAGTATTGATTGGTTTGGCCGAATCTTTAAATCTGCCGGGGTTGGGTGAAATCGCTCACACAATAGTTACAGCTTTACAAGTTAATCCTGAACAAGTACAGGAAATTGCTCAAATAGCTTTAGCTGATTTACAAACTTCACAAAAAGCAGTTTTAGCAGGTGATAGAACCTCCGGTGGTTCACCTTCTCCAGCTTTACAAGTATTAGCAAAAACTGCACCCGCAGCTAATTCTAGTTTAGCAACAATAGCCAAATCAGAAACAGCAATTACAAATAAATCTAATTCTTTTGCTCATCAATTTCTAAGTTTAACTGCTGATTTATATCAATTTTTGATTAGCTCTGAAGATGGAAATAATACGCCATTAAAACCAGGAAATGCCAAATTTTATTTAAAAACCATTCGTTATATTTTTGGTTGGTTTAATCATTACAATGATATTGCCGAAACTGAACTAAATTTAGATTTATTAATTCCTCCCAATAATTCAGATGATTTAGTAGATTATGTTACCAGTTGGTTAAATGAATTTATAGGATTTTTAGAGGAAAAAACAGATAGCCAAAGTTTAAAACTATATCGTCAAGGTGTGATTTATACTATTGTCTTATCTGTAGCTAAGTTCCGCTATTTTGTTGAACAAAACGAAAACGCAACTTCTCTTATTCAAACATTCAGAAATCAAATTCGTCAAATCAGCAAAGAATATAAAAATTATCCTCCCGTTTCTGAAGCGGAGAAAAGATGGTTAGAAAGTCCGAAATTACAACAGTTGTTAGTTATTAAAGAAATATCTATCCCTGTATATACTCAAAATAATGATAATTTAGTTGAGGCAATTTGGGGAGGAGAAAATATTATTGATGCAAGTGAAACTATTACTGAAGAGATTAAACAAGATATTCACCCTGTTGAAGAAGTAGAAAACGATCATTATTTAGGTAGTGTTACATCCTCAGCCGTGATTGAGCAAGCCTTTACCAGTCATGATCAAGAAATAGTATCTCACGAACCAATTACAGAAGATATATCATCATTTAATTCCCAAAAGATAGCCCGACAACCTTCATTTGTTCGTGTTGATGTAGAAGGATTACAACGACTTAATTATTTAACAGGAGAATTATTAATTTATCAAAAACGGCAAATTTTATATGATGAACAAATTACCGAATTAATTGAACGTTTAACCCAACAATTAGATAGACACCAAACCACTTTAGAACAATTACGAGATTTACCTGTTAATGGATATAACTTAGCAATTCCTATTACTCAACAAGTAGAGGCGGTAAATTTTGATGCTTTAGAAATGGATGTCTATACAGAATTGCATCTGACATTACATACAGCACTAGAAGAAACGTTACAACTCCAAGAAACGGCGGAATCATTAGAATTATTAATGAAACAATCTGCTCCAATTAGTGAGAAAAAACATAATTTAGCTTTAAGTATTATTGATAATTTAGTAGAAGCAAGAATGTTACCTTTGGGAACAATTTTAAATCGTTTTCCCACAATGATGAAAAATCTCGGTAAAGTTTATACTAAACTTGTAGATTTAAAGTTAACTGGTACACAGGTATTAGTAGATAAAGCGATCGCCGAAAAATTATATGATCCCTTATTGCAATTAGTCCGTAACGCTTTTGATCATGGCATTGAACCCCCTCAAAGGCGGCAAGAATTAGGCAAACCAGCAACAGGTTTAATTGAAATTTGTGCTTATCATCAGGGGAGTCAAACAATTATTGAAGTGCGGGATGACGGACAAGGTTTAAATTTAGAGCATATTCGTAAACGAGCAATTGAACTAAATTTAATTGCTCAACATGATAAATTAACAGAAAGTGAACTTATAGATTTCATGTTTATGCCAGGATTTTCCACTGCTGGTAAAGTTAGTGAAATTTCTGGCCGGGGTATGGGTTTGGATATTGTCCGCAGTCAACTACAATCACTTAACGGCTCAGTTTCTGTTCAATCATCACCCCAACAAGGAACAACATTTATCCTCAAAATTCCTTTTTCTATGACTACAGATAAATTAATGTTGGTGCAATCTGGGGGTGAAGTTTATGCTTTACTGCAAGACAGTATAGAAAAAATATTAATTCCCACACCTCAACAAATTAAAGAATTTGAAGGTAAAAAAGTTTTGTATTGGCAGACAGAACAAGAGGAACATATAGTTGGTTTGTCAAAATTATCGGATTTAATGTACTATAATTGCTCACTGGTAAAAAACCAGAGTTTAAAGCATTTACATAGTCAATTAGATTCAGGAATCATGAAAAATCCTGTTTTAATTATTAAGAAAAATCAAAATATTTTTGGTTTAGAAGTTGAACAAATTATCGGTGAGCAAGAATTGGTAATTAGACCATTAGGAAGTGCGATTGCTCCACCAAAATATGTATATGGTTGTAGTGGTTTGGCTAGTGGTAATTTGATTTTAGTAATTGACGCTACTCTGTTAATAGAAACAAAAGAAATTCAAGCTAATTTAGCAGAAGTAATACCATTACCTAGTCATTCTCCAACTAAAGATTTATCGATATTAGCCACAGATGTTACATCTACACCTTTATTATCTCCATCTCCTATACCTGAAACAAAATCAACTTATACAGCCCAATTAATGCAAAAATTACCTAAAGTAGTTTTAGTGGTTGATGATGCGATTAGTTTACGTCAAACTCTTTCCTTGACTTTGCAAAAATCTGGCTATGAAGTTTTACAAGCACAAAATGGCATAGAAGCATTAGAACAATTACAGTTACATCCAGGCATTAAAATTATTATTTCTGATTTAGAAATGCCCCGGATGAATGGATTTGAATTATTAAGTCAAATTCGACAAAATCCCCGTCATGGAAACATTCCCGTAGTTGTGTTAACTTCTAGAAGTGCTGAAAAACATCGTCAATTAGCTCACGAATTAGGCGCAACTGCTTACTTTACTAAGCCTTATTTAGAGCATGATTTTCTATCTACTGTAAATAATTTAATCAATTCTGATTATGATGGAGAGCAAATACAGCCCGTTTCAGGTAAATGAGGTACAAATTTTTGGAACAAACTCTTATACAAAGAGACTTTCAACCCTGTTCCCTGCGGTAAAACTTACTACTTCCTCGGTGTAAATTCACCAAAACGGATTAAAAGAGCGATCGCACAACTCACAAGTAAAATCAAAGTCATACTTAAAGCCGATCCAAAACCCCAATTTTGGGTAGCGCCAAGAAATTGATTATAAATTAACCTGGCAGTTGTCATACTAGAAGCACCTCCTAGTAATTCTGGATTAATAAAATCACCTAAAGCCGTAATAAAAACCAGCATACAACCCGCAGCAATTCCCGTAGAAACCTGGGGTACAGTTACACGGAAAAAAGCTTGCACAGGATTTGCACCTAAATCTGCTGCTGCTTCTAATAATCGCTTGTCTAATTTTTCTAAAGAAGCATATAAAACCAAAACCATATAAGGTAATAAACTGTAACTCATCCCGATTAAAACTGCGGGAGTACGGTTTAATAATTCTAAAGGTTGTAATCCTAAACCAGTGAGTATACTATTTAATAATCCCGTGGGACGGAGAATTGTAATCCAAGCGTAAGAACGTAATAATGAAGAAGTCCACAAAGGTAAAACAAAGCTTAATAACAACAAATTTCGCCAGCGAGGTGGTGTCATTTGTGCTATCCAATAAGCCACAGGAAAACCCAAAATTAAACAAATAATTGTGGTGACGAGGGATAAAACTAGGGAGTTTTGCAATACCTGTAGGTAAAGCGGGTCAAAAATACGAATATAATTATTTAAGCCACTAGGATTAACTAAATCCCCAGGACGAATATTAGGAACTAAACTTAACTGAAAAATGATTAACGTTGGTAAAACTAACAATAATATCAGCCATATTCCCGCAGGTGACAGTAATGTAAATGGGGGAAGCCAGTCCAGCGTAGAAAAATTAGATTTTTGCTGTTTGGTGCTGTTGTTCTCAGGTTCTAGTTGGGGTTGATTAATTTGAGTAGACACAAGCCTAAGTAATTAAAAATTAGCAGGGTAAAATTTAAAATTAGCTAACCGATTCATAACTGTATGTGTGATTATTTCAGTTAGAGAACAACAATAAATCACGGTGTTTTGTGAATTTGTAGTTTTAAAAAGTTAAAAGTTTATTCCAGTAAGTTTGATAAACTTCCTCAAACTTTCCTAGCGGTTGTAAACTTTCACATTTTTCTACTATTGGATCAGGAGGAAACAAATCAGTATTTGTTTGTAATTGTTGTGATAATAGCTCAAATCCAGCATCGTTAGGAGTAGCAATTTTTAGTAATTGAGTCATTTCAGCCGCTACTTGTGGCGTTAAATTTAAGTTAATCCAAGCATAAGCACCTGCTAAATTAGGAGCATTTTTAGGAATAACTATTGTATCAATCCATAGGGAAGAACCACTACGGGGAACAATATATTTGAGTTTGGGGTTTTCCTTGGCAACTTTTACAGCATCCCCAGAATAACACATCGCTATTAATAAATCTCCTGCCAGTATTTGGTTTTGCCAAGCATCGGTAGCAAAAGAAGCAATTGATGGTTTTAATATTCTTAGTTTCTCATAAGCCTGTTTTAGTTCAGTTTCATTTTGAGAATTATAAGAATAACCCAACATTTTTAGAACTGCACCCATTACCTCCCGTACATCATTAACTAAGGTTACACGTTTATGTAATTTACGCTGGTTTTGCCACAAATATTCCCAATCTTCTGGAGGAGTTTCGAGTTTTTCTGAGTTATACAGTAATCCTGTTGTTCCCCAAGCAAAAGGAATACTATAACGATTACCAGGGTCGTAAATGGGATTCTTAAATCTGGGTGATAAATTTTCTAAACCAACTATTTTGCTATGATCTATTTCTATTAATAAATCTTGTTCTAGCATTTTTTTAACAAAATAATCTGATGGGTAGATAATGCTATAAGTTCCACCACCACCAACTATCAATTTAGCTAACATTGCATCATTGGAATCGTACTCATCAGATAGTACCTTTATCCCCAGTTGTCTACTAAAGTTTTGTAGCAATTTTGGTTCGGTATATTGTGACCAAGTAAAAATGTAAAGTTGATCGAGTTGACTAGCCTGAGTATAATTCGAGCTAACATTGGCTAATCTCCAACCACAACTACCTAAAAATAAGCTGGATAGTAAGGCAGTTTTTTTGAGAAATTTACGTCTTGTAATCATTAGTTATTAGTCATTAGTTATTAGTCATTAGTTATTAGTCATTAGGGAACAGGGAACAGGGAACGGGGAACAGGGAACAGGGAACAGGGAACGGGGAACGGGGAACGGGGAACAGGGAACAGGGAACAGGGAACAGTTATTAGTCATTGGTAATTAGGTAATTTATTGTTATTTCCTCCCTGCCCCTCTGCCCCCCTGCCTCCCCTGCTCCCCCTGCCTCCCCTGCCTCCTGCCTCCTTCCTTAACTATTAATTTTTACTTGGGGATGGATATTGACTAATAGCAATACAGTCTGTTTTATCCCACCAAGCATAGATAGGTGTTTCTGGATCAGGTAATAATCCTATGGTGTTAGGTTGTAAAACATTAAGGTGAATGCCATTAGATAATTTTAATACATAAGTAACATGAGTACCCAAATACATGATATTAACTAATCTGCCTTCAAAACAATTGTTTACTATACTTGGTGGATAAATGGACAATTGAATTTTTTCTGGTCGAATACTAACTACTATTGGTTGTGATAATTCAACAGGTGTATTTTCTTGACGATGAACAATTATCGCTAATCCTGTTTTTGTGATAACTTTGATTTCTTCGGCATCTACTTCGGTAATTTCTCCACTGAATAAGTTTGTATCCCCAATGAAATCAGCCACAAAAGATGTTTGAGGATGTTCGTAAATTTCGTTAGGAGTGCCAACTTGTTCAATTTTGCCTTGATTCATCACCGCAATGCGATCAGATAAAGATAAAGCTTCTTCCTGATCGTGTGTCACCATGATAAAAGTTAAATTTAGTTCTTTGTGTAGATTAGATAATTCCATCTGCATTTCCTTGCGGAGTTTTAAATCTAATGCTCCCAAAGGTTCATCTAACAGTACCACTGCGGGACGATTAACTAAGGCTCTAGCTAGAGCTACCCTTTGTTGTTGACCACCAGATAACTGATGCGGAAAGCGCGATCGCAAACCTTCCATTTTCACCAATCTTAAGGCTTCTGTCACCCTGCTAGTAATTTCTGTTAGGGATACTCTTTTTAACCGCAGTCCAAAAGCGATATTTTCCCAAACATTGAGATGCTTAAACAAAGCGTAACTTTGAAATACAGTATTTACAGGCCGACGATAAGGTGGCACATCGGCCATAGACTGACCTTGAATAAGCAACTTACCAGCATCTACCCTCTCAAATCCGGCTATTAACCGAAGTGTAGTGGTTTTCCCACAACCAGAAGGGCCTAAAATGCTAAAAAACTCACCCTGTCTCACATCCAAGTCTACGCCATGTACTGCGGGTTCTTGGTTGAAAAACTTGTATACATTACGCAGTTCAACATCAAGTGGTTGAAAAGCGGTTATGCCCCTCTGATTTTGCATCACAGTTTGAGCCATAATCTTCAGTAGTATGCCGTGATCTCACAAAACTTGATTAAGAAGTGTACCCGACTATGCAAAATATATTTTACACTCTGGTTTATTTTATCCGGCAACCAGGAAATTATCAGAAAAATAGTTTCCTGGATTTTATTTTACCCGATTGTAATAAAAAAAACATACTCTACCCTGCTTTCCTGCCTCTTCTTTTCACTCCGCACCTCTTCCCTTTTTGGTGTTGCGAAGGAATATAATTTGATGGTTGCTTGTCTGCTCAATCCTTGGTAGGAATTGATTAAGAGTTTGTAGAATTATTCATAAATTTTAGCTATTCACTGCCTTATGACTTTATTACAACCGCCTGCGTTGGGCGATCGCAAAAATACACGCACCGTAGGACGTAGTTTTCAGCCAATATTCTTAATTATATTCACTTTATTGATGTTATCCGGCATTAGTGTCCGGTTAGCCTATCTCCAAATTGTCGAAGGGTCAAACCTCCGTCAACGTGCTGAAGCCAACAGGATTCGCATGATTCCCAAACAGCCAGAAAGGGGTAATATCTTTGACCGTAACGGTAAACTTTTAGCCAGTACCCGTTATCCTCGTTCTGTGTATTTGTGGCCAATGGCACATACCAAATCTAATTGGGAATCAGTAGCCCCACTTCTAGCCAAAATTCTGGAAATTCCTCAAGCAGAAATGGAAAAGCAGCTAGAACAGGCAGGACCCGCTTCTTCTTCTTTGATTAGGATTGCCCGGAATTTAGATGAAGCTCAAATCACAGCTTTAAAAGAATATGAAAGTGAATTACCAGGTGTAGAAATTCATACAGAAGCAGTACGTTATTATCCTCATGGCCTAGAATTAGCCCATATTTTAGGTTATACCCGTGAACTAACTGCTGAACAGCTTAAAGATAGAAAGTCAGAAGGCTATCGTTTAGGTGATGTAATTGGACAAATGGGAGTAGAAAAAGCTTATGAGAAACAGTTACGGGGTGAATGGGGTGGTCAGAGGGTAGAAGTAGATGGTAGTGGTAGACCACTGCGGGTATTAGGAGAAAAACAAGCAAAAGCCGGGAATGATCTACATTTGGCTGTAGATTTAGACTTACAAAGAGTTGCACATAAAGCTTTAGGAAATCGCAATGGGGCTATTGTTGCCCTTGATCCTAGAGATGGTTCGGTGTTAGCTATGGTATCTCATCCCACCTTTGACCCCAATATTTTCTCTAAACAAAAACTCTCACAAAAAGACTGGGAAAGTGTCCAAGGTTCTGAACATCCTTTAGTCAATCGGGCTTTGAGTGCTTTTCCTCCCGCCAGCACTTTTAAAATTGTTACCACTGCCGCAGGACTAGAATCAGGTAAATTTGCACCTAATACTATACTGCAAACTTATGGTTCTTTAACCATTGGTGGGACGCGGTTTGGTGAATGGAATCACGCCGGTTTTGGGCCTTTGGGTTTTGTCGGTGCAATGCAGTGGAGTAGTGATACTTTCTTTTACCAAATAGGGCGGAAAGTTGGTGGCCCGACTTTAATTGAATGGACACGTAAATTCGGGTTTGGGGAAAAAACCGGTTTTGAGTTTACTTCCGAAGAATCTAGAGGTTTAGTTCCTGATGAAGTTTGGAAACAAAAGGTATTTAAGCGGGATTGGACGGTAGGCGATAGTATTAATATGTCAATTGGCCAAGGTGCTTTACAAACTACACCCTTACAAGTGGCAGTTATGTTTGCAGTTCCCGCTAATAACGGTTTTCGAGTACAACCCCACCTACTGAAAGATGATCAAGATGCTAAAAAATGGCGGACATCTTTAAATATGAAACCCACCACGATCAAAATTCTGCGGGAAGGTTTGCGGAAGGTAATCACAGAAGGAACAGCTAGATCCTTGGATAAACCCACAGTTCCCCCCATTGCTGGGAAAACTGGTACAGCCGAAGCCTGGAAACGTCGCGGTTTAAAACAAAATCATGCTTGGTTTGGTGGTTATGCACCGGCCGATAATCCAGAAATTGTGGTAGTGGCGTTCGCTGAACATTCTGGGGGTGGTGGTGGTGCTATTGCTGCACCAATGGTTTTAGAAATTATGGAAGATTATTTCCAGCGTAAGTACCCAGGTAAGTATCAAAAAGCTGAGATTGCGAAGCAGTAGGAGGCAGAGGGGCAGGAGGCAGGAGGCAGGAGGCAGGAGGCAGGAGGCAGGAGGCAGGGGGCAGGGAGCAGGGGGCAGGGAGA
>DATGXB010000116.1:0-15191 GCA_035299225.1 Nostocaceae cyanobacterium | reverse complement strand
ATTATAACGGTTTTTTGCTCCAAAAAAATCTAAAGAAATTCTTAAATTACATGGGTACAAAAAAACCAGAAAAAGCCTATATTGCTTGCTATACAACCCTTTGAAATTTATCTGGTACACCTGTACGGGGGAAGCTCAGTTATAATTACTTAGCCGTGAATGTAAATACTTGATTTTGCATCCTCTAATCAAGGAATTTTAATAAATTAATGATATTTAAATTTCCTAATTTTTCTCCGATACCCAACTTTATTAATTGGGGAGATTTGGGATAATACCTTGTTTTAAAAACACAATCCCACACACTAAAAAGACTAGAATAATTACTCTGCATTTCCCGAATTACCTGTGAATGGTGAGCACGGTGATAATTGGGGGTAACGACTAAATAGCTCAAAATTTTATCAATTTTTAAAGATAAATTCCAATTACTATGATGAAACAACAAACAAATGCTAAATAAAGTTTCATAAGCTAATAAATGACTAGGAACAATACCAAACAAATAAATTAAAAATACTTTTGGCAAATTAGATAATAACACTTCTAAACTATGAAAGCGATAAGCTGTAGAAATATTCATCCAATTGTCTGTATGATGAATAAGATGTAAATTCCAACCTATACGAGAAGTGTGCATTAACCTATGCCACAAATACATATATCCATCTAGAAGTAAACAAGAAATGGTAAAATTTAACCAATTTATGTTAATATAGTTTAATAACCCTAACCATGATGTTTGTTGCCAAATATGTTTTAATAGCCATGCAATTGTGAGATTAACAATTATTACATTAATTAACCCCAAAATTAAATTAGTAGAAAATTTATTTTTAATACTCTGACCATAGTCAAAAAATGGGAATATTGTTTCTAATATTCCAAAGATAATTAAACTACTAAAAATAACTAAAGATTTAAATTCTGATGTCATATCTACCTTTATAATTCCGGGATGGATGGGTCAATTTTTTCGCGCCATTCGTCAATTCCACCTTTTAAGTTTGTACCTTGAATCCCCTTTTTTCTGAGTAATTCTAGAACCTTGTTTGACCTTGAACCTTTGGAACAATAAGTAATTAATTTACGTCCGGGAAGTAATGATTTAATTTGTTTAATTCCCCTGCCTTGCTCAATATCTGATAATGGTATATTTATTGCTTTTGCTATATGAGAGTATTCATACTCTTCTGGAGTACGAACATCAATTAATAGTAGTCTTTTGTCCTGATTATCAATTAGTTGTTTCATTTCTTGGACAGTGATTTGTGGAGCTTCAGCAGCACGAATTGCATCTCCTAGAATTGGCAAATCAGAAAGAGAATGGAGAGGTAAGCCAGCATTGATAAATATTTTCAGTATATCGGGATTATATATTATTGAAACCAGCATAATTAACAGTATGAAACTGAAGCCGGATAAAATATATAACCAAGTTTTGAGATTAAATCTATATGCAGAAATTCTCAACATAGATAAATCTGATTGATGTTTGGGATTAAGGTTATTTATTCGTTAACTCTGTTGTTCCTTGACTACAACTAGGAACACCATTTTTAATTGTAGGTTGAGGTGGATATATAGAACCTGGTGTATTGTTTTCACAAATAATCGTGACAAGTATTACATGACCATCTTTATCTTTATTCTTAGGGTCATTAAAAACAGCCGCTATATAACTTTTCAGATGTTTTTTATTGGAATCCTTGCGCTTAACAGCATAATTAAATGCGGCGTTATTATTTGTTGTGATGGAATATGTATAGTGTTCTGTCATTTCTTCAATATCAGTCTTGAGTGCTGGAATTGATTTTGCAAAGGCATCATTTTCTAAAATGAACTCTTGTTGCTTACGGTTCATCTGCATGATAGTATTTCTCGCTTCTGCTTGGTATGCTTTATTTGTACAACTAAGGAGAGAAGGTAGGAATAATACAAAGAGTGTTCCTAAAACCAAAACACCAAATAGTAGCAAGATCCAGACTGATCCTTGCTCAGATTTTTGACCTGAATAATATTGTAGTAATCTAAATTTAAAGGTGATGTTCATTGGATTTTAATTTCAACTATTTAATGTAAGTTGCTCTTTAGGGAAAATATCTGAATCAGGTAGTTATCGAGCGAATTGTACTGAGCGAAGTCAAAGTAAGTCGAGATGATGTCCAGGATTTAAGGATTTACAGAATGAAAACAGGAATTTCATTACCAATTACCCATGACTAGCCTCAACTAGATAAATAGCAACTTGGATGATTTATTTTTGGCAATTAAAGTCAGATTTTCCTGGTAGGCTGAAGTTGTGTAAATCAATAAATGATTGGGTGGCATCAAAAAATTATTTACTCAACTTATTGCTGATAAATCATGCCTGTAAAGTTTTTATCATACTAAAAAACAACACTTATGCAAATATAGTAATATTTCAAGTAAATATATGTAATACGGACAGGATTCAATTGAATGCCGACATCAATATCTTACCCGTAGGCGATCGCGAAACGCCCGCTTTATAGCGATGGCGAAACGCCCGCCGTAGGCGATCGCCCTTCATCTCAACTAAATTACTACATATCCATCAACCTGCTGCCTCACTTCGATCCCCAAAACCATAATTTTAAGGAATTGCTAACGGAATGAGTGACCGCTAGATGGTACAGTGAAAGATGAATAATGCTGGATCTGAGGTCTTGACGACCCTTCCTCAAACATAGCTTCAATCACTAGGCGCAGCATGGTCACAACCGCAGAAAAAACAAACGTAGGTTATATTACTCAGGTCATTGGCCCTGTTGTAGACGTAAAATTCCCCGGTGGAAAATTACCACAAATCTACAACGCTCTGACTATTACAGGTACTAACGAAGCTGGACAAGAAATCAACTTGACAGTTGAAGTACAGCAACTCTTAGGCGACAACCAGGTTCGGGCTGTGGCTATGAGTTCCACTGATGGTTTAATCCGGGGTTTAGAAGTTGTAGACACTGGCGCTCCCATCAGCGTACCTGTGGGTAAAGCCACTCTTGGCCGGATTTTTAACGTTTTAGGTGAACCCGTAGACAACCGAGGCCCTGTTAATACTCAGGAAACCTTACCCATACACCGCGAAGCTCCTAAATTCACAGAACTGGAAACTAAACCTTCTGTGTTTGAAACAGGGATTAAGGTTGTTGACTTGCTGACTCCCTATCGACGCGGCGGTAAAATCGGTCTGTTCGGCGGTGCTGGTGTGGGTAAAACCGTGATCATGATGGAATTGATCAACAACATCGCTACCCAACACGGTGGTGTGTCTGTATTCGCCGGTGTGGGTGAACGGACTCGTGAGGGTAATGACCTCTACAATGAAATGATCGAATCTGGGGTTATTAACAAAGACAACCTCAACGAATCTAAGATTGCTCTAGTTTATGGTCAGATGAACGAACCACCCGGAGCTAGAATGCGGGTTGGTTTGTCTGGTTTGACAATGGCTGAATACTTCCGCGATGTTAACAAGCAAGACGTGTTATTGTTTGTTGACAATATCTTCCGGTTTGTACAAGCTGGTTCTGAAGTATCTGCGCTGTTGGGTCGGATGCCTTCTGCGGTAGGATATCAGCCCACTCTGGGTACTGACGTAGGTGCGCTGCAAGAGCGAATCACCTCTACAACTGAAGGTTCTATTACTTCTATTCAAGCTGTATATGTACCTGCGGACGACTTGACTGACCCCGCACCTGCTACTACCTTCGCTCACTTAGATGGTACAACAGTATTATCGCGTGGTTTGGCAGCTAAAGGTATTTATCCAGCAGTAGATCCTCTGGGTTCTACTTCCACAATGTTGCAACCCAACATTGTAGGTAAAGAGCACTACGATACTGCCCGTGCTGTACAATCAACTCTACAACGTTACAAAGAACTACAAGACATCATTGCCATTCTTGGTTTAGATGAATTGTCGGAAGAAGACCGTCTGATTGTAGCACGCGCTCGGAAAGTGGAGCGTTTCTTATCTCAGCCATTCTTCGTTGCGGAAGTATTTACCGGTTCTCCTGGTAAGTATGTGAAGTTGGAAGACACCATCAAGGGTTTCCAAAAGATTTTATCTGGTGAGTTGGATGACCTGCCAGAGCAAGCTTTCTACTTGGTAGGCGATATCAACGAAGCGATCGCCAAAGCGGAAAAGCTCAAAGGTTAGTCATGAGTCATTAGTCATTAGTCATTAGGATATCTAGTGGCTAATGGCACATTATAAACAGAAAGGACAGGACAAAATGACATTAACCGTGCGTGTAATTTCCCCAGATAAAACCGTTTGGGATGCTCCAGCTGAAGAAGTGGTTTTACCTAGTACAACTGGTCAGTTAGGTATTTTAAGCGGTCACGCTCCCCTGTTAACAGCATTAGATACAGGTGTAATGCGTGTTCGTGCGGACAAAGCCTCTAACTGGCAAGCGATCGCTGTTTTGGGTGGTTTTGCAGAAGTTGACGAAGATGAAGTAACCATTCTCGTTAATAGTGCAGAACGTGGTGATGCGATTGATTTAGAAGCAGCCCGCACCGCTTACAATCAAGCACAAACTAAATTGAACCAAGTTCCCGCAGGCGATCGCCAAGCTCAAATTCAGGCTACACAAGCCTACAAACGCGCTCGCGCTCGTTTTCAAGCTGCTGGCGGTTTGGTATAAAGAAGGCAGGAGGCAGGAGGCAGGAGGCAGGAGGGAAATAGAGATTTTTTCTCAAATTTTCTGCTGTTTGCTTGTTAATTTCTGTCTTATGCCAAAGGCAATAATTTTTAATCAAATCTACAAGTTTTTAGGGTGGGTTAATTGCCTACCCTAAATTTTTAGTTATTTTTATCCCTTTGTATGTCAAGAATACATTTTTTGATGAACCACGACGGCACGAAGGAAAAAGAAAAAAGATTGGCAATTTTTTAGAGACTTTACTTTAAATCCCAGTGTTTATTACTTGATGACTTATAATACTATAAGCTTCTGTATAGAACGACATACTTAGTACCTTAAAATACAGTAATTCTACTATTTCAATCTATTATACTACAAAGTATATTAAACTTAGAGTTGAAAAAAACTGGCGCACTTTTTAAGGAAAAGAGCAACCAGCTGGATTTGGATTTTTTTAAATAATGCACAAGTAATTTATTGGTAGCAAATATTTGTGGTTTTTCGCTTAATTTTTAATGATTGTGACTACAGATTCAACTGTCTTAGTGGTAGAATCTGTATATTTAGCTATATTTGCTAGGTTAAGGCTAATATAGCTGATCAAAATCAAGGCGACCAGTATGAAAACATAGTGCTTAATCATCATGTTTTCCTTTTTGACTTTTTTAATCCAAAAGCTCTACCTGCGCCTAGATAATTATCAGGGCGCGAATTTGGCTTATCCCAATATATCCTAAACTCAATAAAATAGTCAATAGGTCACAATAGAACTAAGGATTTTTAACCAGAACAGTTGCACTCATAAATTAGATGAACACTGTCACCTTAAATTTAGATTCAGTTGTTCGCCTTACAGATGAGCAATTTTACAAACTCTGTATGGCTAATAAAGATGTCAGCTTAGAACTGAATGCACAGGGGGAACTAGTTATTGTGACACCAGTGGGGGGAGAAAGTGGCCGTCGTGAATCGGAGTTAAATTTTAAAGTCAGTCTTTGGAATTACCAAACTCAATTAGGTATAGTCTTTAGTTCTTCAACCATTTTCCGACTTCCCAATGGTGCAAAACGTTCTCCTGATGTTGCTTGGATTAAATTAGAACGCTGGGAAGCATTAACGGAGGAAGAACGGGAAAAATTTCCCCCACTTACACCAGATTTTATTATTGAACTGAGGTCGAAAACTGACTCGTTGAAAACCCTGCAAGAAAAAATGCAGGAATATATAGATAATGGTTTGTGTTTGGGTTGGTTAATTAATCCCCAAGATCAACAAGTAGAAATTTACCGACAAGGACAAGCGGTAGAAGTGGTACAACTTCCCACGCTACTGTCTGGAGAAGAAGTTTTACCTGGATTTGAGTTACAGCTGTAAACTATCTAACCCAAGTGGCTAGTTATCTAGTTGAGGTTGGTAATGAGTAATAGGTGATGGGCAATTAGTGATTAAATTCCTGTTTTTATCCTGTAAATCCTAAAATCCTGGACATCCTGATTCAGACATTTTCCCTAACTATATTATTTTGAGGTTAAGCATTTGCTAGATTTTTACAAACAAGATTTAGCTTATATTCATGATATTGGTTTCAGCGATTACTCTGTGATACCAATTCACGAAAACCTTGATACTAATGAATTGCTTGTAGGGGTTTAGCACTGCTAAAACCTTCCCCGGTATTTGTATCATTATTAAAGTGAAATGGTATGAAATCCGCTCCGGGCATATTAAAAATTTTGCAGCAAAGTAATATTGACAGAGGTTTAATGGTAGAATTAGGCTGTGGAAGCGGACTATTAGCACAGAAATTAATTAAAGCTAATTATCAATTTTTAGGCGTTCTCGACACGAATAAAAAATGCACCTTGAGCGTCTACACAAGTCAAAATTAAGGTGTTTTGGTCAATTATAATTATGTTTCCCAGGTCTAATTTAGTATCAATGTCTAGTATACTTTCGCCTGATAAGGTGGTTTCAGTGCGTTGTTTAGTTTGGCGGTCTATATTGATAACTCGCATTAGTCCAAAGGTATCAGTAGGAAGCATGAAGGTATATTTGTTGGGATCTACATCTACTAATGTTGCATTATCAGGTAGGGGATCTAATGCTTCCGTTTGAATATTATTTTTAGGACTAAAATGAGCTACTGCCATTTTTTCATTAACAGGAAAAGCGGCATAGATATCTTGATCATAACGTGCTACTCCTGACAGGGTAATCTTTTTAATTGTCTCTCCTTGAGGTGACATCCAGATTAAAGAAGAACCTTTGTTGTCTCTCTGCAAAAGTAGTGCACCACCATCTGGCAAAATTCCCTTAATACTAGCGAAAGTGTCTTGCATTGTTTCAGAACCGCGCACTCTAGTTTCTTGATTAGAACCGATTTTACGTCTGATCCAATAACGCACATTATCTGTTGCTAAAATGTAAAACAGTTCACCATTGCGAATATAAACTTCACCCCCATTATATTCACCAAAATCTAATACCTCTGGTGTAACACTTGTAACGGGATTAATTCGAGCCACAGTTCCATAAATTTCCGTTCCTGGTAAGTAAACTTGACCATCTATATCTACTAATAGATATCTCAAATCTCCTCGTAAATTGGTTAAATTAACTTGCTTGTCATCATAAGCTCCACTGCGTCGCCACAGTAATTTTCCTTCGGTATCAAGTGCTGCTAATACATTTTCATCCCCATTGCGACCTAACATAATTATTAAATCATCTAACAGTGCTATTGAAATTAATCTATCTATTTTTGCTGCATCAATCTTGACTATTTGCCAGGAGTTACTTTCTTTTTTTAGTAATGTATCTCCTCTTAATAACCACAATTTACCTTTTGCTGTGTTGGCCAAATAAGGAGCTTTTCTAACTGGTAGTTCAAATTCAGTAATTACACTCAAGCCTACCCATGCAATTGGGTCTTCAATACCTGGAGTTGACCAGGGTAATTCTTCAACTATTGATATTGATTTGATGGGCAAATTATGTTCTTGAACAATCTGCTTTTGAGTTATTTGGGATAACACAGCTTTACTACTGTCACTAAAGACAGTTATTAATAAAGCAATAAATAATTGTAATAAAAGTTTCATAGCTTCTAAAGAGAACTGATGTCTCTTTATTTAGTTTAAATTTCCCATTCAATTGAATAATTCAACACGAATGACAAAAGCTCCGTTTGCATCTGTGCCTACTAAAAGTAATGAATTTGAATCAATTATCATTGAATTTAATAGACTAATATCATTATCAAATTCAAGTAAATTTTCATTTGATAATAAGGTTTCATGACGCTGTTTAGTTATCCGGTCTACATGGATAAGTCGCAAAATATTAGGCTGATCACTAGCGGCTAAAAATTCGTAACCTGATGGATTAGCACGAACTAATTGGGCATTTGGTAATGAATCTAATACTTCTTGGTAATTGGTTTCAGGTTTTTCACTAAAATACATTACTTTGATTTGCTCATTATCATGTATAGCTGCAAACACATCCTGACTATAACGAACTATGCCAGCAAAAGTAAGTTTTTTGATAGTTTTTCCTTGTGGTGACATCCAAGATAAATATCCATCTTGTTCTATTAATGCACCACCTCCCGGAAGAACGCCAAGAACATTATAAAAAATTTCTTGCATTTCTTCAGAACCAACAACTTTACTAGATTGATTAGTAGCAATTGAATGTCTTACCCAGTGTCGTAAACTATCTATTGCTAAAATATAAAAAAGTTCACCATTATGAATGTACACATCACCGCCATCATATTCACCAAAATCTAGTATTTTAGGGGTTGCACCTGTGACAGGATTAATAATAGCAACAGCCCCATAAATTCGTGTTCCTGGTAGGTATACTTTACCATCTATATCAACTAGTAAACTATTAAAGTTTCCACATAGTTTTGGCAAGTCTAAATTGTCAGTATCATATAAACCTGTGCGTCGCCAGAGTAATTTTCCTTGGCTATCAATTGCTGCTAATACATTGTCTTTACCGTTGCGTCCTAAGATAATTATACTGTTATCATTCAATGGGGCAATAGACATTAATCTATCTATTTGTGCAGCATCAATTTTGATTACTTGCCAAGAATTACCCTCTTGTGCTAATACTGTACCTTTTACCAGTAACCACAGTTTACCATTTGGCGATCGCTTCAAAGTTGGTGTTTCTCTAACTACGAGTTCTGGATCTAAACTTGAACTAGTCATCAACCTTAAAATTGGTTCTTTTATCTCTGGAGTAGACCAAGGTAAATCTGCAACTATAGATATAGACTTAATGGACACGTTATACTCTCCAATCATCTGCCTTTGAGTTATTTGATATAACACCGCTTGACTACTGCCACTAAAAACTGTCATGAATAGAGCCATGACTAAATATAATAAAAATTTCATAGCTTTTAGAATGGATTAGGAGCAAAAGTTACTTTCATTGGAGAGGAATTCCATTGCTTTTTCTTTGCTAACTTTTGCCAATCTGTATTAATCGCCTCTATGGTAGTTTTCTGAACATTATTGCTAAGTTGTTCTCCATCCCTTGGCAATATCCAAAGACTCATAACTGGGTGACTTCCTCTAGAATCAGTTCCTAGTGACATAACAACGTGGGATAGTCCGTTCATAAAAACAATATCACCTCTCTTTGGTTGGTTTTGCTTTGTAATTGGTTGGGATTTATTAAATCCTAGATATTTTGCTAATACCATTTGATAAGCATCTTCACCTGCCTTTGATCCTTGATTAGCACCTATTTTTGCACCATTTCTTGCAGCTTCATCATGAATCATGAATAACCATTTTTCTGTAACTACACCAGCCAGGTAGGCACCATATAGCACAGCTTCCCAACAGTTCATTTTAGAAGTATCATTAGGTTTTGTGCCTTCTCTCATCCATTTAGCAAATTCATTAACATTTCTTTCTCTAATGTTTAAATCTTTGTCAATGGGACGTATTGTAGTTTCTCTGATTCTATACTGATTTTGAGAATCTGCACCAGAACCACCAGCCCAGTAGAGCTTACCTTTAAGCGCGATCGCACCTTCAGCAGATCGCTCACCTTTAAATCTTTGAATAATCTCTGGCTGCTTGGCTACTGTGTTGGCTGGGGGGAGATTTTCTAAAAACCAACGAGTAGAAGCGGCTGTAAAAGTCTGAACTAATAAAGTAAATTCACTGTCTGATGCAGTAGCAAGTATTTTTAATACTTCTTTGGCATCTTTGACGAGGATGGCTTTTTGAATTTGTTGGACTTTAATCGGTGGTTTGGTTGCTTTAGCTCCGTCTTGCTGTAAGTTTTTGTCATCATTAACATCTGTATTTTGTGGCTTGTTTGCTTGTGGTTGTTCCTTAAGTTGTACAGTTGGAATATCAATTGTATTTTGATGATTTTTTACTTCTGAGTCTACGGTATTTTCTTCTTGTTGTTCCTCTGGCTGAAAAGGTTGGAATTTCCTTTGTACGCGGGGTGGTGCTGGTGCGGGACGATAGGTGACAATAGAAGAATCTAGGTAGTTGCCTTCAGATGCTTTGATTTTTTCATACTCTTCGGCTGAGACGGGTTCTCGTTGTGGCTGGACTTGGGGAATAACAAATGGTGACGATGCAAAGGGATTTTTATGTTGTGTAGTAGATGCGGTTTCTGGTGCTGGCTTGGAAGTTTTATATTGCCTTGCGTACATTTGGGGATATTTGGGTTTTGTTATTATGTATCAATACCATAATACACAAAAATACAAGCAAAGTAAATATTTAAACATGGATTTACCAAACTAGAACCGCAATTTGACTGAAATATTTAAACAAAAAATTAGGGTAACTCTGATTATTGCCAGAATTACCCTGAATTTATTATGGCTTTTGCCCACTACTAGCTATTAAGCAAAAGTAGCAGTTTTGACATCGTTATTAGCAAGAATTTCTTGTAATTCTTCTGCGTCAACGGTTTCTTTTTCTACCAACATTTGGGCGATTTGGTCTAAAACGTGACGGTTGCTTACTAATACGTCTTTGGCGCGTTTATAAGCTGTTTCAACCAGTTTACGGACTTCTTCATCAATGGCGGCGGCGGTTTCTTCGGAGAAGTCACGCTCAGACATGATATCTCGTCCTAAGAACATATTACCTTGTTGACGACCAAGGGCAACGGGTCCCAGGCGATCGCTCATCCCGAAACGAGTAATCATTTGTTTGGCAACTCTGGCTACTTGTTGTAGGTCATTGGAAGCACCTGTGGTAACTTCTTCTTCCCCAAACACGATTTCTTCAGCTAGACGACCACCCAAAGCTACAGCCATTTGATTTTCTAAATATGCACGGCTGTATAAACCGGTATCCATGCGGTCTTCACTAGGAGTAAACCAAGTTAAACCACCTGCACGACCACGGGGGATAATGCTGATTTTTTGTACTGGGTCATAATCTGGCATTAAGGCACCCACCAAAGCGTGACCGGCTTCATGATATGCAACTAAGGTTTTGCGCTTGTCGCTCATTACTCGGTCTTTCTTTTCGGGCCCGGCTAGGACGCGATCAATGGCATCATTGATTTCATCCATCGAGATTTCAGTTAAGTTGCGTCGTGCGGCTAAAATTGCGGCTTCGTTTAACAGGTTAGATAAATCTGCACCGGTGAAACCAGGGGTACGACGGGCAATTTTTTCTAAGTCCACATCTTTTGATAAGGTTTTACCCCGTGCATGGACTTTGAGAATTTCGCTACGTCCGCTATAGTCGGGACGGTCTACTACTACCTGACGGTCAAAACGACCGGGACGTAATAAGGCTGCATCGAGAACGTCGGGACGGTTGGTAGCGGCGATAATGATAATACCGGTATTACCTTCAAAACCGTCCATTTCGGTTAAAAGTTGGTTGAGGGTTTGTTCCCTTTCATCGTTACCACCACCTAAACCAGCGCCACGCTGACGACCAACTGCATCAATTTCATCTATAAAGACGATACAGGGTGCGTTAGATTTGGCTTGTTCAAATAGGTCGCGGACACGGGAAGCACCAACACCCACGAACATTTCTACAAACTCAGAACCGGAAATTGAGAAGAAGGGTACACCCGCTTCACCGGCAACGGCACGAGCCAGGAGGGTTTTACCTGTACCTGGAGGGCCGACTAATAATACACCTTTAGGAATTTTGGCACCAATGGCGGTAAAGCGATCGGCGTTTTTCAGAAAGTCTACGACTTCGTTTAATTCCAGTTTAGCTTGGTCAATACCTGCCACATCCCCAAAGGTGACTTGTGTTTGGGGTTCCATTTGTACTCTAGCTCTGGATTTACCAAAGTTCATGGCTTGGCTACCAGGACCGTTTTGAGCGCGACGGAGAAGGAAGAATAAGCCAACTAAGAGTAATACTGGTACAAATAAGCTGCTGAGAGCTTTAAACCAAAATCCCTCATCAGTTTGGGGTAATACGGTAATATCAACACCTTTAGCGGTAAGGGTATTAATTAAATCGGGGTCGTTAACTAGGGTAACAATCTTTTTATTTGCTTCATCTTTAGGTGTTACCAGGGCGGTGGTGCGGTCTGCACTTAAGCTGACTCTTTCAACTTTGCCTTTTTCTACTGCTTGAATAAATTCACTGTAGCGCCATATTTCTTTACCTTGGGGTTGCTTGTCAAAGAAAGCTGTGCCCAAAGCGATTACGACTATAAATAGCAGTGCATACAGCCCCGCGTTTCTCCATCTTTTATTCACCGAGGTCTATCCTCCTAATTTTTTTTACCTTCGTGCCGAGTCTGTGCAGAAGAGGGGAGTTATGAGAATTATGTTAACTTATCTTAAGATATCTCAAAATTTCGTTCCTGTCATGTTGGAAAAAACCCTCTTAACTGTAATAGACTGGGATGATCAGGATTGTAACGTAATGACCCTGTGGGTGTGTGGATAGTATGAATGGGAATTATCTCTACCACACTATTAGTGTAGGCGATCGCTTCAAATTCGGTGGAGAGTGCTTTTGTCCAAAAGTCTTGTTTGACGGGCATTTGTTGACTTTCCAGCCAGTTGAGCAAGGTTAAACGCATAATTCCTGGTAAAATTCCCGCTTCTAAAGGTGGAGTCCACCAGCAACCATCCCGAAACCCCCAAAGATTCCCGGTAGTGGTTTCTAACCAATTTCCTTGACTATCTACTAATATTGCTTCTTGGGCTGAGGGAAAGCTAGATTTAGCTAAAAGGGGACTGAGATAATTACCTGTTTTATGCAGGGGGAGGGAACGGTTAAACTCAGCAGAGGCTAAAACAGCCACTACACCATATTTTTGATTTTCGGCTAAATTGGGTGGTAAGTTGCGACCAATGATTAATTCTCTCCCATCAGCAAAAAGGGTTATTCTCAGTACAGGGTAATGGTTAATGAGAACTTCCGCACCCTTACGGACGGTCAGCCAGTCTGGTTGTTGCCAGTTAAAAGCCTGTAAAGTGGAGTTGAGGCGATCGTAATGTGCCAACCAATGGGTTAAACTATCATCCAGAGAACCGTTATAAACCCGTAATGTAGTAAAAACCGTTGCCCCATACAAAAACCCAGAATCATAAATATCTAACTCTATAATTCTAGAATTAACTAATTTGCCGTTATACCAATAAATATCCATTTGCCGGAGTGCTGAGTGGAAAAAGTAGAGGGACAGAGGGGAAAAACAAAAGAATTAATTCCCTGTTGCCTATTGCCTATTGCCTATTCCCTAATATTTAATCCTTTTCAGGTAACTTTATTGCACGACTACCATCAGGATTTATAACTACTTGCCCTCCCAAAGCTTCAATTTCTTTGATTGCTCTCTTGCGAGTTTTTTCGTCAGTTGTGTTATTTAAAACTAATGCCCAAGTAGCGATTCTCACATATCTGCTATCAGGATTTTTCTTTAAAAATTCAGCAGTTCCTTGAGAAATAGCAGCAATGTTTTTACTTTCTTCATCATTATATTGATTTGCCCATTCTGCCGTTTTCCTAAAAGATGTTTGTGCTGCTTGAGAATCACCCAAAAATAATAATTCATCAGTGGCTTTATAACGCCAAACAACATAAGATTTTTCAGGGTTTTTAGGCTGGATAAATTTTAAACCTTTTTCCATTAAAGCGATAGATTTTTCCGGTAAACCAGCATATAAAGAAGTGCTAACAGAAAGACTAAAATAAGCATCTAAAAATCGGGGGTCATTTTTTAAAATCACCTCAAAATATTCTGGACTGAGGTTATAACCTGTTCTCACACGAACTTCATCATCACCAAAATATTGTAAATAGTCAATATATACCCAATCAGCCAACAAATTATCATAACCAAAACTAGGCATACTTTCCAGAAAATTCAGGCGGATATTTTCTTTTTCGATGTCCTTTTCTAAAGTGGCTTGAGGAATGTCTTGTTTACTAGCTAATAATTTATGCATTCGGGGTAGTTGTAGTAAACTAACTGCGATAATGCATACCAAAAAGACTACAGGAGTAAAGAGAGATTCACGAGATAAAAACATAGGTAAAAATTAAAAGTTAGTTATTTGATTTTTATCACTTTTTTCCCCATTCTCAACCAGTGAGCAGCTACGGGGAGGTTATGCGATCACTATTTTACTCACTTCCTCCAAATTTGGTCTAATCTATCATTAGCATCCTTAGCTAATTTAACACAGCCGGCACTAGCTACCATCCCCACCGCAGTTGTAATAGTTCCCTGTGGTAGTGAACCGCGTAGCATCAACCCCGCACCCAACAAACTAACCAACACAGACACAGCAGCAGCAAACAAGGACAAATTAAAGCTATAACGAGCTTGGCGTAAACGTTCCATAGCAATGTTATATTGAATCTGGGTAACTGTGTAAAGCATGACAGTTGCGGGTGGTGTTTGCATGGGGGTTTGGTTAGTAATTGCTTGATTTTCCATCTTGGCTTTTAACTTAACTCGACTCTTTTAGCATCGCTCCTAATTCCCTAAAAACCGCTTGCTATAAGGTTTTTGTGTGATTTGAATGTGATTGTCTTATGCTTGTTTTATGATTGTCTGCATAATTTAATTAATTATTTGAAAGTGTGTGTAGGGTGGGCATTTTGGGCAAAATTTTGAATAGAAGCGAAAAATCGTAGGAAATGCCCACCTAAGTATTTTCCAGAAATCAAGTCGGAATCCTGTATGAGCAAGAAAAAATTAACTATTTGTGCTACACCTGAAGGTTTACAAAAAGCAGAACAAGCATTAAAAAGATTAAAAGATGGTAAAAAGGAAAGTTTAGTTATTGCGTTACAAGGATTAGTTGGTAAAAGTACAATTATCAAATTTTTTAAAAGAGAACCGATTTCAGTTGATAAGTTTAGAGAAATTTGTCAAGAACCTAAGTACAGGACAAAAATTGTAGAGAGAGAAGAAATTCACTATGATTCAAGTCTAAATCAGTAACAATAGAACGAAGATGATCTAACCCATAACGAAAAACGCTTTTTTCTTTTCGACCATGCTTTTTAATTTTGATGG
>DATGXB010000115.1:0-42898 GCA_035299225.1 Nostocaceae cyanobacterium | reverse complement strand
GGAACAGGGAACAGGGAACAGGGAACAGGGAACAGGGAACAGGGAACAGGGAACAGGGAACAGGGAACAGGGAACAGGGAAATAAGTTGTGTAATTAATTCTGCCTAATTACTTACCTTTAGGGTGGAAGTTTCTACCTTTAGGGTTCATCTTTCTACCTTTAGGGTGGAAGTTTCTACCTTTAGGGTTCATCGTTCTACCTTTGAGGTTCATCGTTCTACCTTTAAGGTGAAATTTTCGTCCTGTAGGGGTGGAAGTTTCTACCTTTGAGGTTCATCGTTTTACCTTTAGGGTGGAAGTTTCCACCTTTAAGGTCAAAGTTTCTACCTTTGAGGTGAAGTTTTCGTCCTGTAGGGGTAGAAGTTTCCACCTTTAAGGTCAAAGTTTCTACCTTTAGGGTTCATCGTTCTACCTTTAGGGTCGAAAGGCCGAGCTTTAGGGTTGAAAATTGTACCTTTCACCATTTCACGGCATATATAAAGGTACAATTATCTTCCCTCCTGCCCCCTGCCTCCTGCCTCCTGCCTCCTGCCTCCTGCCTCCTGCCTCCTATTCATTCAGCAAATTCTGAGCGCAGGTAAGTTGTAATTGAATGATTTCGCTCATTTGTTTACTAAAATCTTGTCTAGCTTGTAAAAAGCTAATGTGAGCCTTGGCCATTTTTGAATTGTTGTTACTCAGTTTTTCATACTGAGCAATTTTTAAATGATTCATGCTAATTCTGTTACCTAACTTTCGGGTAATTACAGGCTGATTAATGGTAGTTTGCGGCCTGGGCTGATTTGGGTTTATTAACTCCAAAGATTCTAGTTTTTCTTGTGCTTCCAAACCGTCATAATTGATAGTTTTTATGTCAATTGTTGGCGGTTGATGATAAGCGGTAGAAATGTGAGAATTGTAACTTTCTCTAGGGGGAATGTGATTAGTAAATTGCAGAGAATTGGTTAGGGTATGTTCCTGATGGTATTCAGGATTTAACTGCTGTTTGTGAGGGTGGTTAGTCTGAAAAAGCTGGCGATTTTCGGGACTTAAAATGGTAGCAGTTATTGATTTTCCACCTAGAGTTATTTTTCTCAGTGTGGCTTTGTGGTGTTTGGTAGTGGCTGAGGAGAGATGATAAAGAGGAGCTAAGTTAACCTGAGCGCGATGGCTGACAAGTTTAGCTAATGCTTTAACAATTGAAGTGTGGTCATCCAGTCCGCGACGGTTGAGAGAGACGGTAAGATGTTCTTGATTGTCGAGGATTTTATCAATCCAACGAGAACATACACTGCCTGCACCTGCTTCAATAAAGATTCTCGCTCCATCTGCCCAAACACGATTAACTAAACGAGGAAAATCGAGTTCCTGACATAATCCTCTAGCAATATGGTGGGCTATGACTTCACTCTGTAGGGTGATTGGTTGATATTCTGAGGCAGAATAGAAGGTAACGCCGGGAATGTCTCTGGCTGGCAGATTGTTGATTTTAAAGAGTTCCGGGTATTCTGACTGCATTACTTGACAATGAATGACATGATCAAAAGGTGCAGGAAAAGCATTACAACCTAGTTTTTTAATTACTCGTTCACAGGCTGCGGGTTCACCGGCGATTAATACTTCTTCGGGGGTGTTAATCTGAGTTAAGTAAACGCGAGTTTCGGTTTTTAAACATTCCCGAATTTGAGCAGGGGTAGCCATGAGGACGTAATTACCCCAGAAGTTATTATCAGAAGTATGTTCATTTTTTGGTATGCCCCAATACTCCCGGACGGCGTTTTTGTCTCCAGATAATCTGTCCCCAAATAAGCTGGATGAGTTAAACTGACTACTACTTTGATAGAAGTCGCTCCAAACTCCTTGAGCTACCATCATACTAGTTTCGCCTAAACTGTAACCAAACATATATTTAGGTTTAACTTGGAAGTCGTCGCGGATGACGGTGGTAATGAGTCTGGTAAATAATACTTCGGCTTCTAACATTGCTTGGGAGTCATCCAGCAATCGTTTTTCTAAGGTTTCTAGTTGTCTGATGGTTAATTTGTTTAAGCTGCGGGGGAAGACTAATTTTTCTACATCAGCAGCACGTTTGTAGAGACTTTTAACTATGTCATCATCAAAGGCTTGGGGAAATAGCCGGAACATGGTGCGACCGATGCCAATATAGGAGTTAACAGCCGCTGGGTAAATGTAGGCAATTTCGCCTGTTTTGCCTAATGGTTTTGGTGTAAAATAACTACCTGCGGGAGTCTGCCAATCTGTATTTTTCTCAAAGGCTGTTTTTATGCCTTTTCTGGCTGATTCAATTTCTTTGAGTAGTTCTTTTTGGTTGCGTCCGGTAATGGAAAGTGTATATTTTGCGTCGGTTTGTTGTTGATAGTTGAGGTAATTTTGGGCGGCGGTTTGAGTTAGGTTATCGGCATTTTCGATATTTTGTTGCAAACTATCTAAGGCTGCAAACAAACTGGCGGAGTCATTCCCAGCGAGAGGAAATAGATAAAAGGGTCTTTGTTGTAAATATTGGCTGGTGCGTGGTGGTTGTTGGTTTTCTTCGGAGAGAATGATATGAGCAAAACTACCATCACAACCAATACCATTAATGGCGGCAATGCGATCGCTCACTTCTTTCTGTAAAAACCAAGGTCTAGACTCATTAGCTACATAAAAAGGGCTATTTTCCCAAGTTTCTGGGGTTTTGACTCCTGACCAGTTGGGGGTGGCGGGTATGTATCGGTGGTAAATAGAAAGGGCAGTTTTGATTAAACTGGCTATTCCTGAAGCGACGAAGGTATGACCAATATTAGCTTTAACACTGCCAATGGCACAATGTAAACCATTGCCAACAGCCGGATAAGCTTGGAGAATGCCGTTAATTTCGGTGGCATCTTCTTGAGGAAAACCTGTAGCGCAGACTTCTAAATAATTTACTGCTTGGGGTTGTATACCGGCTTGGGAACAGGCTTGTTTGCAGATTTGGTTAATAGTGTTACTGTCTACGGTCATGGAGGGAGATTGACCAATAGCTACAGCATCAATGACGGCATAGATACGCTGACCTGGGGCTACAGCATCTTGACGTTTGAGGATAACTGCCCCTGCACCTTCTCCCACTGTCCAACCGTTGGCTTTTTGGTCAAAGCTGAGGGTGTTTGTGCCGGTGTTTACTTGTCCCCATTGACTGCGTAATAAAATATTTTCTACACCGCCGGCTAAGTCTACCGCACCAACTACCACTGCATCAACTTCGTTGGTAGTTAGTAGCATTTGGGCTAGTTCTAAGGCTTTGAAAACGCCGGTTTCTACTGCGCTGACAGTAAAAGCGGGTCCGTTAAAGTTCCACAGTGCGGAAACACGGCTGGCGGAGATATTGGCGACATAGCTTAAATATTCGCCTAGTTCTACCTGATGGTGAACACTATTTTTAACGATGGTTTCCAGTTGGGCGATTTTGTCTTGAGGTAGGGTAACTTCTGCCCGGTTTAATCCGTCCTTGAGTTGCCAGGATAAATCCCAACGTTGTTGTAGCTGGTGAGCAGATAGCTCTGTTTCTGTGGCGATAATTACCGCTACATTACTATTGGGGCTAATGTTGGCATCTTTGAGGGCGCGATCGCATACCTTCAATAACAATAATTGCTGTGGGTTAATTTTGTCCACTTCATTGGGTGGAACTTTATAGGCTAAAGCGTCAATCTCAAAATCTGTAATATACGCGCCTTGGGGTGCTTTCCCAGTGGTTAAACCATAGGTTTGGAGTAACTTTTCTTCCCCATCTAAACCGTGCCATCTTTTTTCCGGTAGAGGGATAAAATGTTGTTTTCCGTCGTAAATACTGCGCTCGAAGCTGTCTAAATCTTCACAGCCACCAAAAAAGGCATCCATACCAACAATCGCCATTTTCGCTGCTTGCATTGTCATCTCCCCGATATTCTGTTGCTCAAAACTCATTACTCTGCTTTCCCTTCTGACAAAATGATGTGTGAGTTAGTACCACCAAAACCAAAGGCGCTTAAAGCGGCGTATTTGGAAGTTTGATTACTAGGCCAAGGTGTGGCAGTTGTCACCACGCTGTGGGGCGAAATCACATCATTATCTGTACCGATAGGTTTACTAATGCCTACGGTAGCGGGAATCACACCATGAGACATACTGTAAATAGCTTTGGTAATGCCTACCATCCCAGCGGCCACCAATAAATGACCGACATTAGTTTTGGCAGAACCTACCAAGGGTTTAGCAGCGTGTTGACCAAAAAAGCCTTGTACAGAGGTGCTTTCTGTGGTATCTCCCAAAGCCGTGCCGGTGGCATGACATTCTAAATAGCCTATTTGTTGGGGATTAATACCAGCTTCAGAGTAAGCGCGTTGATAGGCAGTAGTTTGGCCTTGAGCATTAGGACTGAGGAGATGTTTACCTTTACCATCGTTAGATAAACCGTTACCGCAAACAGTGGCTAAAATGCGATCGCCATCTTTGACTGCATCACTGTATCTTTTTAACATCACCATCCCGATGCCTTCGGAGGTGATTAAGCCTTTAGTAGCTTGGTCTAGAGGACGACTAACCCCATTATCAGGGTAGCCTTGAATCCCAGAAAACAGCATTCTTAAAAACAAAGGATCTGAACAACTGATTGCACCAGCTAACATCATGTCAGCCTTGCCAGTCCAAAGATAATAAGAGGCTAACTTGATCGAATAGAAAGCCGAAGAACAAGCCGCATCAATACAGAGATGATTCCCGGAGAGGTTGAAAGCGTGAGAGATGATAGCAGCAGGTAAACCGCAAACCATCCCATTATAGGGAGATGGCTTGACTTCAGTAGGGACACCAGACAAGCGAAAATCAGGATTTTGGATCAGTTCACCCACAGCCGGAGCGATCGCTTGTTGATAAATCGGGGAAAATAATTGATTAGAAGCTTTAGTTGGTAGTGCTAGAGTCCCTAAAATTACCCCACATTTGGCCAAAGCAGCTTGATTTCCCAAATAACCACTATGAGCGATCGCTTGTTTCGCAGCATAGAGCGACCATTTAAAGGTATTATCTAAACCTTGAACAACATCAGCCGGTAAATGATACTCACCCGGATCAAATTGAAAATTACGGATAAACCCACCTTTCAAGAAATAGATTTTTTCCGGTTTACCTTTATTTGGATCATAAAAGATTGCCGGATCTACTCCCAATTCTGCTACACTAACATCAGCAGTAGAATCTTTTTCATCAAGTAGATTTTGCCAAAATTGATCAGGATTATTTGCATCAGGAAAGAGACAAGATAACCCAATAATGGCTATTTTTTCCATTGTTAAAATCCTTGTTTGGGCATAAAAAACAACACTAGGATTTACGCCGTTCCCCAAACATCTAGGATTAACTGAGAAATGAGAGATAAAAAAAGTTTTGGTAAAATGCCTGATAAAGAAGGAGGCAGGAGGCAGGAGGCAGAAGGCAGGAGGTTAAGAAGAAATGAACCGCATTTTCCTTAGAGATCACCAATTAAAAAAATATCCTTTTTTGTAGGGTGTGTTAGCGACAGCGTAACGCACCTAGTAATTGTGTTGTTCTTAGATGGTGCGTTACACTCCGTTAACGCACCCTACAAAATTGGACAATTTATTATTTGGTCTTCTCTTAAAAGAAAATAGGAAAGAAGGGTGTTTCAGAAATGCTAGATTTTTCCTCACTATTAAATTATAGCAATCTTCAGAATTTTAGAAAATCTGCACTTTTGAATTAATCAAAAAGTAGTTTTCACAACATCCAGAAAATTACTACAACAGGCAATAGGCAATAGGCAATAGGCAACAGGCAATAAAGAATAGGAAATTAATTCTTATTTTCTCCCCTGCCCCCCTGCCCCCCTGCCTCTTCCCCCCTGCCTCCTACCTTCTACTTACGGTGCAAAAACTGTCTAGGCCAAATTACTGCTTTAGCTCGTAAAATGCGACAGTAAATTTTTCCTTCTGTGTCGTGAACGATAAAGTTAGCATGGATACCTGTATCTGTTTTGGTGATCACTTCACAGGAAACATAATAAGGCTCATTCACCGGAATAGGGCGGAACTGTTCACAAACTTCTAACTGACCAGGTAAACAAACTTCTTGATGAAAATGGCTTAACCAAACCCAAAGCGGTTGAGTGCTTAAATCGTTGCTATAGGGGTTATAAGTTTTGACAGGAAACTGTCCTTTCTTTTGATCAGAAATTTCTTGCCAGTAGCATTCAGTTGTGATTTTTTCAGGTTTAATATTCAGGACTCTGACGATTTGTTGAAAAGCTGGCCCGTGAAATAAAGATAACTCATCTTTTTGATAGAAATCTGTACCAATAGTAGTAATAATGTTATCTTCTGATAAATCCACATCTGTGTAAATTGGCGGTTCGGGAATTTGCCTAGCAATCTTAATGAAGACTCGGAAATGATAGTGAGTTTTACCTTCGGGAGTTTTACTAAAAATAGTGGTTTGAAACTCAATCAACTCACCATCTTTTTTAGTTAACTCTTTTACCTCTAAAATATATTCATCCGCTAAAGTATCATTGAAGGTAATACCCTTTAAAACACGGAAATCTTGAGAACTTAAATAACGATATCCTGGATAAATTTCTTCACAAGCGTGAATCATCCAAGACATGGCACAAGTGGCGGGTAAAACTGGTAAACCTGCGACAACATGATCATATAAAAATGGGTTTTCAGCTAATGTCATCCGGCGATGAATATAATGAGTCCGCAAAATCGGATCTAATGGTGCTGGCATTGGTGACATGGGATTACCAATAACCACTTGTGAATCGTTTTGATAGAGGGGATGTAGTTCATTAACTAACATTTGTGTCCCCACTTCTACGGGAATAATATCAATCCCTCTTTCCGCAAATGCCTTTTTTAATTCTGGTGTCACCATGCCGCTATCCCAACCACCCCAGTTAATAGCGACAATGTGCGCTTGGGGGTAATATTGCTTCATTAAATGAGCAGATTTATTGAGAATTTCGTTAGCTATAGCATAATCAGTTTGACCGATATTCCCATAAAATCCGGTGACAGAAGAAAACAAAACTAAATGCTGGATTTGTTGGGGATTCACACAAGCTAAAAGATTTTCTAATCCTTGAACTTTTGCGGTGTAAACCTTTTCAAAATCTTGTTCTGTTTTCTTTTCAATTAATTTATCAGCTAAGTTACCAGCACCGTGAATAATGCCTGTAATTGCTCCTAATTTTTGACTGACGGCGTTGAGTTTTTCTTTTAATTTTACTGTATCAGTGACATCAACGCTAATGTATTCAACCGTTGCCCCGGTTTCCTCAATGGCTGCTAAGGTCTTTTTAATTTCTCGGCTAGAGTTAATTTCATTAAATACCTTTTGTACTATCATGGGTGTTGGTTTCTGACCCTGAGCGATCAGATTTTCCATGATGCGTTTTTTCAATGTAGCTTCATCTAAACAATCCCGTGCATATTCTGGTTCAATTGTGATTAATTCCGAGCGACCCAGCAAAATAAATTTACAAGGTTGATGTTGTGCTAATTTAATAGTACATTGAGCCGTAATTCCTTTAGCCCCACCACTTACCACAAATACAGATGATGGGTTAACTTGTAATGTTGCTACCATAAATCCTCTCTGAGAATTAAAAATTAAAAATGTCAAATTCAAAAGTTGAATTTATGCACCGTGATAATAATTCAAAATTCAAAATTAAAAGTTCAAAATTCAAAATTAACTTGTTTAACTCGTTCCTAGTTTCTGACTTTTTTGTAAGGTGTGTTAGCAAAGAAAGTACGACACCTGGAAATTGTACTGTTCTCAGATGGTGTGTTACACTCCGTTAACGCTTGACGCTTGGAGAAAATAACTTGACCGTTGGAGAAAATAACTCGACGGTTGGAGAAAATATCTCGACGGTTGGAGAAAATAACTTGACCGTTGGAGAAAATATCTCGACGGTTGGAGAAAATATCTCGACAGTTGGAGAAAATATCTCGACAGTTCAAGAAAATATCTCCGTATTTTCCACAAAATAACTCGACGGTTGGAGAAAATAACTCGACGCTTCAAGAAAATATATTGACGGTTGGAGAAAATATCTCGATAGTTCAAGAAAATATCTCGGCATTTTCAAGAAAATAACTCGACGATTGGAGAAAATATCTCGACGGTTGGAGAAAATAACTTGACATTCCGAGAAAATAGGTCGAAAAATAAAGCTTTAAGCTTGGGATGTCAAGTTGTTACACCGAGAGACAGAAATTATATTGTTCTCAGATGGTGCGTTACACTCCGTTAACGCACCCTACTGTCTTCTGGAGACTGGGAACGAGAACAAAGGACGCGGAGGAGTAAGAAAAAATAATTTTATATTCCTCCTGCCTCCTGCCTCCTGCCCCCTGCCTCCTGCCCCCTGCCTCCTGCCTCCTGCCTTCTTAAGCTTCAGCAATTAAGGTTACTCGACCTTTAGAGCTATAACCAACTTCGCCGATATAGCGGTTAGAATCGTACAATTCGGCTACTATATTTTGGGCAGTTTGGTGGGGGTCTAAGGTGGGGTGGATGTCAATGGCTCGTAAGAAGACTTTTGGCCATTCCCATCTCAAACTTTTGCATAAACCGAATAAACCTGAACCTAAAATTCCGTAATTTTGGCTGAAGTCTAAGCCAAATGCACCGTCTAAATGTGCCACTGTACAAAACCAAGTTCTGCCTTCTTGGTTGGCTGCATTATTTAATGAGGCTTTCAAATGTTTTGCCATCAAAAATACTTGCTTAACAATGGCTTTTTCTACTTCTGAATAACTAACTACATCTGTTCTTTGGTTGGTAAATGCGGGGTGGAGGTGAATAAATGCCCCAATTTCTCCAAATTTGGTAGAAATTGCCTCTAGTTGTTGTTGCAGATGGGTTTCCGTCATGTTCTCTAGGGTGACTCTCTCCACTCCTAAAGGTAGGGGCAGTTGATTGGCGATCAAGGATTGGGGGAAGCTTAAAACTACTACTTTCCAGCCTTTTTCTAATAAGCTATGGGCTAGTTTGGTGGTAGTTAAAGAACCATCATCAGTGATTAGTCCGATGTGTCCTGCGGGTAGGGAGGTTTGCCAGTAATCTGGACGGGGTAGGGTTTTGAGTTTGACTGGTCGCCTGGGTAGATTAGGATCTACCACAGGGGGAGGGGTTAAATCTACCTCAACAACTGGGGGCGCTGTGCCCTCTAGTGGCTGGTCAAACTGATACTTTTTTTTTTCACCTCCTACCAGGGTTTGCAGGTAGTCTACTATTTGTCCTATTGTCCGTAAGTCGCCTAGTTCTTCTATGTTGGGTTTGGCTAGGTTGGGATAGGCTTCTTGCATTGCTCCCAAAATTTCTACCCGTTTGATGGAATCAATGCCTAAGTCTGCTTCCATGTCCATTTCTAGTTCCAGCATTTCTACGGGATAACCGGTTTTTTCGCTGGTGATGGTTAACAGGGTTTGGGCTAACTCGGCGTATTCGTTAGCAGTTTCTAACTTTTCAGCAACAGGTGAGGCTACATTCTGCCCCTCTGCTCCCCTGCCCCCCTGCCCCTCTGCCTTTTCGGGTGCGGGTTGAGTTAATGCTGCTACGGCTTGTTGGGCTTGGGTAATGGCTATTTCTACAGATAGGCTACGAGAAGCGTTGGTTTGTAGATATTCCACTACTTGGCCGATGGTGCGTTTTTCGGTTAGTTCTTCTAAGTTGGGTTTGGGTAAGTTGGGGTATAGTTCTTGCAATGCGCCAAGAATTTCTACTCGTTTGATGGAATCAATGCCTAAGTCTGCTTCCATGTCCATGTCGAGTTCTAACATCTCGATGGGATAACCAGTTTTATCACTGGTGATGGCTAACAGATTGTTACCGATATCTTCTAGGTTGATGCCACTGTTAACGAGTGCGGGTTCTGGGGCTTTAACTTCTGCTACGGGTGCAGGTGTTAATGTTTCTGGGGCTTTAACTTCTGCTACGGGTGCAGGTGTTAATGTTTCTGGTGCTTTAACTTCTACTACGGGTGCAGGTGTTAATGTTTCTCCGGCTTTTACTTCTGCGATGGGTGCGGAAGGTAGGGTTTCAACTGCGGGAACTACTGGGGCAATTTCTGTTTTAACTGGTGTTTCAACAACTGATAAGGGTTGAGTTGCGGGAGTTAAGGGGATGAAATCTTGTACTTCCTTAACTGCGGGTTCTTCCCCAGTGATGATTTGTGAATATTCTTGTTGAATCAGTTGGAAAAAGTTTTTGGTATATGCGACTTGTTCCTGTAAATACTGTTCATGAATACGCAGGGTTTCAGCTTGTTGAGCGTGAAACTGCATCATGCTACGTTCTAAACTTTCCATTACAGTTTGTTTAATGGGGGCTGTTTCAGGAGTAGTTTGATTTTGTGCAAATAGCTGGTTTTGCTGTTGCATCAGTTGGAAGAAGGTTTTGGCATATTCCATCTGATGGTTAAGGTATTGACTATGAACTTGTAAATTGTCGCTTTGGTTATGTTGAAATTGAGTGAGGAGATTTTCTAAACTAGCGATCGCCTGTTGGCTGTTGACGAGTTTATCTGGTGACATTTGCGGTTTCACCTCTTGAACTGGTTGTTGTGCAAGGATCGCAGGACTCATCTGGGGTTGTGTAACTGTGGTTTTTTTGTGTCCGTTGCCGTTGCTGGCTACTGGTGCGGGTGCAATCATTTCTAAAATTTGGGGTTTTTCAGTTTTTAACTGACTACCATTGGCTTTAAAGTCATTTACAGCAGTTTGGGGTTTTTCGGTTGTTGGCTGACTACCACTCACTTTAAACCCATCATTTAACGCCGCACTGAAAGCATTTTGGCTTTTTTCGGAACGGTAGTTAATGCCCCGTAATTTAATGCTGATTCCTTTTTTGGTATCTACTTTAGGAACTGGTGCTGGGATTTGATAGGGGTCGAGGTCAGTTAGTTCCATGCCAATAACGCGCAGTTGTACCACTGCTTCCCGCAAGGAGCGATCGCTATTTTTCTGGGTGCTGGGGTTGAGTGATACGGTAATATGGGGACGCTGACCTAAAATATCTTTGACTAAGTTACCCAAAATCCGTTTTGGCCCAAATTCCACAAAGATGTTACCACCTGCGGCATAAATGTTCTCGATTTCTTGCTTAAACAAGACGGAACTAGCCAAATGACTTTCTAAGTTTTTCTGAATGGCTGTCGGTTCTACGGGGTATGGTTTGCCTGTAACGTTACTAAATACGGGAATTTTGGGAGTTTGGAACTTAACGGATTTAGTCGCAATGGCAAAGGATTTTTGAGCGAAAGCGATTAAAGGAGTATGGAAAGCTGCGGAAACTGGTAATTTTACCGCCCCGTAACCCAATTCTTGGAAGGTATTATAGATTCTGAGAATTTCTGCTGTAGGTCCAGCTAACACCACTTGGGAAGGAGAGTTAAAATTAGCGATCGCAATTTTGGGATAATGTCTCAGCACTGGTTCAATTTTGCTGATGTCTTCCTTCACCGCTAACATACTTCCTGCATCATGGTCTGGGTCTTTGGGTGCAGCCATTGCTTGTCCTCTGGCTTTCACCAGGAACAAATAATCATCTTCACTTAATACACCCGCAGCCCACAAAGCGGTTAACTCACCGAAACTATGACCTGCTGTAAAGTCCGCTTTAAATCCTGCGTGCTGCAAAATAGAATACAAACCGGCACTAAACACCCCTATGGCTGGTTGTGCGTACTCTGTTCTTTGCAGATTGGCTAATTGAGCGTTTTTCTCTGCTTCCTCAAAGGTTGGCGCTGGGAAAACGATGTCAGAAATCGGTTGTAAATTATCCTGAATCAACAGGTTATCCATCCGACCGTATAACCGCCGCAGTTCGGGGAAGTTCATGGTCGCTTCCCGTCCCATTTCTAAATATTGAGAACCTTGGCCAGAGAACAAAGCTACAACTTTACCGCCGACATTTACCCCCGCATCCCGGTAAAAAATCCCTTGGGGATGTTCCCAGTTAGCGGCGTTTGGCTTATGTTTGAGCATATCCAAACTTATTTGGAGCAATTTGGCTGCCTCCTGTAAATTCTCCGCCACAAAGCCGATTCTAGCGGCGTTCTGGGGAATTTTTACAGATTGGCATTGCTGCACTAATTGATTGTAGTGTCCTTGTCCCTCAGCAGACTGTAAATTACTGAGAGTAGCTTCTAATTTGGTGATTAACTCGGCGGAATTTGGGGCAAATAATAACACTTCGCTGGGGGTGTTGTGTAAACGGTAAGGCTGTTCTTGTTCTGGGCTGTATTCTTCTAAAACTACGTGATAGTTAGTACCACCAAACCCAAAGGAACTTACCCCCGCCCGTCTAGGTGCTTCACCTTCTGCTTTAATCCAGGGACGGGTTTCGGTGTTGAGATAAAAGGCAGAATTTTTAATATTTAGTTTGGGGTTAGGTTCAGTAATATTGATGGTTGGCGGGAGAATTTTGTGATGTAGTGCTAAAGCCGTTTTGATTAAACTGGCTGCACCTGCGGCGGCTTTGGTATGACCGATTTGAGATTTAACGCTACCAATAGCAATATGTTGTTTTTTCTCATCGTGGACAGCTAAGAAATCCCGTAAAGAACCGAACTCTGTGGGATCTCCCGCCATTGTCCCAGTACCGTGCGCTTCCATTAAACCCACAGTAGCAGGAGAAAAGCCAGCATCATCATAAGCCCGTTCTAAAGCCTTGATTTGTCCTTCCTTCCGGGGAGCATAAATACTCTTATAGCGCCCATCACTAGAAGTACCAATACCACGAATTACTGCATAGATGCGATCGCCATCTTTTTGGGCATCCTCTAACCGTTTGAGGACAAACATCCCAATACCTTCACCCAACATCATCCCATCCGATTTAGCATCAAAAGGTTTGACATTTTCGCTAGGAGAAACCGCCGGCGTTTTACTAAAGGAAATATACGCCATGATGGTGTTATCGGTATCCACACCACCAGTCAACATCATATTGCTGCGATATTCCACCAACTCGCTAATAGCCACCTTTAGCGCACCAAAGGAACTCGCGCAAGCCGCATCAACTACACAGTTCATCCCGCCAAAATTCAAGCGGTTGGCAATACGTCCAGCAACCACATTGGCTAACATTCCAGGGAAAGCATTTTCATCCCATTTCACATAAGCACTTTTGATTTTCTCGACGATTTTCTGGGTATCTTCGTCAGACAAACCACTGCTTTTTAGTACCTTTTCCCAAACCGGATACTCTAACCTGGCTGATAATGGCATTCCTAGCTGTTTAGCCATAGCCACACCCAGCACTACCCCGGTATATTCCCGATCAAAATCTCGATTTTCACCATAACCAGCATCTTCCATCGCTGCTTTAGCCACAACTAAACTTAATAGTTGCGATACATCAGTAACTTCTAAAATGCTAGGAGGAATACCAAATTCCATCGGGTTAAATTCCACTTCAGGAATAAAACCGCCCCGCTTACAATAAGTTTTATCTTCTGGTGTTCTAGGATTGGGGTCATAGTAATCTTCTACACTCCAATGCGTCTCAGGAACATCAGTAATACAATCAACTTTATTGATAATATTTTGCCAATATTCCCTCAAGTTCTTAGCTTCAGGAAATAAAGAAGCCATACCAATAATCGCTATAGGATTTTGTTGGAGTTTTCTATTAAGTCTACTTGTGGACATCGGTTTTTCAGAATTCATTTTCTTTTCCTCTATGAACCTAAGCACAGCTTCTTCACAACTGTTAATCTGGGCTTCTAACTCGGACAAGGCAGTATTAATTGAGTTAGCAGACATAGAACATAGACTAATCTGTGTACTTGAGATTTTTTAGTTTCAATTTTGTGTGATTTACAGCAAATTTCAGGTAAATGAGGTACAAACTTTAGGAACAAATTCTTATGTTAAAAGATTTTCAACCTTGTTCCCTGTTCCCTGCTGTAGCACAAACTGAAACCATGATTATTTATCGGTAGCTCACCACCTGAAGAAATTAGAAATACTCTAAATTCTCCATTAAGTATTTACAGCACGTTTCAGGTAAATGAGGTACAGATTTTAGGAACAAAACCTTATAGCAAGAGACTTTTAACCCTGTTCCCTGTTCCCTGTTCCCTGTTCCCTGCTGTATCTCCAAATCAACACCACACGCTACATACTGCCTTCTTAATTTTGAGGCAACTTTGCAGGAACTCGTGAAAAATTTAAACAATGTTCGACATTGGATTTTGTGTTAAATGTTCGATTACATCGCAAAAACTGGTAAAATAATTTTGGAGCGAATCAGCCAGTCGGGTGATATCTAAAAACAAAACATGATGGTATGGACTTGCAGAAAATAAACCTCAGAAACTTATCCCATTGACATTGTAGAAGTTAACATTAATTATGAAGAAAACAACAATTTTCTGTCATGCACCAGTTGGATGATTTAATTTGATAACAGTAACCTAATCTGAAAAAAAGTCATATCAGTTTCAAAGCCCAGGATAATCAATTTTAGCTGAATTGACTTTAAAAAGCTGCTAAATTCGTTACAGACAGAACATTAGCAACTAATTGGACGAACAGAGAAGAAATACTTAAACATTTTGCAGATGATGAGCAAATAACGTTTGGTATAAACCAATATTTTCTCTGCGAAAACCACCCTAAATAACTGAACAATTGCCATTAATTAAATAATAGAGATATGGTTTACAAACATTGAATTAATACAAAGACTAGCACAGCTTCTAGAAATTGAATAGTTCATTTGAGGTAAATTTACAAAAAAGATAGTTACTCATTGACAAGGTTTTTGGAGATTATATTAATTTGCTAGTATAATTTTTATTTCCGTTCTGCCAAAAATAATTTAGGTAATTACTGATGAGACAAGAATTAAAGCTTGCTAAATTCAACATTGCAAAGATATTGTCTACTAAGTCACAATTCCAGAAATACACTAATTGATGCTTTGAACAAAATCGACTTTTTTTCAACATAACATCACAATTCCCTTATCTTTTCTGATGAACTTATAAAATAGTTCTTCTTCTAGTTGTCAGCAGTAATTAATAAAGCAACCATTAATCTTTAAAATGTTGCTACATAACTTACATCTCGGAAGAATGTGAGGAAAAATCTACATTTTAGGAGGCACAAGGCAGGAGGGAAGAAAGATTATAAAATAAAGGTTTTCAATTCTTTGAACTAGATAGTTATTTTAGACAAGTCGCAATAATCAGTCTATTTTAAAGATTTTGCTAAAAAAATTACAGACTTAGTTTTAATTTTATGGATTTGTATATATAGGAATCCTAAATGATTCGTGAGAAATTTTCGGTATGTGTAGGGTGGGCATTTTTTGCTAAAACACTGAACAGATGTGGAAAATTGTAGGAAATGCCCACCTCAGTATTTTTCAAAATGTGTAGGGTGGGCATTTTTTGCTAAAACACTGAACAGATGTAGAAAATTGTAGGAAATGCCCACCTCAGTATTTTTCAAAAATCAAACAGGAATGCTATATAAATCTTCAGAAATTGCTCAAATTAGCTATCTTTATATCTCCTACTTCCTTATACAATCAAGAATGCCATTACTTAACTACAGCAAATCGTAGGTAAATGAAGTACAAACGTTAATAATAAAGCCTGATGCTCAAGCAATTTCAACCTTTCGGCACCCTGTTCTGTGTTTTTATCAAACACAATTGTCATTAATTGGAGACATTAACAGGTTCATTTATTGACAAGAATAATAGCTTCTGCCAAGATTGAAATATGCTCATTCATTTTTTGGATTCATTTACATTTCGCTTCTCAATTTCTAGGAAATTAGATTTTTATCTACCATTAACGTATTTTACGCTACTTAATCTCAGACTAATTAAGGATAAAACTAAGAGTAAGTTCAGGGCAGCCATTGTTAATTTCATCTTTTATCTATCACAATGGCACAAGCTGAAATCAATCCAGCCGATAAGTTATCAAAAAATTAGTCTGTAAAAACGGAATTGCGCTATTAATTAGGCAGAATTAATTACACAACTTAATTTTCCTGCACCGCACTGAGCGCAGTCGGAGTGTTTCCTTACTTTACGTAGGAAATTAATTTTGCACGACTACTTAACACAGCATGGCAGCAATAACTATTAAAGAACAAGGTTATAGGGTGTAGGATATCGGGTTGAGGAATATAAGTAATTAATCCAAAATCTAAAATCCAAAATCTAAAATCCTCCTGCCTTCAAAACATACTTGGAATAAAAATATGGCAGTAAATAAAGAACACCAATTGTTAAGAATCAACTCTTTTTGGTGGCGAGTAATTTTAGCTTCATCTATTACTTTAGCTGCTGGTGTAGCATCTTTTTATGCTTTAATTAAACCAGGAACACAACCTAAAAGTAAATCTCCAGAAATTACTCAAACCAAACCCCAGCCAGTTAAACTTGCTGTTACTGCTTTAGGACGTTTACAACCCCAAGGCAAAATTACATATTTATCTGCACCTAATTCTATTAATGGTGTCAGGGTTGAAAAACTGTTTGTGAAAGAAGGTGAAGAAGTTAAAGCTGGTCAACTTTTAGCACATCTGGAAAATTACAACCGAGCAAAATCGGCTTTACAACAAGCTTATGATAAACTACAAATTGCCAAAGCTAGATTAGCACAGGTAAAAGCTGGGGCTAAACCTGGAGATATTAGTGCTCAAAAAGCCACAATTTCCCGTTTAAAGTCCCAATTACAGGGAGAAATTGCTGCTCAGAAAGCTTCTATTAACCGTATTCAAGCCCAAGTAGAAAACGCCCAAACAGAGAGCGATCGCTACAAACAATTGTACCAAGAAGGCGCTGTTTCCGCCTCTATAGCTGACAGCAAAGCCTTACAACTCAAAACCACACAAGAACAACTACTCGAAGCCAAAGCCACTCTACAACGCACCGAGAACACCTTACAAGAACAACTCAAGGAAGCACAAGCTAGATTAGACAGTATTAGTGAAGTTCGCACTGAAGATGTAGACATTGCCCAAAGTGAAGTTAAAAGTGCCGAAACTGCAATTAAGCAAGCAAAGGCTGATTTTAATCTCACCTATATTACATCTCCCATTGATGGCACAGTTTTAAAAGTTCATGCCAAAAAAGGAGAAGTAATTGCTACTTCTGGCTTTGCAGAAATCGGTAAGATATCCAAAATGTATGTCATGGCTGAAGTTTATCTAACCGATATTCAAAAAGTGCGTGTTGGCCAAAAAGTCCTGATTACTAGTCTAGCTTTTCCTGGTAAATTACACGGAACAGTAAGAGAAATTGGCTGGCAAATTGACAAGCAAAATATTTTTAGTCTGAATCCTGGTGCAGATACAGATCGCAGAATTGTAGAAGTCAAAGTTTCCATTGATAACCCCGAAGACAATCGCAAAGTTACTCGCTTAACTAATTTGCAGGTAGATGTAGCTATTCAGATTTAGTCATTAGTCATTGGTCATTGGTCATTAGTGGCTCTCCTGTACTTCTAGTGATAAATAAGTCTAATCAATCAGCAATATCAAGGCTTTGACTTCCCTTAATTAATCTTTTTTGTATCTATCTGATACATTTTTACCATAAACCCAAGAGAGCCGAATTAATTACATAAATTATTTTCTGTTCCCTGTTCCCTGTTCCCTATTTCCTGTTCCCTGTTCCCTGCTATAACAACAGACAAATAAAAAACTATATGAATTTCAAAATCCCATTAGCATGGCTACAGTTAGTCCAGCAAAAAATTCGTTTTGTAGTAGCTGTAGCTGGAATTGGTTTTATTGTCTTGCTGATGTTTATTCAACTTGGTTTCCAAGATGCACTATATTCTAGTGCTACAGCCATGCACCAAAATCTCAAAGGAGATATATTTTTAGTAAGTGCTCAATATAAATCTTTAACTTCTAACCAAAGTTTTTCTCGCGCTCGTTTATATCAAACTTTAGGTTTTGAAGGTGTTGAGTCAGTTAGCTCAATGTATTTGCAGTTTGCCAAGTTAAAAAACCCTGTGAATGGCCAAAAATATTCTATTTATGTAATTGGTTTTGATCCTGGCAACCCTATTATAAATATACCAGAGGTTCACCAGAATCTAGATAAGCTAAAAATCACTGATTATATGCTTTTTGATAGAGATTCTCGTCCAGAATTTGGCCCTATCGCCGAAAATTTTGAAAAGGGAAAAACAGAAGAAACAATCGAAATCTTTGCTTTTGATGCTTTAAAAGGCTATCAGGTTAGAGTTGGTGGTTTATTCAGTTTAGGTCCCTCTTTTGGTGTGGATGGTAACTTAATTGTGAGTGATTCTACCTTTTTAAGACTCAATCCTAATACTCGTCCAGTAGATAGAATTGATATCGGGTCAATTGTTTTAAAACCAGGTGCTGATGCCAAAACAGTTTTAGCTAATTTAAAAGCTAATTTACCTGATGATGTGAAGATTTTTAATCGTGATGAATTTATTAGATTAGAAAAACAATACTGGGCTGAAAGAACTCCTATTGGGTTTGTTCTTAACTTAATGATTACTATGGCTTCTGTTGTAGGTATAGTTATTGTTTATCAAATTCTTTACAGTAATATTTCTACACAATTTATTGCTTATGCTACTTTAAAAGCAATTGGTTATCCCAATAGTTATTTATTAAATGTAGTTTTTCAACAAGCATTAATTTTAGCATTTTTAGGTTATATTCCAGGTTTTATATCTTCATTACTTCTATATGACTTTGCGATGAAAGCCACTAAGTTACCTATCGTAATGACAACTCATAATGCCGTTTTGGTTTTGGTTTCTACAGTTTTAATTTGTATTACTTCTGGAGCTTTAGCTATTAATAAGCTTCGTTCTGCTGACCCTGCTGATATCTTCTAAAAATGAGAATAAAATCTATCATTTTTTTCTACATTTGACGACCAATTCCCAATCAAGGAACTACAGCAATTTTCATTAATAATTCAGGGCTGACACTAAAGATTTTTTAACCTTCTGTTCCCTGCACCGCACGCTCGCGCAGTCGAAGTGTTCCCTGTTCCCTACTTTATACATTTACATTACTCTTCTGCTATATGAACCTGAATCAAAAAACCCTGCTCATTACTGGAATTGAAGAATTTATTGGCTTACGTGCTGCTGAGTTAGCTATAGCTCAAGGGATGAAAGTCAAAGGACTACAAACTACTCAATCAAAGCATCAAGAAATTCAAAATTTAGGCATTGAATTAATTACTGGTAGTATTACTGACCCAAAAATCGCTCAACAAGCTTGTCAGGGAGTAGATATTGTTTTTCATACTGCCCAATTAGCTGAAGAAGCAGGAGATATTAAACAGTTTCGGGAAATAAATGTTAATGGAACTGTGAATATTGCCCAGGCTGCTAAAAAAGGTGGTGTAAAGAGTTTTATTCATCTTTCTAATGCTTTAGTTTACGGTTTTAATTATCCTAATTTGGTTACAGAGTTAGGTTCACTTAATAGTGATAACAATCCCTACTGCCAAACTAAAATTGAAGCAGAAACAGAAATATTAAAATTTAATTCTCCTCCAGATTTTGGAGTGATTATTCTCCGTGCAGGTGATGTTTATGGGCCTGGTTGTCTTCCTTGGGTAGTGCGACCAATTCAAATGATGCGACAAAAATTATTTGCTTATGCAAATGATGGTCAAGGGATAATTAATCATTTGTATGTAGATAATTTAATTAATGCGGTATTTTTGGTCATTGAAAAAGCACCTTACGGGGAAATTTTTAATCTTACTGATGGTCAAGAAACTACTTGGAAAGAGTATTTTTTACGTCTCGCTGCAATGGAAGGTTTACCTGCACCAATGTCTCTACCCAAGGAAGAAATGAAACTATTTCTCCGGGTGCGTATGCAAGGACAAAAACTATTTCGTAAAAAAGCTGATATTCTCCCGGAATCAGTTGATTTTATGAGTCGTCCTTATGCTTATTCTATTACAAAAGCTCAAAATGTACTAAATTATAAACCAAAAATTGATTTAGAAGAGGGATTGAAACTAACAAATACATGGTTACAAAAAACCGACATTCAAAAATTAACGAAATAATAATTATGCTTTTTGGAAGCTGCTAATGATTCATAGTTATCCAAAGTTAAGTATTGGATTACCTGTATACAATGGTGAGAGGTTTCTTCCACAATCTCTAGATTCTCTATTAGCGCAAACTTTTACAGATTTTGAGTTAATTATTTCTGATAATGCATCTACTGATAATACTGAGGAAATTTGTAGAAGCTACGCTGCAAAAGATCAACGCATTCGTTACTATCGTAATCCCGAAAATATTGGTTGTTCTCACAACTTTAACCGTGTTTTTGAATTAGCTACGGGAGAGTATTTTAAATGGGCTGCGTATGATGATTTACACGCTCCCGAATTTCTCCAAAAATGTATTGAAATCCTTGATCAAGATGTGACTGTAATTTTGTGTCACTCCCAAGTATATTTTATTGATGAACAAGGTAAATTTCTTCAAACTTATGATATTAAACTCAAAACTGATTCTGATAAACCACAAGAAAGGTTTCAGGAATTATTAAGTAAACATCTTTGCTATCCTATTTATGGTGTAATACGTCATAGTGTATTAAAAAACATCCCTCCAATGGGTGGTTATGGCAATGCTGATGGAGTTTTATTATTAAGGTTAGGTATGATCGGGAAATTTTATGAAATTCCAGAATACCTATTCTTTGCTAGAAGCCACGCACAACAATCTATGAGTATGTTTTTTCCCAATTATTTGTTGTTTACTAACAATAATCCTCAATACTCATTAAATATGTTGCCTGATTATTATGCTTATGCTGTTTGGTTTGATACTCAAAATCAAGGCAAGATTTTATTCCCTCATTGGCGGATTATGTGGGAGTATTTGCAATCTATTAACCATAGTTGTCTGAGTTTTTATGAACAAATATGCTGTTATTTCAGTATGTTTAATAAACTCGCAGATACAGGATTTTTGTTAATTCAAGATTTATTTATCGCTGCAAAAATGTGGAGATTAAGCTGAAGATTTTTAACTCATGAAGGAAAAATATTTGCTTATGTTGAAAAGAAATCGTTTACAGCCTTGGTTGATTGCTACCTTATTAACTTTTAGTTTTGCCAAGCCTGTACAAGCAGAATCAACGTCAGAACTAACGGTAATTGTTAATGGCATTCGTCACCAATCAGGTGAAATTTGTATGCGAATTTATGCTTCGGAAAAAGGTTTTCCTTTGAGTAATAGTAGTGAAATACAAAGCGGTTGTACACAGATTAATGGTAATACTGCTAAAAAGGTATTTACTGGCTTAAAACCAGGTACTTATGCGGTGGCTGTAATAGATGACCAAAATGGTGATCAAAAGCTGAATCGGGATTTTTTTGGCATTCCTCAAGAGGGTTTTGGTATTTCTAATAATCCTACTGTTTCCATACAAACAGGTATGCCTAAATTCCGTCATTCTAGTTTTGTTGTGAACAAGGATACAACCATCAATATTAATCTTAAATATTCTCTTGACTAGTAAGGAAAGGGAATTGGGAATGGGGAATTATTAATTATTAAAGCAGGGAACAGGGAACTCTTAACACTTCGACTGCGCTCAGTGCGGTGCAGGGTTAAAAGTCTCTTGGTATCTCATTTACCTGAAAATTGCTGTAGTTAATTTTTTAGTTCTTCATTCCTTTTTTAAGGGTTAATTTTTCTGTTGAGAATTTATCTAATTTCGGGCTGGAGTATAGAAAGTTAATGCAAGAATTAATGATATTTTTATGTAGGTCTTTGTTGAGTTGGTTGGGTATTCAGATATGTTTAGCACTAGTTTTTTTATGGTATGTACGCTCTCATCCGCGTAATCTGCTACCAGATGAACAATTACCCAAGGCCGCAGTAATTCTCTGTTTACGGGGTGCTGACCCGTTTTTACCTCATTGTGTGCGATCGCTTCTCCAGCAAAATTATCCTGAGTATGATCTAAAGTTGATAGTAGATAGTCAAGACGATCCAAGCTATAAGATTGTTCAGGAAGCCATCGCAGAAATAGGTGCAACTAATGTACAAATTGAGATTTTAAGGGCAGTTCGTCATAATTGTAGCCTCAAATGCAGTGCTTTAGTTCAAGCGGTTTCTGATTTAGATGATTCCTATAAAGTTGTTGCTTTAGTAGATGCTGATACAATTGTCCATCCCTATTGGTTACGTGAATTAGTTAGTCCTCTTGCTGATAAAAAAATCGGTGTGACAACTGGTAATCGTTGGTTTGTTCCTACAGGTAAATATTGGGGTTCTTTAGTCCGTTACACCGGGAATTTATCTAGCGTTGTGCAAATGTTTTTGTTTCAAGTTCCTTGGGGTGGAAGTTTAGCAATTAAAAGAGAAGTATTAGAGAAAATCGAATTAATAGATAAATGGGGACAAGTATTTAATGATGATATGTTGTTAACCAAAATCTTGAGACGGCATAAATTAAAAGTTAAATTTGTTCCTACTTTATTAATCACTAATCGAGAAGAAATTACAGTTGTTAATTTATTAGACTCTCTGAAACGGTTAATAGTTTCTGCCAGGCTTTATCATCCGAATTGGTTAGCTATCATCGGCGATTCTGTTTCTAGTATTCTATTTCCTACTTTAGTTGTCCTATTAATTTTTACGTCATTATTAGATACTAAATGGTATGTAGCTGGGCTTTTATTTACTTGTTATTGTATCTACACTGTCGGTTTATTATTACTCATGCTGCTAATGGAGTTAGGAATACAACCCATAATTCAGCATCAAGGACAAGTCACTACTCAATTATCATTACGCACAATTTTTAGAATGTTAATTGCAATTCCTCTCACACAGTGGGTTTATGGAATAGTGATGCTATCTTCTTGTTTTGGAGCATCAACAATCAAATGGCGCGGAATTATTTATCGCATTCAAAATTCTGAAAATATCCGTCTTCTAGAATATCGTCCTTACCAATGGTTAGATCAACCAATTGATTCTAAACATTCTCTGTAAATAAGTTTTGATAATTGCCAATACAACCGCTAACTAAAAAGCTTTTGTCTCTCCTATTGGCTATTCTCAGATTACCTCAACCACAAACTCCCATACTTCATTTACTCCTTACCGTTGATAGCAATGAACGAACTAGCAATATTACTGTCAAAAATTTTATTCGGCTGGTTGGGTATGCAAATATTTTTAACTCTGCTATTTGCGTTAAGTTTAAATTCCCAACGAAAAAGCAGCATACAAGATGAAAGTTTACCAAAAACAGCAATCATTCTTTGTCTACGTGGTGCTGATCCATTTTTACCTAAATGTATTCACGCTTTATTAAATCAGAATTATCCTGATTATGATTTAAAAATAATTATTGATAGTAAAGACGATCCAGCTTGGAAAGTTGCTTATGATACTATTCAGGAAGCAAATGCAGCTAACGTACAAATTCGACCTTTAGAGAAAATACGTTATAACTGTAGTTTAAAGTGCAGTTCTTTAGTTCAAGCTATTTCTGAATTGGATGATTCTTACAAAGTTATTGCTTTAGTAGATGCAGATACAATTGTTCATTCTGACTGGTTACGTACATTAGTAACTCCTCTTGCTGATCCTCAAATTGGTGCAACAACTGGTAATCGTTGGTATCTCCCCAGTGGTAAATATTGGGGTTCTACTGTGCGGTATTTATGGAATTTATCTGCTGCTGTGCAAATGTATTTATATCAGATTCCTTGGGGTGGAACTTTCGCAATCAAAACAGAAGTTTTACATCAAACAGGACTTTTACAAAAGTGGGGACAAGCTTTAAGTGAGGATACACAAAGTTGCGACATTTTGAAAAAGCATAAATTAAAAGTTAAGTTTGTTCCTTCTTTAATGATGGTGAATCGAGAGGATTGTGATTTATCTAGTTTTTTTGGTTGGGTCAAACGTCAAATGTTTTTAGCAAGACTATATCACCATTCTTGGTGGTCAATAGTTGCTGATACTTGTTTTAGTGCAATATTTCCTAATACATTTTTAGTTTTGTTTCTTGTTTCTATATGGAAAGCACAATGGCTGGCAGCAAGTACATTTATTAGTGCTTATGTAGTTTATACTTTTGCATTGTTACTGTTAGTAGTAGCTGTAGAAAAAAGAGTCCAACAAGTGGTTATTCATCAAGGATATCCACCGACAAAGTTATCTCTATCCACAGCTCTAAAAATTTTGGTAACTATTCCTGTTTCTCAGCTAGTTTGTGGAGTTGCTTTATTTTCTACTTTTTGGATCTCTACAGTGAAATGGCGTGGTGTTAATTATCGTGTCTTAAGTCCTTGGAATATTCAAATGATTGAATACCGCCCTTATCAGATACTAGACCAACCAACTGATAACAAAGTTTCTCTTTAAGTTTTGAAGGGGATATTGATGTAAGTTGCAATAATAAATAGCGGCTTAATTATCAATATCTCTCATTACTTAATTACTATAGGATTCAGGTTTGATTTTTGCAATATACGTAGATAGGCATTTATCAGTAAGCCAAAAACCTTAATTTTCTAAAATATTCACTCTAATTATGACTAAACAACATCTTCGCATTGCCATTATAACTGGCGTTTATTTTCCATTTCTTTCAGGGGTAAGTGTTGCAGTTCATCAACGGGTGCTGTGGTTATTACAACAGGGACATGAAGTTTTTTTGATTCATCCAGAAATTAATGATAAGTATCCGGCAAAAGTGCGCGATCGCTCAATTACTGGACTAACCGAATTACAAGCTTTTTCCCAGTTTTCAGCTTATGCTTATCCTTCACAACCATTACTATTTTACAAATCCCTACCAGAACCTCTCAGCTATCGTCATTGGAATGATACCGAATTATTATTAGAGTTTGCTCCAGATATTGTACTAATAGAAGAAGCCGCAGCAATGAGAGGCTTTTATTCACTTTTTTTACAAGGTTATGGTCGTGATATTGGTGCAGAATATCGAAAAATTTCAGGTAAACCAGTAATTTCTGTTTTTCATACTGATATTGTGGCTTATATTCGCTATTACTTGGGTAATTTCTTATTTGGCTTACTCCTTCCTATTTTGCCTCTTTTTATTAAAAAATTCAGTGAGACTTATGATGCTAATTTCTTCTCTTCTGTAGAACAATTAGCTAAATATCAAAACTTGCAATCTCAGCGTAGTGAATATTTACCCTATCAAGGTATTGATTGCCAAAAGTTTCACCCTGATAATATTCGTTATAATCCTCTTCCCAATGACAATAGACCAACTATTCTTTTTGTAGGACGAATTACAGCCGAAAAAAATGTCAATCAATTGTTAGATGCTTATCCTTTAATTGCTGCTAAAATTCCCGATGTACATCTGGTTATTGTTGGTAGTGGACCATTAGATCAAGTAATTAGTCGTCGTGCTGAAAAGTTCCCTTCTGGTGTCACTATTTGGGGTGAGTCATTGGGAACAGAACTTTTAGGCTGGTATGCGAGAGCAGATATTTTTGTTAACCCCTCTGTAACTGAAAATTTCTGTACCACAAATAACGAAGCTCTTGCTTCTGGAACTCCTGTGGTTGCTGTTGTTGCTCCTTCCACTGCGGAACAAGTATTTCCTGGTGTTAATGGTTTTCTTGCTGAACCAAATAATCCTGAAGATTTCGCTCAAAAGGTAATTGCAATTCTCGAAAATCCCGATTTAAAAGCAGAATTAACTCGTCAAGCTCGTGCTTCTATTCTGGAGTTTGATTGGTCGGCTTGTATGCAAAAGTTTGAAAATAAAATGTATGAGTTAGTTGCTGCATCAAAAAAGTTATAGGTTGTGATTAATTCGTGATTTTTTTACTTTGGTGAATAGTCGGAACTTGATTGGCAAGGTTTCTGAATTCATCAACTCAATGGTAAAAAACGCCAATCTGGCTACAAAACTATAATTTGCTCTGTTAAATTAGGAAAGTAATTGACCTGTGGGATTTTAGGTTTCACGTTTGAGCTAACAAGAAAGTTTACCAGAATGTTATCAGTAAAGATGCTAACTGCTCCAACTGACAACGCCAGTGGTATTGTCCTCAACTGTGCCTAAATATCTTCATACCTCAGAAGTATTCACTTCTGGGGTTTTTATTTTTGTCAAATATGCTAACAGCTAATAGTCTAGACATAAGGGACGGAATTATGTCCTAACTTAAGATAGTATTTTATTCTGTCTAACACAATTTAGATTTTTACTATCTATCTAATTGGGTAAATTGATTAAGAATTAGTGCCTGAGTTTCTAATTGATCAAAGACATAAATTCCTGCTTTATGTCTGGAAATTCTCTACTTAAGACTTGATTTTTTTGATTTTGTCGGGAAAAATACAAATAAGTCTTACAACTTGTAGGCTCTCTTGGTGACAACTTAACCTTATCCAATGTCCACAGTCCGCCCTTGCGGACTTTTTTTATTGAATTTTGCTGAATTAAAAAATAATTTTGTAGAGATATTTTGCTTGAATATCTCTATACTAAATTTATACAGCCCGTTTCAGGTAAATGAGGTACAAATTTTTGGAACAAACTCTTATACAAAGAGACTTTCAACCCTGCACCGCACTGAGCGAAGTCGAAGTGTTCCCTGTTAAGAGTTCCCTGCTGTATGTTATTCAATTGTTTGATTTTGCCAGTTCGGCGATTTGCTGAGTAAAGTATGATTCTTGATGTTTTAGTTTTTGGGCTAGTTCTAATCCTTGCTGAAAAGCTGTGAGTGCTTGGGGATATTCTTGGCGTTCTAAGTGCATTTGTCCGATTTGATCATAGGCTTGCATTAAGCCGTAAAAGTTAGCGGCTAATGATTGGGTTTCTACAAGAATTTGACTGGTTTCTAATGCTGCATCTAGTTGTTTTTGTGAACGATAAAGGGCGATTAATTTTTCTAAGGCTTCACTAGCACGGGCGTATTGTTGTAATTGCCAAGCGGTGGCATAAGCTTCTTGATAGGTGTCAAAGGCATTTTGCAGTAAGTCAGGATTTTCTTTGGCGAGAGTTTGGTAATGGGAGGCGATCGCTATTTTTAATCCCGGTATCTGTGTTAAGTTATTTTCATTACTATAAATCTCGACTAATTGCTGCAAAATACCTATGGATTGTTGATGTTTTTTATCTTGATCATAAATGTAAGCTAATTTTTGTAGGTATGTAACTTGATTATCGTTTGGAACTAAATTTAAGATTTCTTGGTAGGTTTTCGCCGCTTGTCCGTAATCAAACCAACTAAAATGTAATTCAGCTATTGTTTGCAAAGTATTTAATTCCGCACTTGCATCTTTTTGTTGTCGGACTAATGCTAAAATTTCGGTGTAAGTGGTTATTGCTAATTGGGGGTAGCGGATTTGTTGGTAAGCCGCACCAAGCGATCGCCATAATTCCAAATCAGTATTTTTCTCTTTCTGCATTTGTGTTTGAATTACTTTTAACCGATCTGTGATATATTTAACTTGCTGACGTTCATTCTCGTTCCAAGCTATTTCCCCTACACGCCCTAGTGCTTCAACTTCTGCTAATGTACCTAAAAACCTTCTTAATCTCAATTCACGATTCCAAGTATTAAATGCTGTCTCTTTATCACCTGCTTGTAAACTTATTGTGGCTTTTTGGTTTAGTTCATCTAGTGCTGTTTCTAATTGTCGTAACTCTGGTAAAGTTAACTGTCTTTCATTCAACAACTCTGGTAAAAGCGGATCAGGTGTGGTAATTTCCAACGGACTTGGAGGAAATTTATCCATTTGTTCTGGCTTTTTAGTTTCTGCCAAAGTCAAAGAGTTGCACAAAGACCAGATCATACTAGTAAAAATCAACAGACTTAAACGCCTTAGCATAGCAATAACCTAACCTTGTAATTTAATGATGATGAACTCGGATATTGACATATTCAGGGACGGATAGAAAGCTAAGAATTATCCCTGCTGCCAAAAATAGTATTATAAAGTTCCTAAAATTTACTTTTTCTTTATATTACAACTGTGCTGACTATGTTAGTAATTAAACAGTAATCTTCTAGTGGTAAGATATTAAACTCTAACTCAAAATTTTTTCATGTTTGTTGTGATGACCATTGAGCGTTATCAACTATACTCTTTACGCTTGTAAATTGATTTTTTGTGCATCCAAGGTTGAACCCTTTTGTAGCATGAGTAAACAAATTTCCGCTATCAGTGTCAAAAATTTTAATTTCTTTTATGACACTCAGCCAATTCTAGAAAATATATCTCTGGAAATTCAACAGTATAAAGTTACCGCAATTATTGGTTCTAATGGTTGTGGAAAGTCTACTTTTCTCAAATCCCTTAACCGCATGGCTGAATTGGAGAAACAGGTAAAAATTCAGGGAAAGGTAGAATTTTTTGGACAGAATATCTATGAACGTCGTGTTAATCTCAATCGGTTACGTCGTCAAATTAATTTAGTTTATCCCCAACCAAATTTGTTCCCTCTAAGTATATATGATAATATTGCTTATGGAGTAAAATTAATTGGTTGGTATCCCAAAGCTGAGTTAGATAATATTATCGAGTCAGCTATTATCAGGGCAGGTTTGTGGGAGGAATTAAAACATAGATTACACAAACCAGCACTAGAACTTTCTCATGGACAACAACAGCGTTTATGTATTGCTAGAGCGTTAGCAGTAAAACCCCAGGTTTTGTTATTAGATGATTTTTGTGCAGGTCTTGACCCTAGCGCTACTTTCAAAATAGAGGAACTAATTCAACGTATACGCTCGGAAATTACCATTGTTATAGTTGCTCAAAATATGCAACAAGTTAGCCGCTTGGCAGATTTTATTGCCATGTTTAATTACAATGAAAATCGGGTGGGACAATTGCTAGAATTCGCACCCACAGCTAAACTTGTGCAAGGTGCAAGTGATTTTCGTCATCGAGATTATGCTGTTTCTCGTTAAAATTCCTTGGTTTAAATGAGGTAAATTTGGCAATTCTAGCTTAAATTTCATAGTACCAAATTTCCTCTTCTCGGACAATAATCCGGTTGAGAGGTAAGCGATTAATTAAGCCTTCCTGTTCTATTTCTCCCATAATCCGAGTAACTGTAACACGAGTTGAGCAAACTAATTCTGCTAAATCTTCGTGAGTTAAACGCATATCAATTAATTTTCCACTCTCAACTTCTGAGCCAAATTTTTTAGATAACCATGCTAATAATTTAATTAACATCGTTTCTACTTTTTTATGACTACGAATCACCATTAGTTCTTCAGCTTGCTGAATATGATTTAGTAAAAGTTCTGTCTGTTTGCTTCCTTCTTCCCAAGGTATAATGCTGGTTTCCACTGGGGTCAGACATTCTAGATGATAAGGTTCAATTTTCGATAAACCTTGACCAACCACATCTCCAGGTCCCCACAGTCCTAAAGCTATAGATGTACCATCTTCTAAATAAGTAACAGTTTTAACAAAGCCTCTCTCAATTTGCCACAGTATATTTTTATTTTCTGGCAAATGCGATCGCCTGGCAAAGTGCTGATGGATATTTTGGGTAGCTGGCTGAATTATACCTGTGTATACTGGCATATTTTTACTAAATACTAATTCTCGATAGATGAACCGTAGTATTTTTACAATATACCATACATATTGAGCCATGTTAACTTAAACTTGACGTGATATTTCCAGCAAAGTTAAACAGGTACATTCCCAAACTAAGCGGGGTTGAGCATAAGCTAGTAAGTGCTTGCGGGTTTTCTCTAATTGTGCAATGATTTGTGGTTGGGGTGATTTTTGCCAGTAAAATTGCTGAAGATAATCAACCAGCCATAATTGAGACTCTGTATCTAGTCCTTTGTCTATTTTTTGAGCTATTTCTAAAGCTTGACGGTAAGATGTGGGGGTTTTTGTTACCTGTTCCAATAACTCGCTAGGAATAGTTTGTAATTGTTGATAAGATGCGATCGCATTCCCAGGACTGCCAGCTGCTAACTTGAGAATAGGGGCATCTTGCAAAATCTGTTCATGTCCAGTTGTGGTTAATATTTGAGTCACACTATCCTGATCTAAACGGTAAAAGGGAATCCGTTGACAACGTGAAACTAAAGTCGGTAATATAGCATCAGATGATGGAGCAATTAAAATTAAAGTAGCCTTGCCCGGTTCTTCTAAAGTTTTTAACAGAGCATTTGCAGCCGCTTCCGCCATCGCTTCCGCTTGTTCTATCACCACTACATTTCTAGATGCTTCCAAAGGTGGACGAGAAAGAAACTCTGTAATTTCTCTAATTTGTTCCAAGCGAATAACTGGCGGTGCTTTGCGTTTTACCCCTTTTTCTGCTGCTTCGGCTGCTGTCAGTCGTTGTCCTTGATATTGATAGGTGGGTTCTACCCATAACAAAGCCGGATGATTGCGCTGACGGACACGGCTTTGTAAAATGCTTAAAGTATGAGGTTCAACCGTAAGAGAAAATAACAATTCAATAAAGCATCTAGCGGCTAAACTTCTCCCTATCCCCTCCGCACCGACAAACAGATAAGCGGGTGCAACTCGGTTTTGTTTTACTGCTTGAGTAAGTAGTTCTACAGCTTGCGACTGTCCGATTAATGGGGAAAAAGGATGAAAATCCATGTTGCTAAAGCGGCCACTTTGCTTTACCCCACCAAAAGGGCAAAGTAGGATGCATTAACGCAGAGCGCAACACATCCTACTTTTAATGGGGAAAAGGGGGTTAATAATTAATATAACACAAATCCCAAAAAGGACAAATGATTTTTAGGATTTTTTCAGAGCTAGGGGAGGGAACTTAAAAAAAGCGATCGCTAATCATCTCCCTGATGGTTTTGTGTACCACATCCTGGCTAAAGCTCCCATCCACACGGACAATACGCGCCGAATCGGTAGCCGCTAACTCTTGATAACCTTGCTGCACCCGACGATGAAAAGCAAGGTTTTCTTGTTCAATGCGGTCAAATACATCTAAATTCCCCCGTTTTCTGGTGAGTCCTTCCTCCACATCCACATCTAACCAGATAGTTAAATCACTGTTTAACCCACTGGTGGCAATGTAATTTAATTGATTAATTAAACCCAGATCCAAACCCCGACCGTAACCTTGATAAGCAATGGTAGAGTAGATATAGCGATCGCATAAAATACACTTACCCTGTGCTAAATGGGGTTTCAGTTCCTGTTCTACGTGTTGCGCTCTATCAGCAGCATACAAAAGTAATTCTGTCAATTGATTAATAGGTTGATTTTCCGACTTTGACAACAACAAGCGCCGCAGATGTGCACCTAACTCCGTTCCCCCAGGTTCACGAGTTACCAGCACAGACACACCCAAACCCGACAACCATTGATGACATAGCTGCATTTGAGTGGTTTTACCGCACCCTTCCACCCCTTCAAAAACAATAAACCTGCCTACCATGCTGTTGATTTTAATAAAACTTAATAATGGTCAACTGAATTATTTAACCGATTTTAACTGAAAACAAGAGTCAAAATCTGCGATCAGAAAAGACCAAAAAATAAATGATCCAATTTGTACTTGTGTAGGTTGCGTTCCCTAACGCATCTTAGCTTTGCTTTACAAAGAAGATAGTATCATTTTTTGTTTTTAAAAATTTTACTTTAGATTTTAGTATATTTCAAAAATCAGATCAGAATCCTATATGTAAGGTAGATATTTTTTAACTAAATTCTGAATAAAAGCGAATTATTCTCATAAATGCCCACTCCTGTATTTTTCAAAAAACTTTATTATTCATTTTTTAAAATTAATCTCTCACAACTATTCAACTGATATCTAAAATCTTCAATTTCCATTAACAATTCCAACTCTTTACTTCCTTTCAAATTATCCGTAGGTAGCTCCTTTAACCGATTATTGATACTCCAAAACAAATTTTCTAGCTCAAATATAACATCTGCTGATATCTCTCCATGTTGCTGATTATCATCATTCATTTGCAAAAGTGATTTAGTTTGGTGGGCTAGTCCTGAATATCTTTGAATTAATTTAAGATTTTTAATCTCTATTTTTACCTCACTAAAAAAACTGTGAGCTTGATTAAATATTTCTTCCCCTGATTCTCCTAACCTAGTATTAATTTCACGTTTAAGTTTTGCAATTATCTCTTCAGCTTGTCTACGACGAGAACGGGGTAATACTTGTAAAGCCTCATGAAACTTACCAATTTCCTCTCTTGTTAATATTGTTAGTATATGTTCTCCGTTCTCAGGTGTTGTTTCTTGTTGCTGTACATCAGTTTGAGAAGATAAGTTTAATGCTGATTCTTCTTGTTGCTTAATATTTAGCTGTAAAAAACCATCAGCTAATGAGGGCATATCTAATTTTTTGAAAGATTGAGCGATCGCTTCCTGTGCTGATTGTTTATACTGTTGTTGTCGCTGTTCATCTAATATTTTTTCTTGAGCAGTTAAAACATCTTCACTTATAGACTGAATCAAATTATCAAGCGTCTCTCCTAATTTTTCAGGAGATTGGTCAATATTGTTGAGAAAATTTTGTAAATTAGCCAAAATTAATGGTAAATTCTGCTGGAAACTAGGTGAAGCAAATACTTCTTGTAATTTATTAGTTAATTGCTCCATTTCTGCACTGATATCAATTCCTTGAGATTGCAGTTCTTCTTGTAGGGAATGAATCCGCGAATTTGCAATTTCTACTTGCTGAGGATTTTGTAAGTTAGCTTCCTTTAATAAATCTTGTAACTCTGTGTATAAATTTTGAGTGGTTTCTTTGGCAATTTCTGGTCTATTTTGTAGTTCTTGAGGATTAATTTTTAAAGCTGACGAAACTAAACTTGGTTCGGAACTATTTTGAAAAGTCTGTGCTGCAAACAGCATAAAATCACCAAAAGCATTTTTAGCCGTTTCTAATGCTTGGTTCATATCAGCTTGTAGATACTCTCTAGCCTCTGATTGAGAAATTTCCCAAACAATTAAAGCTGTAATATCAACTTTCTTTTCATACCCATTAACTTTATAAATTGTAAATTCTCCATCAGGGAGATTTTGGTTGTCGGGAATTAGAAAATAACGCAAGCGATTAGAGTCAGTCCAGAGTGAGTCTTCAAGATAACTTTTCATAATTCATTCTAACTTGATAATACTTACATAGCAGTCCTAAATAATACGAGATAAAGCCAAAAGGCTGGAATGCTTTGAATTAAGGATTTTTATATCTGCATTAGGAGTCAGGAGTCAGTACAGGAGAGAAAGCTTCTTGGTATCTCAGTTTTGATTTTTAGTTTGTACCTCATTTACTTGCAATATGCTGTATATTTACAGTTTTTATGATAAGGGGAACAATAGAAGCACTATAGTTTGCTGTCAGAAGTTTTAATAAATTTTGCCATATCAATAATTGAGCAAATCTTGAAAAATTAATCCTTCAATCTGAGGATTCCCAGAGAAACAAAGCATTACATTTTTTTTTCAAAGTGACTTGTTAACTTTTTTGGATTGCCTGACTGCGTAAGAACAAATTTATACTTTACCCTAAAAAATGTTGAACAAGTTTTATTTTGCAAGAGTTAAGATAGAAACACGGGCAGTAATAGCCATCGAAGTTCTTTACTAAACTAAATTTTGTATTCCTATCATTTGATCTGACAAAATGAGACTATGTTCAAAACATAAGTGACACCAGTCTAGCAAATCCAAATAGTATTATTCTTCCATCCAGCTTTGATTATAATCTTTTGATTGCAAATCTATAGAAATCCAAGTGTTGAAAATAGTCCAAAATTTAATATCTAAGTCAGGCTGAGTAGGTTTGTCTGACCAAAAAATTAGAGGTCTAGGTTCTCTATCAAGTTCTGGTAACTCAAAGCCTATATAACCACTACCACCATTTGTAAATACAATAATTGTTTTTGTATAATTAATTGGTAAATTTTCAATGACTTTTGCTTCCAAACTCCATTCAGTTGATGATAGCAGTGATATTTTATCTATAGGTTTATGTCCCATAGACATATCGAACATGGATGTCCAACCATTATGAATGGTGTACAGTTTTTTAAAATCTTCTGGTAACTTTGACCAAAAAGGTTTAACTGTTTCTGTAATTTCTTTTTCTGTTAGAGGAGGAAATCCCCGATGATAATAAAGCTCCTCATCATTTAAAAATATGTACAGCAAGGATGGTGGTTGGTTATCTTCTATTAAGATGGCTAGACCTTGTAGCCTACTTTCTAAGTTCTCAATTATCATTTCAACTCTGTGAATGACAGGCTGCCATAACTCTCGTAATTTCGTAAATTCGACTGTTCCTAATGATAAAAGACTTAACCATGATGGAGGAATTTGTGATATGACCTCTGGTGGAATATCCTGATGGTCTATTATTAATTTTGGATTGTAGCAATAACCTTCAAGATCGTTTAGAATATCGGCTTGAGTAAGTTGGCTCATGATTTAAAACCCTTTATGGACTTGATATTTGCTGATTGAGCAAAGTTTGAATTTGACTTTCTAGTAAAGATTGGACTCTTTGTTCTTCACCAATCATTCTAGCTTTAAATTCTGGTGGAATTGATCCTAATTCAGAATGTCCTTCCCATTCAGCCCAACTTTTATCTTGTTTTGATGCGTTACTGCTTTTTCCTAATCCCATGAAGTTCTCTGGATTATTTAGTACCTTTAGTTGATTATCTGTGGATAATCTACTAAAGCCTTCCATTTCTGTAATAGTTTTCATGGAAACAATATGATCTGCTTCCAAGTTATCAACTTTATAGCCATAAACGGGATCTACTTTGTCTCCTCTAACTTTATTTACCATTTTTCTAATAGAGTCATTTGGTGTTGAGCGCCTTAATACTTCATAATGTTCCGGTGTGATAGGTTCGTCTATTCTATTTAATCTTTCTGCTGTTAATTTTGCTTCTATTTCTTTCGCTCTCTTTGCTTTTTCTCTTGGGTTTGCAAGCAATTCAGCTTCGTCTAATTCCTTGGCTAAATCAGGTCTTCTTGTTAATTCCTCAGAATATCTATTTCTAAGCTTGCCACATACAGAACATATTGCAATACTACCATCTTTGAGAACTTTTACTTCGTGACCACTGGCAGTTCTTTCTTTAGCTACTACACCAGGCTCAACTTCTGGCTCATTAGTATGAGCAGTAGGTCTATTAGGTGTATCAGTTCTAGGTGTATTTGCTTCAACTTCAGGTGGTCTTGAATTAGGTGTATCAGTTCTAGGTGTATTTGCTTCAACTTCTGGTGGTCTTGAATTAGGTGTATCAGTTCTAGGTGTATTTGCTTCAACTTCTGGTTGTCTAACACTGGGTGTATCAGTTCTAGGTGTATTTGCTTCAACTTCAGGTGGTCTTGAATTAGGTGTATCTACATCGGGACGTGGAACTTCTGGTTGTCTAACACTGGGTGTATCTATATTGGGTCTTGTAGTTGTTGGTACATCTACACCACCACTCAAGCCGCTTCTAATTCCAGTTCCAGCAGCACTACCAAAGCTTGCACCTAAATCGGAGAATCTGGTTTGGGTTGCTTCCACTGCCCTCAATCTACCAGCACCACCCATCGCTAAGGACATACCGATTCCCTGTAAGGTACTGGTGAGGAGGTTTTCAAAGGTGATGGGATTACCTGATGCTAAATCACCTAAAATGTTACCAACTACATCAAAGCCAGTTTCAATCCCGAATCTTTGAAGGACTTGAGTTACACCTGTACCGGCGATTCTGTTTGCTACAAGGCCACCAGCACCACCTAATGCCCCGCCGATCGCACCAACTAAGGCGGCCTGACCGACACCTTCCATCAAGTTCTTGCCATCAATAATGTTGTTGCCCATTTGGATAACTGCACCGGAGGCTGCACCAACGATCGCCCCACCAACGATCGCACCTATTGCTCCAGCCGTAGCCGCACTTGCACCTAAAGCCCCAGCCATAGCCCCAACTGCACCAATTACGGCGGGTCCTACTACCAATGCAACGACGACAATTACAGCTATTACTAACAGAACTTTTAAAACGCCTTTCCAGCGTGGTTGTTCTTGGGCAGCAGCTTCTTCTGCGTATTTATCTATGTCCGCATTCATCTGATCCAGCCCACCCCGCAAGCCTGTTTCTATTTGGGTAACGCTGTTGCTAATGCCTTGTTCTAAGTTCTGATTCGTTTGATTAAATGCGGTGTCAATTCCTTGAGTAACTTGAGCAAAACCAGAAATTGCGGTTTGAGTTGTGGATTGAACTGTGCTGTTATAACCTTCTTGTAATTGGCTAAAGGTTTGATTTGCACTGTCATTGAGTTGTTGTAGGCTGGTGGTTAATCCCGTAGCAACTGTTTGGGCTTCTTGTACCCCACCTTCACCAATGGTAGTTAAAGAAGTTAATGCTTGCTGTCCGGCTTGAGTTAAACCCTGTTCAGCCGTTCCTAGATGTGTTTCTAATTGAGTTTGGACTTGAGCGATCGCCCCATCAATTTGCCCTCCGGCTTGGGCTAAGGATGCAGCTAAAGCCGCCGGATCTGGTGCGGCCATGCCTTGAGCTTGAGCTTGGAAGTTTTGTAAAGCTGCCTGTAAACTTGTGGCCGCTTGATTTATACCTTGTTGCAAGCCAGCAATTACTTTTTGAGCATTACCTTCAATTGCTGTTACCTGCTGTTGACCATATTCTGTTAATACTTGTTGTTGAGATTGTTCTTTCTGGTCTAAAGATTGTAAAGTGGCTTCTAAGGTTTGGTTAGCTGCTGCGGTGAGACTGGTTTGGGCTTGCTCTACTTGAGTTTGTGCTTGTTGTTCTGATGTGGTTAAACTTTCTAAATTAGCTTGATGCTGAGTTTGCAGCGTTTCACGGGATTGATTAGCTATTTGCCGGACTGCATCTATATCTTTCGATTTCCCTTCTTGGGCTTGTTGTGCCTGCTTATTGGCTTCTTCAATTAAACCTTGCTGGTATTGTTTTCCTACTTCTCGTGCTGCCTTAGCCCTAGCCCTATTGCGATTATCAGTTAATGGACCATCCAGTAAACTATCATCCCTGCCTGTGATTAGTGATTCATATCCTTGGGCTCTATTTTCTGCTTGAGCGATCGCTTCATTCCCTACTCTTTCACCCGCCGCTTGATATTGAGGTAATGCTTGTTGATACAATTGCTCAATCTTAGCAATTTGACTGTTTTCTTTCTCCGATAGTGCAGTATTCGCGTTAGTAAATTCCCCTTCTAATTGAGTTCTAGCATTAGCAGTAGTTTGGGAAATTGTCGCTAAAGCTGTTTGTTGTTGGGTTTGAATTTGAGTTAAAGCTGTTTGAGCTTCTGCTTGTACTTGAGCCTTTAACTGGGCAATTTGAGCAGTTACCGCCGCTTTTTGTTGTTCGACTGCTGCCAATACACTAGCTTTAGCACTTTCTTTCACTGCTAAAATTCGTGCCGGAATATTTTGCCCCAACCCTGTAATTGTTTGCACTTTCGCAGCAGCTGAAGCTAAAAAAGCACTAGCTTGATTACTTGCTGCTGCCCGTTGCTGCTCTAAAAAAGCTAGTCCCTCTCCTCCCGGTTCACTCTTCCGAGCAATTACTATATCTGCATTACCTTCTTCTGGTTCTGGTGCACCAAAACTCACACCAGCCGATGCTAATTGAGTAGCTTGAGAATTGGTAGCTGCTAATTGAGCCTCTCCTGCTTGAGCTTCACCTTGAGCTTTTTCGGCTTCTGCTGTAGCTGTTTGAGTAGCCGGATCACCACCAGTTTTTTGTCCTTCAGTAGCTTCTTGATTTTGGGTAACTGCTTGTTCTAATGCTTGTGCCTCTGGAACTTGTGCTAATTCTCCCTCTGCTTTGGAATTTTCTTTTCCTTGTTCCTGTCCATCAGGTTTTCCAGCTTCCGGTGGTAATTGAATTGCCTCTGCCCCAGCTTGCTCTTGCATTTTCTCCGCAATGGGACTGGTTTCGCTAGTTGGGGTTGCTGCGGCATCTTGAGTTTCTGTCTGGGGAACTTGTGGAGGAATCTCTACTGCTTCAGAGGCAACATTTTCTCCCTCTTTTCCTGTTTCTGCTTCTGTACCGGATGATGTGGTTTGTTCTGTATTTTCTCCTGGTTTTTGACTATTCTCTGCTGTTTCTGTTGCTGCTACACTAGCACTAGAAGATGTATTTGCAGTAGATTCTTGGCTATTACTGTTAGTCTTTTCTGATGAGTTTAAAGAAGTTGTTTGATTTTGTTGAGTAAGATTTTCAGTAGATGATTGTGACTGGCTATTATTTGCAGTAAGTTGATTACTTTGTTGATTATTTTCCTGAGTTTTTATAGTAGAAGTTTGTGTTTCTTGTGAACGTAGTTGTAAAAGATTTTGATTATGAGAAATTTTTGGTGTTAATCCTGGTATCTCTTTCGCTTGAATAGTATTTTCTTCTTTTTCCAGCTTAGATGCACATTCACTACATAACCGTTGTACACCAAAACTTTCTAAATGCTCAGATACTGTAATGTTTTCACTGCTAACTTCTGGTGATGAATTTATTAATTCTGGATTTTTTTCTTTTGATTCTGTATCGTTTTGAATTTCAATACTAGGTTTTTTTTGAACTGTCCCTGTTTGCTGAATAACATGAGTTAATTCATGGGCTGTTAGTTCGTTTTTCCCTGGTGTTTTTCCGTCTCTGAAAAAGATATCATTACCGTGTGTAAATGCTTGCGCTCCTAATTCTCTGTTCATCTGCACGGCGGTACTGTCTGTATGCACACGCACGGAGCTAAAATCTGCCCCAAAACGAGACTCCATGAAAGAGCGGGTATTTGAATCTAAGGGACTTCCCCCACCTTTTTTACTGTTTAATTGATGTTCTAAGTCTGGTTTCTCTTGATCTGTACTTTCACTAGATTTTCTTTGAATTTGTGAATTGATGTTTTCTGTATTTAGTAATTTCCTTTGGAGAATTGGCAAAGGGTTTTTTGGTGTTGTTTTTTCTGGCCAATAGGATAACTGGAGGGTATTTCCTGACATCACTTTTTGAGCTACTGCATCAGCTTCTTGCTCGTATTTATCCCCTGGTTCACCAATGGTTAATTTTGTTTGAATTGTTGCTGTGGGATTGGAAGCGTTATTACTATTCGGCTGTTCTGGGTTTCCTGAGTCTTGCTGCTTGATGGTATTTTTTGATTCTTGCTTTTGTTCTTCTGTTTCTTGTTCTGTGTCAAGTTGCAGTGTAGGTTGTGGCTGTACTGTGGGGTCAGGTCGCGTAATAGAAGACAATCTGAGTTGACTTGATGACCCATCAGATATTGGTCTAGGCTCTTGGGGTTTCTGTTCCTGTTCTGGACGGAAAATAAACGGACGTGAAGCAAACTGATTTGGTCTATCTTGGTCAGATGTATTACTGTGTGAGTTGTTCTTTTTTCCCCATTGATAGGCCACACCCCACCTCTCGATTTTTTTGGTTAAATAAAAATTTAATACTCGCAATCTGCTTACGGTGAGTATACACTCTTAGTAGATAATATGTAAAGGCTTTTTTCCAGAATTAAGTATAAATTAATTTAATCAATGTCATGACACTATTGCTATGTTATTATGTAGTAAAATTCAGTATGTGTGTAATTTAAGGTATATTATATACAATAAGATAGACGGGCAATATTAAGACTTTACGTAATAATTTATATTTAACTATAGGAGTCCTAAATGATTTGTGAAAAAGATTTAGGTATTTATCAAATGGGCATTTATGGGTTAACTTTTCAATAAAAGCGAATTATGCTCGGAAATGCTCACCCTAAGTATATTTCAAAAGTTAGGTAGTATTCTTACAGCAGGAGGCAGAGGGCAGGAGGCAGGAGGGAAAACCTTTTCCTGTCTGAGTTTTTAGTTTCAGTTTGTACCTCATTTACCTGAAACGTGCTGTATATATTCAAACTTGTGTTAAATTTTATTTATCAACTTTTTGTATTATATTGGATTGGATTGTTTTTTATAAAAAATTACAAATAAATTTATTTATCTTGGATGAATTATTGAATATTGTTAATTTGTAAATGCGGCGCAGAATGTAGAGACGTTTCATGGAACATCCCTACATTTAATTTATTTAATGTTTTACTGTTTCTGCTGATTGGTTAAATAATATATCTCGTGATTTTTCAATGTCTAATGGTTGATTTTTAAACTGTTCTGCTTTTTCGTAGGCGCGAATGACTGCGGGACGGTTTTTAATATTTTCAAACCAGCGTTTAACATGGGGAAAATCATCTAAATTTTGTCCTTGTCGTTCATAAGGAACTATCCAGGGATAAATAGCTATGTCCGCAATAGAATAATCACCTGCTACAAATTGTCTATGTGCTAATTGTTTATTTAAAACTCCATATAAACGCCCTGTTTCTTTGACATAACGGTTAATGGCATATTCAATTTTTTCGGGTGCATATTGACTAAAATGATGGTTTTGTCCGGCCATTGGGCCTAAGCCTCCCATTTGCCAAAATAGCCATTGTAAAACTTCTACTCGTCCGCGCAAATCTTCAGTTATTAATTGACCTGTTTTCTCTGCTAAATATAGTAAGATTGCGCCAGATTCAAAGATAGAAATTGGTTCTCCTCCGTCTGGTGGTTCGTGGTCAAGGATGGCAGGAATACGATTATTAGGAGAGATTTTGAGAAATTCTGGTTTAAATTGATCACCTGCACCGATATTCACAGGAATGATGTTGTATTCTAGTCCGGTTTCTTCTAAGAAAATGGTGATTTTATGACCATTGGGTGTTGTCCAATAATATAGGTCAATCATGGTTTTATTTCCTGTATGAAATTGATATTATTATCTGAAATCATAGGACTATTGCATTTTTGACATATCCACCCTGAGATTAATTAGCTTATTTCTCCAGAAGGGTAGAGGCTAATAGCTAAAATTTGTTAATTCTAGCTAAAGCCATGAATAAAAATATTGAATGATTGATGAATTTTCCCTTTTCCCTATATTGAGGTTTTAGCCTTGATAGGGGTTGTCAATTTTATCTACGGATATGTTGTAAGATAATGGCAGGCGGCCAGGATTGAGGCGGGGTTCTGCGGCATAACCGACGGGAACTAAAACAGCGATCGCTAGATCAGGATTATCAGACGCACCAATCACTGCTTTTACTTGTTCTTCTATCCAACCATTCATAAAGCAAGTGGATAAACCTAGACTTTCCGCCGCTAATACTAAGTTAGTTGCTGCTATCATCGCATCTTTAATGGCATATTCCCGCCGCTTGTCTCCTAAACCTTGCTGAAATTGGGGGATAGCATCTTTAAAATAGTTGACTGTCCCTTCATTCCAAGCCCCAGTTTTTAAACCTTCTTCTAAAATCGGGGTTAAATCTTGTTCACCTGCACTCGCATCTGCTGCAAACACAAAGGTTACAGGTGCTTGGATAATTTGTTTTTGATTCCAAGATGCTTGTGCTAGTGCGGCTTTTTGTGCTTCGTCTTGTACTAGAATAATCCGCCAAGGTTGGACATTAAAACTACTGGGTGCCGCAACGGTTAATTCTACCAGTTGTTTTAGTAATTCTGGGCTAATAAGGTCTGTTTTAAAAGTTTTGATGGAACGACGCTGAACTATGGCGTTAGGTACGTCTAGAGGCTTGTTACTTGTGATTGCACTCATGAGATTCCGCTTTGTTTTAATTTATAATAGATGACTGAAAATCATATTAGGACATTTAGCGGAAAATATTTTTTACAAACAACTTTTTTGTAAATGCCTAAACTGATCATAAAATCTAGTGTTGGAACAACCACAGGTTTTAGGCTTGCAGTTGAACCAATCACTAGGGTGGATCTACTAAGTGATTTTAATAACATTAAACTTGACACTTTTAGAGATTCCACTATTAGCAATTTTAATTTTAGCTAGTATTTAGTTGATAACTACACAGGAACGTGTTGAGATAAGGTTTTAGCTAAAGTTGTTTTTGGTACTGCACCAACTACAGTATCAACTTGCCGACCACCTTTGAATACCATCAAGGTGGGAATGCTACGAATACCGTAATGGCTGGCAACGGTAGGATTCTGATCAGTGTTCAGTTTTACTACTTTCACCTGTCCTGCATATTCAGCAGCAACTTCATCCACAACGGGAGATAGCATCCGACACGGACCGCACCAAGGAGCCCAGAAGTCAACTAATACTGGAGTTTCGCTTTCCAAAACTTCTTGTTTGAATGTGGCTTCAGTGACATTAGTAACGGATGACATAAGTAGTCCTCCTGAGTTATTTCAATAATTCGGTTTTATCGAATAAACAGACTATAGGACATTTTCCCATATAATGCAAGTATGAAATTTTTATATCATCCAGATCAAAAAGATATTTCATTAGCCGGGGTGCTGTACGCTTTGGGTGATCCCGTGCGGCTAGAGATTGTGCGCTTATTAGCGACAAAAGGGGAGAGGTGTTGTGCAGAATTTGATTTGGCGATCGCAAAATCCACCATGTCGAATCATTTCAAAATATTACGAGAAGCAGGGATCGTGTTTACTCGCAAAGAAGGAACACAGCACATTAATCAATTACGTCGGGAGGAATTAGAACATAAGTTTCCAGGTTTACTAGAAGTGGTGTTAAAGTCTGCCCAACCTCTACCAGTTGCCTCTGCTATAAGTAAATGAACCAGTAGGTTAAATTAGGACAAAACACTGATGAGGCAATAACAATAATATCCCTCTTTATCCAGATGTAACTCACTGACCCCAATTAGTAAAAATACGATTAACTTTAATGTAGCCTGGGGGAGTGCGGAGTGCTGAGTGTGAAGAATAAAAAATAATTTCTCCCCCTGCCTCCTGCCTCCTGCCTCCTGCCCCCTGCCTCTTAATGCTTATGCTGATAACGGCTAAAA
>DATGXB010000114.1:0-4086 GCA_035299225.1 Nostocaceae cyanobacterium | reverse complement strand
CCCCTGCCCCCCTGCCCCCTGCCTCTTTTGACATTGGCATTGGCATAGATTAAACTACTCCTCAAAATCTACCAATTATATTAATCAATGTATTCTTCTCAACCCTCCACCATCCCTACTCGTGTTATTGGTCTAATGAGTGGGACTTCTGTAGATGGGATAGATGCTGTTTTAGTAGAAATAACAGGAACAGATTCAGATTTAGAAATCAATTTATTAGCAGGAGAGACTTATCCCTATCCAGCCCAACTCAGAGAAAAACTTTTAGGGTTGGCGGCTGGGGAAGCTGTCTCGATGGCAGAATTAGCAGAAATTGATGAAGCGATCGCCCAAGTTTTTGCCCAAGCAGCTAAAAACATCCAAACCGGACAACCACCAGCCGTTTTAATCGGTTCTCATGGTCAAACAGTTTACCATCGGCCAGCCAAAAGTACACCGACTCAACATCTGGGCTACAGTCTCCAACTGGGAAGGGGAGCTTTAATTGCCTATCTCACAGGAATTACTACTATTAGCAATTTCCGTGTTGCTGATATTGCTGCCGGTGGTCACGGTGCACCTCTAGTTTCGAGAATTGACACCTACTTACTCAGTCATCCCCACGAAGGACGATGTATTCAAAATATTGGCGGAATTGGTAATGTAACGTTTATTCCTCCGCGTCAAGGTGACTGGTTATCAAAAATTCGCGCTTGGGATACAGGCCCCGGTAATAGTCTCTTAGATTTGGCTGTTGAGCATTTAACCAATGGGGCAAAAAGTTATGATGAAAACGGCGGTTGGGCAGCTAGTGGGCAACCTTGTCAGCCGTTAGTCGAACAATGGTTAAGCCAAGAATATTTCCACCTACCGCCCCCTAAATCTACAGGACGGGAATTATTTGGAGTCAACTATTTACATCAATGTTTACAAGATGCTCACGCATATCAACTGAGTGATGCTGATTTTCTGGCAACACTCACAGAATTAACCGTAGCTTCTATTATTCATAGTTATCGCTCTTTTTTGCCCCAAATGCCCGAAAGAGTGCTTTTATGTGGTGGGGGTAGCCGTAACCTTTACTTAAAAAATAGATTAAAGTTATTATTATCAACAGTGCCAGTTGTAACTACTGATGAATTGGGAATGAATGGGGAATTTAAAGAAGCGATCGCCTTCGCAATTCTAGCTTATTGGCGAAATCTGGGTATTCCCGGCAACTTACCTGCTGCTACTGGTGCGGTCTGTGAAGCACTTTTAGGAGAGATACATCATAGTTATCAAATTTAAGCATCATTGACAACGCTTGTACCGCAAATTCTGCATTTATATACTACTGAAAATCATGATGTTAAAGATATAGCAACTTTCAGCGAAATGTGCTCAATAGCCAATGCACAATGGTATATATCTTTAAAAGGAGTGTTAAATTAGCATCAGGAACTTATTTAAGTGGCTCACACTTTTTTGTTAGAACCAGGACGCTGGATAATGCAAGGAAGTTGGCTAGAACGTCATAGTTTGCCAATTAATTTTAAAGGACTAACCTTAGTCGTTTGGAATCGGGATAACTGGTTTTCTATGGCTACAAAGCTGATCTTTCCCAACAGCGATCGCTCAGAAATAGCTTGTCAATATAAAGGCAGGTTACACGAAGGCGATCGCCAATATACTTTTATCCTGCAACATAATCTTTTAGGTAATATAGAAGGTGAAGGTTGGATTTGTCCTGATACCATAGTGCAGCGTTATTGGGTATTAGGAGACAAGCAGCGCCGTAGCGGTTTTGAAACCCTCCATCGAGTCTCTGATGATCAATACTATCTCACTAGCGGTATACTTACAGGTCATTTTTTAACCAGTACAATGGAAGCTAGTTTAGAGCGTCAATCCAAATAAACTAGGAATAATGATAATCAGTTAGCTATTTGTCCAAACTTGGGCAAACTATATCTAGATTAAATTAAATCAGTGTAAAATTATAACTGCTGTACTAGATTTTAACAATCACAATTTCTACTGAAGTAGAAAGATAAATGGTACTGCATTTCTTCGCAAAGATGTTATTTTGCGTAAATACGCTTAAAAAACAGATAAATTTCTGTAATTATTGTTTGTGGTTAGTAATTACAGGCTGGTTGATTACGGTTATTAAACATTGGAGTCGAATTTTTTATGTCAGACCCCAACATTGGTCGCTTACTCGGCAAACGCTACCAGCTTCAGGAATTAGTCGGTACTGGAGCAATGGGGCGAGTTTATCGTGCTAAGGATGTTCTGTTGGGTGGTGTACCCGTAGCAGTTAAGTTTCTCGCCTTGTCAATCCAAAATGAAAAAATGCGATTGCAAGAGAGGTTTGAGAGAGAAGCTAAAACCTGCGCCTTATTAGGACAAAAAAGCATTCATATCGTTAGAGTGATGGATTATGGCGTAGACGAAAAGAATACGCCTTACTATGTGATGGAATATTTACAAGGGCAAAGTTTGAGCAGTTTAGTTCGCAAGGAAAACCTCACTTTGCCCAGGTTTATTAGCATGGCTAGACAAATTTGTTTAGGATTACAATGCGCTCATAATGGTATTCCTGTAGATGGGGTGATCTGTCCGATTATTCACCGAGATATTAAGCCTAGTAATATGTTGGTGATCCAAGATCCGAGTTTTGGGGAACTGGTAAAAGTTCTGGATTTTGGCATTGCCAAGTTAGTGATGTCAGATAGTGATCAAACTAAGTTTTATTTAGGAACTTTAGCTTATTCTTCTCCAGAGCAGATCGAAGGGAAAGAATTAGACAATCGCTCTGATATTTATAGTTTAGGGGTGATGATGTTTGAAATGTTAACCAGCAAAATGCCCCTCATCCCAGCATCTCATTCCTTTGGAGCTTGGTATAAAACCCATCATTATCAACAGCCACGTTCTTTTGCTGAAGTTGCACCGCATTTAGAAATACCTCAGCAAATCCAAGATTTGATCATGGGTTGTTTAGCCAAATCACCAAGCGATCGCCCCCAAACCATCAGTGAAATACTCAATACTTTAGCCTTTGTAGAACAACAAGACCACCTCCGTCACCCTAATGTAGAAGTTCCCGTAGTTAATCACAACTCAGCAGTTACAACTCCATCTGAACCCAAACAAAAAACCGAATCACCCTCCCACCCTAAAATTCAACCAAACAACCAACCCGCCACAACTCCAGCTGAACCAGAATCTAAAGTTAAACAACAGCCTAAAACCGAGTTACAACTTACCCCCATAGCTCAACCACAATCAAAGATTGAGTCACAGTTTACCCCTACACTTGAACCACAGACACCAAAAGTAAATTCTTCCCCATCTCCTAGCATTGAGCAAAAAACTACAACCGATGTTCGTCTTGCTCCTATTTATGATGAAATTGCTAGTCTAGTTACTTGGCCACCCAACAAACCCATTGCTGATATTGTTTTTCCTCAACCTATTCCCACCAAAACCGAGCTTTTACCAGCATTGTGGGTAATGCTACCAAGGGCAGAAATTCAAAAACGTTTAGTTTGTACCCGCTACAATCAATTTTTGTTTATCTCCCACCCTCATCCGATGGTGTTATGGATTACAGTCATTTACAACCGTAAGCATGAAGCTAAATGGCTGCCTCAATATCTTGATCTCAAAACTCATTTTGCTCAAGAAACCCTGCGTTTACTACAACACAAGGGTAGTTATTATTTACTGATGTTTACTAAGGAAAGGCCAAATCGCTGTACTCACGTCCTTTCTTCGGCTATTGCGCCGGCTCAACGCGATCGCTTACATGAATGGGTACAAACAAGCAGCCTAATAACACCAACTGCTGACGCTCAAGTTAGCAAGAATTTACTTAAACAAGAATATGAAAAAATCAAATCGCATATTTTAAACAAGTTAGAAATAATTGATACAGATTCACCGTTCGATATGTCTGGTTAAAGCACCCTTTAGTCATTAGTCATTAGGAAGTAGGGAACAGGGAACAGGGAACAGGGAACAGGGAACAGGGAACAGGGAACAGGGAACAGGGAACAGGGAACAGGGAATAGGGAATATAGGAATTAATTCTTCTTTCCCCCCTGCCCCTCTGCCTCC
>DATGXB010000113.1:0-14580 GCA_035299225.1 Nostocaceae cyanobacterium | reverse complement strand
CCCCTGCTCCCCTGCCCCCTGCCTTTGAACTAAAAGTTGCCAGAGTCGGAAACTCTTGTCAAAATAAGCTAGTCAGTATCTCATCATTAGCAAATAATTGTTTAATAGCTTTATGACGACAAAGGATTACACTGTTACTGTACAAAATCAACAATCTTCTGGTAGCACCATACTGCCAAACCAACGCCGGAAACTAAACCTGTTAATGGGAATTTTTGCTGTTGTGCCTGTGGCCTTAGCTTCACCAGCAGAAGCTTTACAAGTACAGATAACGCCAAATAATCCTCGTTTGGGTGATACGGTTTCAGTAGTAATTAATACAGATGGGCAAACAAGTGGAGAACAGCCGACTGTGGCTGTGGGAGAGAAAACATACCCAGTTTATGAAGTTGCACCTAATAAATATCGAGCTTTTATTCCGACAACTCCCTTAGAAAAAGGTGGAGTTAGAACCATTAGAGTTGCAGGAGATGGGCAACAGAAAAATTTAGCAGTAAAAATAGGCGATCGCAAATTTCCAGTTCAACGAATTAATTTACCACCAGGTAAAGCTGGAGTCAGGGCAACAGAACTTGAACTTAGCCGTGTTGCAGCCTTCAAAGCCCTGCAAACACCTGAAAAATTCTGGAATGGCTCTTTCCTTCAACCCAACGCTGGAAGAATAACAACAATCTATGGTGTCCGTCGTTACTATAATGGTAAATTTGCCAATGACTACTACCATCGTGGTGTTGACTATGCTGGTGCAACAGGTTCACCAGTAGTTGCCCCAGCTGCTGGAAGAGTTGCGCTGGTGGGAACAGTAGCCCAAGGATTCAAAGTTCACGGTAATGTGGTTGGTGTTGATCACGGTCAAGGTGTTGTTAGCATTTTTATGCACCTCAGCCGTATTAATGTTAAAGAAGGTGATTTTGTTAAAGCTGGTCAAAGAATTGGTGCAGTAGGTTCTACAGGCGCTTCTACAGGCCCCCACTTACATTGGGGTTTATATGTCAATGGATTATCCGTTGACCCAGCACCCTGGCGTACTAAAGTCATGAATTAGTAGAAATTTGATAAATTACAACAATGATATGCTGAAAGTCTCTTAACTGTTTTTTAGGGATGACAGTCGCAGTTGCGGGATTTATCCCGCCTGTAGAATATTCTTAATTATCATGTATAATTTTTTTGCTGCAACACATTTATGTTATCATTACATTTTAGTAAGGAGGTGACTAAATTATACGGATGCCAACAAAATCTGATTAATCTAAATGAAGATTTAAAAGCAATTCTTGAGTTTATTTGTTCTGAATCTTACAAGCTGACAAACAGTAGTATTTACTATACTCGTCAGCTATTTTTTAAGACTGGACAAATCATCGGCAAATTTGATTTAGAAAAAGAATACAAAGCTAACAATCACTATCAAGTTTTGTATTCTCAAGCAGTGCAAAGGATTTTAAATTCAGTTGCCGAATCTTTTAGATCATTCAAGAAATTAGATAAAAAGTATTGTCAGGGGCACTTAGAAAATCAAACCAGGCTAACCAACTACCGCAAAGGCATTGGTGACGCAGTGGTGACATATCCTCAGCAAGCTTTAAAATTTGTTGGTAATAGTATCAATATTTTTTATGTAATTACCCTGGAATAGATAACTGGTTAATAAGCTATATAGGCAAGCTTTGAACCTTGCTACCAGATTTAAACTCTGGGAAACCAAAACTCAAAAACGAAGCAACAACAGCTTAGAATCACAGTATCTTAAGACCAGGCAGAGGTCAAATTTTGTTAATAGATAATTAAACAACTTTTGCTGCAAAGCAAAATACAATGCAACAGTACCATTCTTACCTGATTTGGGTGCTTAAATTAAAAGACGAAGATTATGAGTATAGAAAGAATTGTTGAACAAGCTCTTCAGGATGGTTATCTAACACCAGCAATGGAAGCAGAAGTCGGACGGATCTGTGATAATGCCTCGGATCTAACAATTGAAGAGTATATGGCCTTAGACCGCCTGATGGGCGCACTTTTAACAGGTGAGGTAGTGGCGGTACCTCGCAAACAATTTATAAATGTAATGGAAGAGTTAGTGTTGACTGAAGCCATTACAAGAGTAGCAGAAATCGAAGCCACCAGTGAAAGTTCTTTAGATGTGGGAGATATTGCCGCTTACGCGCTTAATCGTCTCCCGCCTTTGTATGCGACAACTGAAGAAGGTGCTAATTACCAACGTCAACGAGCTACAACAGAACTGCAAGATTTAATTTCTCAGCAAGTAGGAGAAGCTATCAACCGTTACTTAGATCGCCCCAATTTCTTCCCAGAACGACAAGCGATCGGTAAAAGTACAGGTAACGAAGTGCTACGTCAAGTCAGCAACCTTCTACAAGTCTACGCTCCCAGCTTTGAGGAAAAGTCATAAGAATTGTAGATTTTAAATCTTAGATTTTGGATTTTGGATTGAGTAATTCTCAGATCCAAAATCTAGGATTTTTTATACACTTTTCCCATTACTCGCGGACTAACACAGTTGTGCCTAAACTTACTTGGTCGTAAAGCAACTTAATATCAGAATTTCGCATTCTTAGACAACCATGAGACACAGCTTCTCCTATTAAGTCAATATCAGGTGTACCGTGAAAGCCGATCTCATTTCTCCCATCTGACCAAAAACCGATCCAGCGCTCACCTAATGGGCTATCCGTACCAGCTTCAAATACTTTACCAGTAATTGGATGTTTCCAGATGGGATCATGTTCTTTATGCACAACCTGAAAGTTACCTGTAGGTGTATCCCAGCCCTTCTTACCAATAGCGATGGGATAACTAGCAATTACATAATCATTGCGGTAAACATAAACCCGGCGATCGCTTAAATCTACCATTAGTTGTGCCTGATTGGACTCTGGGAATATATTTGTTTTAGGTTGAGCAACGTTAACTGCTAACCTGGGTTTTGGCCAATCATTATCACTAGGATTGACTACTACTTTTGTTGTGATTAATCTAGATTTTTGATTACTCTTTCCTTTAGTTTGGGTGGCGACATTACGCTTTTGAGGAGTTTCAGCCAAAGCCACATCACCAATTCCCACTGGGAAAGTAGGGCGATAAACTCCATTGGAAGATTTTTGATCACTGTCATTATAGCTACTTGAGTTTAAAGCCGCAGGTTGATTTGCTGCATTTTGATTGCGCCAATGGACAGCCAGAGATAAAATTGCTGTACCAAAACAGAGTAACATCACCATACTTGCTAAAGATTCATTTCTTGCCATTGCGATCGCCTTTTTTTATCCCTGACATAATCTGGCTCATTAATCACCTGTTAAAGACAGGTTAGTAAGAAAAAATTGATCAATATCTATCAGTTTTCGCACGGTTTTGCCAAGATCAACAAATTTAGTCATTAGGGAACAGGGAACAGGGAACAGGGAATTGGCAAAAGTCAAAAATAATTAATTACTCCTGCACCCCACACTCCGCACCCCGCACTCAGCACTCCTCTACCCCGCACTCCTCCCTCAAAAGATATATTTCTTGGTTCTGATCATAATTCTGCCATCCTACTTGGGAACTTAATTTCCATTATTGTGTCTAACAGCTAGGGATGATTTAAAGCCAAACCGATCTATGAGTCATTCGATTACTGTATCCTGGTCAACGGTTGATGCAACGTATTCAGAAGCATCGGTGCAAGTTGACAAACTCTCAAATCATGATCTTATTTTGCGCTGTCAAGCTGGACTGCGCCCCGACCGTGCTGCTTTTGCAGAACTGTTGCGCCGCTATCAGACTCAAGTCGATAGGGTTTTATATCACTTAGCGCCTGACTGGCCTGATCGAGCTGATTTAGCCCAGGAAGTTTGGATTCGTGTGTATCGGAATATTAGCCGCTTACAAGAACCTGCTAAGTTCCGGGGTTGGTTAAGTCGGATTGCCACTAACTTGTTTTATGATGAGTTACGCAAGCGTAAACGGGTTGTTAGTCCCTTGTCCTTAGATGCTCCTCGTTCCGTGGACGATGGTGAGATGGACTGGGAAATCGCTGGTGATACTCCAGGGCCAGAAGAAGAACTAACAACTAGAGAATTTTATGAACAACTGCGAGAAGCGATCGCGGATTTACCAGAAGTTTTCCGAACTACAATTGTATTACGGGAGATAGAAGGTCTGGCCTATGAAGAAATAGCCGAAATTACCGGCGTTTCTTTGGGTACAGTTAAATCCAGAATAGCTAGAGCTAGATCCAGATTGCAGTCCCAGTTGCAAAGATATCTAGACATTTAATTTACCGCAGTTAGCCTTAATTTCAGGGCAAAATTTAAGAAATATTAAGCATTATCAAATGCACACAAAATATGTCTTGAAAAGCAAACAAAATTAAGGCGTAAATGCCAATTCGCAGGCAAATTTTACCAGTCCAAAAATTGGTAAAAATGTTAAGATAAACAATGGTTCAAAGTTTAATGAACCCTCCCACTCACAACTATCAAGGAATTGTCCTGGTGGGACGGCCCAGCCTACCAACAAATTAACGGGTACTATGGATATGGTGAAGCGCGATCGCTTCGAGTTATTGAGTGCTTACCTAGATGGTGAAGTCACTGCCGGCGAACGGAAACAGGTAGAAGAATGGTTAGCCACAGATCCCGCCGTGAAAGACCTGTATTTCCGTTTATTGAAACTGAGATCAGGGATGCGAACAATGCCAGTCGCAGCCCCACAGTCACCAGAGAAAGTCTTGCAACAGGTTCAGGAAAGATTACAGCGTCGTTCCCGGTTGGCATGGATTTTGGGAGGAGCGATCGCCGCTTGTGCTATTGGTAGTATAACTAACCTTATACCAACTAGCTCTAGAAACCTGCAATTTGCCCAAAATTCAATCACATCACCCAAACCAGAAGCCACAGCAAAACAAGCCTCCACTTCTCCCTTGATGGTCGCTATTAACAACCCAGTGATTGAAATTCCTAAAACCGCCGTATCTAACCCCAGACCAAAGCTAAAAACAGTATCTACAGATAGAGATGTAAATTAAAGCAGGGGGGCAGGGGAGAAAATAACGTACTTCCTAGCGTCTAACTCCATCTAAAATTCAAAATCTCAAACTAATCTACCCATTGTAAAGAGCGATCGCTCCACCAGCCATCAACCTCCAGTTTGCCCCCCAACTGCTGAACCCTCTCCCAACTCATCACATACACCCAAGCCTGTCCCAAAGATTCACCATCAAGCTTATACACCTCTATATACTGACGATTATATATATTTTCTGACATTGGGCGATTTGGCGAATAATCTTCCAAATCATCCAATAAAGTTAAAACGCTCCCATCAGCAAAAGACAGCAAATAACCCTTAACTTTATCTTCCCCCAAAGTCATCCCCGGATAACCCACAGATAAATCAAACAGCCGACCAAATACAAACGCTCTTTGTGCAGACACAACACGACCAGCACAATAACGTTTATAATAAGCCTCCCCTGGTTTTAGCGTCCCATACACAAAAACCCTGAACAAATCTGTTTGATTCACATTTAACTCAGTCATTACTTTAAATCAATTAACCTATCCTGCCGAAAGTCTACAATATGGAAGCACAGAATAGTTATAATTTCAGTTAGGAGAAAATTGGTGGAATCCCGATACAACCCAGCCGCAATAGAGGAAAAATGGCAGAGTAAATGGTCAGAACTTGGCTTAGATCGTACCCCTCAAGATCAAAACAAGCCAAAATTTTACACCCTTTCCATGTTTCCCTACCCATCCGGTAGCCTACACATGGGGCACGTCCGTAACTACGCCATTACAGACGTAATTGCCCGCCTCAAGCGAATGCAGGGGTATCGGGTGTTACATCCAATGGGTTGGGATGCCTTTGGACTACCCGCCGAAAACGCCGCCATTGACCGGGGCATTCCTCCCGCCAAATGGACATATCAAAATATTGACCAGATGCGGAAACAATTACAGCGTCTGGGTTTCTCCTTAGACTGGGAAGCAGAAATTGCTACCTGTTCCCCAGATTATTATAAATGGACACAATGGATATTCCTGCAATTTTTACAAGCCGGATTAGCCTATCAAAAAGAAGCCGCAGTTAACTGGGACCCAATAGACCAAACCGTATTAGCTAACGAACAGGTAGACAGCGAAGGCCGTTCTTGGCGCAGTGGGGCCAAAGTGGAACGCAAATTACTACGGCAATGGTTCTTTAAAATCACCGACTACGCCGAAGAATTATTAAACGACTTGGATAAATTACCCGGTTGGCCAGAAAAAGTCAAATTAATGCAAGCCAACTGGATCGGAAAATCCGTCGGTGCTTATTTAGAATTTCCCATTGTGGGGAGAGAAGAAAAAATAGGCGTTTACACCACCCGTCCCGATACAGTATATGGTGTGAGTTACGTTGTTTTAGCCCCAGAACACCCCTTAACCGCATTAGTAACCACCCCAGAACAAAAAGCTGCCGTTGATAGCTTCGTTCAAGAAGTCACCAACCAAAGCGAAATAGAACGCACCGCCGAAGACAGACCAAAACGGGGTATAGCCACCGGTGGCAAAGCCATTAACCCCTTTACCGGGGCAGAAGTACCCATTTGGGTCGCTGATTATGTATTGTATGAATATGGAACTGGCGCAGTAATGGGAGTTCCTGCCCATGATGTCAGAGACTTTAAATTTGCCCAAGAACAAAATTTACCCATCCAAGTAGTAATAGTTCCCGAAACCGCCAACCTAGAAGAAACACCAATTTTAACCGCAGCTTACACCGAACCCGGAATATTAATTAATTCCCAACAATTTAACGGTAAAAACTCCACAGAAGCCAAACAAGCGATCACCGAATACGCCGAACAACAAGGTTTTGGTAAAGTGCGGGTACAGTATCGCCTCCGAGATTGGTTAATATCCCGTCAGAGATATTGGGGTGCACCTATTCCCGTTATTCACTGTCCTAACTGTGGTGTCGTACCTGTACCAGATGAAGATTTACCCGTATTATTACCAGAAGAAGTAGAATTTACTGGTCGTGGTGCTTCACCCTTAGCACAGTTAGAAAACTGGGTAAATGTTCCCTGTCCCACCTGTGGCACACCAGCCAAACGGGAAACAGACACAATGGATACTTTTATAGATTCCTCCTGGTATTTCTTGCGTTATCCCGATGCTAAAAATGCCAATCAGGTATTTGATTCAGCCAAAGTAAATGATTGGATGCCTGTAGATCAATATGTGGGGGGAGTAGAACACGCGATTTTACATTTATTGTATTCTCGTTTCTTTACCAAAGTATTAAGAGATAGAGGTTTATTGAATTTTGATGAACCCTTCCAACGGCTTTTAACTCAAGGCATGGTACAGGGTTTAACTTACATGAACCCGAATAAATCCGGTAAAGATAAATGGATTCCTTCTCATTTAGTAGATCCTAATAACCCCCGTGATCCGCAAACCGGAGAACCTTTACAGTGTCTTTATGCTACCATGTCCAAATCAAAAGGCAATGGTGTTGCCCCGGAAGATGTCATTAGTAAATATGGCATAGATACAGCGCGGATGTTCATTTTATTTAAAGCCCCACCAGAAAAAGATTTAGAATGGAATGAGGCTGATGTAGAGGGGCAATTCCGCTTTTTAAATCGGGTTTGGCGGTTGGTAACAGATTGTATTAATGGCGGCGTTCCTAAAACAACCAAAAATGGTGATTTAAGTAAATCTGAGAAAGATTTAAAACGGGCAATTCACACAGCAATTAAAGCCGTAACCGAAGATGTAGAAGATGAATATCAATTCAATACAGCTATATCTGAGTTGATGAAATTAAGTAATGCTTTAACCGATGCTGATTGTAAAAATTCCGCCGTTTATGGGGAGGGGATTAAAACATTAGTCATTATGTTAGCACCTTTTGCTCCCCATATTGCCGATGAGTTATGGCATTTATTAGGTAATGGGGAATCAGTGCATCAAGTAAGTTGGCCAGCTTTTGATCCTGCGGCTTTAATAGCAGATGAAATTACTTTAGTAATTCAGGTTTTGGGTAAAACTCGCGGTGCGATTCAAGTCCCAGCACAAGCAAGTAAGGATGAGTTGGAAAAATTTGCGCGTGAATCGGAGATAGCACAGAAGTATATTGAGGGTAAGGAGATTAAGAAGGTAATTGTTGTTCCTGGGAAGTTGGTTAATTTTGTTGTTGGCTAATTTGAGTTAGTTAGTTAGTTTTAGTCCTCCAATTCTTGTATGAGATTTGGGGGATTTTTTTAGGGGAAAGTCTCGCGCAAAATCGCAAAGTATGTGTAGGGTGGGCATTTTTCGGTAAAACACTGAATCAAAGCTGAGAATTTTCGGAAATGCCCACCTCAGTCTTTTTCAAAAATCAAATAGGAATCCTATATGATAAAATCATAATGACGATTTAAGTCATTAGTCGCTGTTTCCGTCCAAATTATCTCAGACATTAGTATTATTGTTGAATTATTAAACTATTTGCCCATTTCTGGATTTGCTCATGTTTGACTCCTGAACCTGCACTGAGGTAAGCTTCTAAAGCAGATTTGCTTTGTTCAATCATGTCTTTTTCACTAAGAAGCTGAAAATTTAATTCTGTATCTATCTCACCATACTCAAGTGATTCTGTTGCTAAATTTTGCGCTTCTTGAGCTAATTCTGAGGCTAAAAATTGAATGGCTTGAATTTTTTCTTGATGAGATAATTTTTGCAGTGAGGGTAAAATTTCTGTTAATGTCATATAAATTAGGAGTAAAGCTATTTATATTATACTGTAATTGTCCTTAATGGCACCACGACGCGGATTTTGTTGTAGACTTCCCCCAGAAGTAACAACTGCTTGTATTGCGCGGGCTGTTGCGTCAGCATTACTAAGTATATGTAGAGTGGGCATTTTTAGGGTAAATCCCTCATCATAGAGAATTATATTGATAAATGCCTACCTTATATTTTAAACATTAAACAGAAATAGTATACTTTCAGAAATTTATGGCAAACTAAAGAAAACAACTAAAAATAATTTTATGGTAGGTCTAGACAGAATTACATTTAACCCCCGCATTATGGCTGGACAGCCTTGCATTCGCGGAATGAGGATTCCGGTTTCTTTGGTGGTTAATTTGGTGGCTAATGGTAAGCCTGTAGAGGAGATTTTAGCAGAATATCCTGATTTAGAAGCGGAGGATATTCGTCAATCTTTACAGTATGGGTTGGGTAAATTAATCGGATTTTAAGAGGACACGGCAATGCCATGTCCCTACAAATTAATCATAAAAATGTGTTTTTTTCTTCCTCATTTTTCCCTTATCTCTTCCTAGTCTCACCTACCACAAAACTAACAGCAAATTTTAGTTATCAGATTTTATTGATTTGATAATTTATCTAAAGCTTGTTGGCAGATTTGCAAATTTTCACTAACAGTAACCGTGTGCGGATGATTTACCCCTAAACTTTTTTCGCAAATCTCCAATGCTTGCCGATACAGGGGTTCTGCTTCACTGTATCTGCCTTGTGAGTCGTAGAGTCCCGCCAAATTGTTCAGGCTAGTGGCAAAGTCGGGATGTTCTTCTCCCAGCACCCGTCGCCAGAGTTCCAATGCTTGCCGATACAGGGGTTCTGCTTCACTGTATCTGCCTTGTGAGGAGTAGAGTAACGCCAAATTGTTCAGGCTAGTGGCAAAGTCGGGATGTTCTTCTCCCAGCACCCGTCGCCTCAGTTCCAATGCTTGCCGATACAGGGGTTCTGCTTCACTGTATCTGCCTTGTGAGTTGTAGAGGAACGCCAAATTGTTCAGGCTAGTGGCAAAGTCGGGATGTTCTTCTCCCAAGCTTTGTTTAGTGGTCTCTAGACATTGCTGACACCAAGGTAAAGCTTGAGCATATAACCCCTGATCTTTGTAAAATGTAACATTACCCCAGAAAGGCCAGATTAAATCATTATCGCTGACATATTCAATGAGATTGTTTGCTACTTCTGCTATGTGTGGTAGTTGAGGAGAAATATCAGTAACTTGTTGTAGAGTGATTGTGTCAGGAATTTTCTTTGCAACTTCTACCATTGTTTGGCAAAAGGCGCGTTTTAATTCTTCCGTTTCGTTTATTTCATTCTGCTTAAGTTGAAAAAATTGGCGAATTAATGGATGTAATTCATAATTTTCTTTACTTTGCAGCAGGTGTAAATTTTCTAATTCTATTCGGCTATCTTCCAACTGTTCTACATCTCTGACCGTTTTTACCTTTTCAACTAATGACCAAGGAATAGGTGCTAAAGCAAATAAACTGAGTAAAACTGCTAATTCTTTAGCATCATCACTTAATTCTGACCAACTTAATTCAAAAGCTGCAATTACACCTGAATTTACATTTAATGTCCAAGTAGGGTCTTTTTCATTTCTGGCTAGGGCTTGATGAGTAATCTTTTCTTTCTCTAATCTCCGCAACATTTTCGCTAAAGAAATATTACGCTTTTTAATGTACCTGCCTACTAAGTTTAAAGCTAAAGGTAAATAACCTAAAAACTCACAAAGTTCTTTTGCTGTTTCTAATTCTTGCGTGACCTTTTCCCCTACCCAAGTTTGTAACAGTTCCAATGCTGGTGACTCATCCAAAAAATTTAAAGAAATAGACTGTGGTGAATCTAACTGTAGTCTAGAAGTAATTAGTAATTTAAACTTTAGTGATGCTGGCGGTAAATAAGGTTTTACACTTTGATAGTCTGTAACATCATCCAAAACTATTAACACATCCCCATCTCGTCGCCAATTTGACCAACAGTAATCAACTTGTTTAACTGCGTCCAAATTGTCTGGCAGCTTAAGTCCTAATTTAGTTGTAGCAAATTGTAAAATCTGAGTCCCTATATTTATATTTTCTTTTCCAGCGCGTAACCAACAAATTCCCCCTGGATAGGTTTTGAGTAATAGGTGAATGAGTGCATACTGTGTTGCTAACTCAGTTTTTCCTAGTCCTCCCATTCCCTGAACAGCAATTACAGAGGTATTTTGTAGCTTTTTATGCAAGTTCACTAAAACTTCAGCACGTCCCACAAATTTAATGATGTCACTGCGGGGGATATTTTGGGGAATTTCTTTTGATGTAAAAATATCTTGTTGTTCAATAACAACCCATAAATTGAGAATTTGGGTAATATCTCCTGTGGTCAAATTTCCGCCAACTGAAACATTTTTGAGAATGCTTTGTAAAATCTGTTCGGGAGTGGGTTGAATGTTCATTAGTTTAGCCTTCTTGAGTTAAGTTACCAAGTTTAATACTTTTTGCTTCTACGTCTGTGAACATTTCCTGTTCTGAAGAACTACTTTCTGATGCTTTCTGTTTCATATTTTCAGCTTCTAATGCTCCGTCTACTTTAATTCCACTAGCCATTACTTGACGTTTTTTGACCACAGGTTCTAACTGTTTGACTATTTCCCGGACACGTTGAGCAAAATCTTCGTCTTCTTGCAATTGGGTTTCTAACTCGTCTTGAAATTTGGTGATATTTTTCTCATTGGGGTCTTTTTCAGTTCTGGTTAAAAGTCCCTCTGTTCCTGCTTGTTGAAATCTTTCCCGAATCAGATTAAACAATTGTCCTGCTTGTTCAGAAATTCCTTGTCCAAGGTTTTTTCCAGTTTCTTTAATGGTTTCAGAGAACATCAGGGTTGCTACGGCTGTGGCTAGAGTTATCGGTTCCATATTAACAACGTTGAAAAACGTGATTTTACTAGCGTTTATTCTAACCTTATTGGTTAAGGTTTAGCAAGTGTTGGTGTTTTCGCAGCTTTGAGGAATGATGTTTCATTACTTCTAGATCAGGATACAGAAGCAGTGCACCGGGATGCAGAAGCAATGTATCGGGTTGCATTCTTAATGTATTGGGTTACATTCTTTGTGCACCGGGATGCAGAAGGATTGGATGGTAATTTAATATAGTTTTATTGGTGCGTTACGCTGTCGCTAACACACCCTACAAAAAACAACTGCGTTTTGTGCCTGGATGGATGATAATCTGTATAATGACCTATAACTTGATTAATATATGTCCCTTGTAAAACTTTACCAGAAATTACAGAAGGTTGTTTTAGCGCTATTTTTAATTTTGTCCTTTGGTTTGATTTTCCCGGTGGTTGCTGAAGCGACGGGTTTACAAAATGGTCAACTCGCACCCTGTCCAGCTTCTCCTAACTGTGCGGTTAGTCAAAATGCTGACGCACAACACGCTATTGAACCTATCCCCTATCATGTAGACCGTGATACAGCTTATCAAACTGTACTGAAAGTTTTAACGGTTGTTCCGCGTACTGAAGTGGTGGAAAAAACAGATAATTATATTCACGCACTTTCTAAAAGTCGCATTTTCAAATTTATTGATGATGTGGAATTTTATTTTCCTGCTGATGAGTCGGTGATTCATATTCGTTCGGCTTCTCGTGTGGGTGAGTCAGATTTGGGTGTTAACCGTCGGCGCTTAGAACAAATTCGCTTGGCTTTAAAAGATTTGAATATTTGATGTTATTTGAATTAGATGGTTTCAGAAGTGCGATTTCTGATTTTTTTATCATATAATTACAGATTAACATCTTCGTAAACATCTGCCATTGTCAAATTTAACCCCACAGAATCTAACCGTAATTTATCATTTTTACCTAAAACTTCTATTAACCAATTTCCCGAATCATCTCGACGATAAATTTCTATTTTGATTTGGTTTTGGTACACTAATACATATTCTTGTAAACTGTCTAAAGTTTGGTAGTTAATGCGTTTTTCTCGTTTGTCTGTGGTTGCGGTTGAGTCAGATAATACTTCTATAATTAAGTTAGGACGGGTTTTAAAATATCTTTCTTTATCTTCAGGATCACAAGTAACTAAAATATCAGGATAATAAAAGATATCGGCGTTTTTTACCTGAACTTTTACTTTCATGTCTGAGACGAAAGCACGACAAGAACTTCCGCGTAAATGAGGACGTAATATAGCAAGAAGATTTCCTACAATTATGTTATGTTCTTCACTCGCACCAGCCATTGCAAAGACTTGTCCGGCTATGTATTCATGACGAATATCACTAGATTTTTCTACTTCTAAGTATTCTTCAATACTGAGGAAATTTAAGGGAGATTGCATAGTTTTTATCCTTGACAAAGGCTGTGTTTTTAATGATATAAATCGGTGGGCATTTATTAGTATAATTCTCTTTAATTCAGATTTCACCTAAAAATGCCCACCCTACACATAATTTTATCTCACAATTAAGGTGCAGGATTAGGAAAACATCCGTGTATAGCGTCTATTTCTGCTAAAATCTCTTTACTCAAAACTACATTTACACTGTCTATATTTTCTTTGAGTTGTTCTAAAGTGGTTGCACCAATAATGGTACTAGCAACAAACCAACGACTTCTGACAAATGCTAAGGCCATTTGTGCGGGACTAATTTGAAATTGGTTTGCAATATTGATGTAAGCTTTTATTGCTTCTTGGACATTTGGTTTAAAATAACGTTGACCAAAACTTGCAAATAAACTAATTCTGCTATTTTCCTGTTTACTATTTAAGTGTTTACCAGTTAAAAATCCAAATCCTAACGGACTATAAGCTAGTAAACCAATGTTTGTATAATATACCGCTTCTGCTAATGCTGTGTCAAAAACTCTATTGAGTAAATTGTAAGCATTTTGAATGGAAACGACTTGCGGTAAATTCATCTCTTTGGCAATGCGGCTAAATTCTGCCACCCCCCACGGTGTCTCATTACTTAAACCTAAATAACGGATTTTTCCGGCTTTAATTAAATCAGTAAATACTGATAATTGTTCTGCAATTGGTACTGTTTCATATATTTGGGATGGGTCAAAAATTGTTTGACCAAACCGGGGAACGTAACGGTCTGGCCAATGAATTTGATATAAATCAATATAGTCGGTTTGCAGTCTTTTCAAACTATCATCTACAGCTTGAATAATATTTTCTTTATTGACGGAGTTGTTACCAGTTCTCACCCATTTAAACATACGACCATTACCGACAATTTTAGTGGCAATAATTATCTGATCTCTTTTTTGATGTTTCAACCATTCACCGATATAAGTTTCTGTTAAACTGTAGGTTTCTGCACGGGGTGGAACTGGGTACATTTCCGCAGTGTCAATAAAATTAATTCCTTGACTAATGGCATAATTTAATTGTTGATGTGCTTCTTCTATTGTGTTTTGTTGTCCATAGGTCATTGTTCCCAAGCAAATCTCAGAAACTTTTAAATCACTTGTTCCTAATTGGTTATATTTCATAGTTTTGATTTAATGTGAGTTGTGTAATATGAACAATTTTACAACATTTTCAACTAAATACTCAAACTGAAAAAGCTACATCAGGAAAATTACTAAAAACTCCATCAACACCTAATTTAAAAAAATAGTTCATATTCCTTTTGGCAATACTTCGGACAGTTTTGAGAACGAGGCTACAAGGCTTACAGCGCAAGAAGTATAGGAAATATCGAATTAAATGCAACTCAGGTTTAGACTTGACTTTGATTTAATTATTGCTGGTAACTCAAAGCTCTAGAGGATAAG
>DATGXB010000112.1:0-2371 GCA_035299225.1 Nostocaceae cyanobacterium | reverse complement strand
GTGAGGCCGCCGCCGTCGCCCGTCTGGTGAGCGGCCACATCTGACCCCGCACCCTCTTTCCCCTAAAATAAGGAGCGATAAACGTCAATAAATATTATGCGAGTAGTAGCCCTTGTACCTGGCGGAATTGGTGAACAAATTCTTTTCTTTGCCACTCTCGATGATCTCAAGCGTTCTTTTCCTAACGCGCAGATAAATGTGGTTGTAGAACCCCGGTCAAAGGCTGCCTACCGGGTGAGCAAATCAGTTCACGAGGTATTAACCTTTGATTTTAGGGATCGTAATAGTTTAGCTGATTGGGGTAACTTTGTTGGCACAATTCGAGATCGTGAATATGATGCCGTTATTACTCTAAATCAAAGTTGGTTGGTTGGTTTAATACTTTGGTTAACCGGTATTCCTAAACGCATTGGTTATCAAGGTAAGGGGTCCGCTTTTCTTACTGATACGGTAGAGCGTAACCCTAACCAATATTTAGGAGCAATGTATCATGATTTACTAAAACCTTTGGGAATTAGTAACCATTGTCCAGAGTTAGCGTTAAGTTTACCTAAACCTGATTTAGAATGGGCGCAAAAGGAACAAAAGCGTTTAGGTATTCATGAAACAGGTTATATCTTGATTTATGGCGATTCTAGCCAGTTACCACCAGACTATAATTATCCGGTGGAATATTGGCAAGAAATTATTCAAGAGTGCCAGAAGAAACAGCCAGATTTACCTGTGGTAGTAATTCAGGAAACTGATGATGAATCGGGGCGATCGCTTTTAGAATCATGTCCAGATGTTAAAGTTACTTCTCCAGATGATATCGGTAAATTAGCGGCTATTATCGGTGGAGCAAGTTTAATGCTCACTATCGCCGACATACCATTACAACTGGGGGTAGCTGTACAAACTTATACTATCGCCCTATTTGGGCCAAGCAACCCAGCCCAATTGTTACCTACTAGTGAAAAATTCCTGGCTATTAAATCTCCCACCAACAAAACAGCAGATATTTCTCCTAAAACCGTTTTAGAAAAAATCTGGGGTAGTTGAGGGGGTAGGGGGGCAGGAGGCAGAGGGGCAAAGAGGCAGGGGGGAAGAGGGGCAGGGGGGCAGAGAGGCAGGGGGCAGAGGGGAAAAATAAAAGAATTCATTACTCTTGCCTATTGCTTATTGCCTATTGCCTGTTCCCTGTTCCCCGTTCCCCGTTCCCTACTTAATTAACTCAAAGAAACCATCATCTAAGTCATAACCCAACATTTGAGCAAAAGACTTGAGGCGAAATTGGCTAGGAATACCTTGTTGTTTTAACCAGTCAGTGAGAATAAAAATTTTGTGCATCAAAAATATTTCTAAAGCTTCAGGGTTATACTGTATACCTTCCTTAGCACTAAATTGATGAGGAACTAGCATTGCACCATAACGACCTAGTTCACCAGATTTCCAGTCTAGTAGAAATGGCAACCAAGGATACTTGGCATCTAAACGAACAAACCACAATCTAATTTCAGGAATTTCTGACAGTTCTCTGGGATCTCCTGGTTCGCGTTCATAGTTGATTTCAAATTTTAGCTGTTGTTCATGCTGAGTAATATTACCGTTTTGCAGTAGTGATTCAATCACCGTGATAGCAGGTGAAAGGTCAAGAGTATTGATAGAATTATGATTGATGGCGATCGCAATAGTCATGGATAAATTAGCTACTTTATTAACTGCTCAACAGTAAAGTTGTGAAAATCATACATTCATCATAAGGTAGACATCCCAGATAATTTTAAGCTAAAGTTGTAATGAGTTTGTTTTAAATTCAGATGCTATATATTGTTATCTAAATAACTTTGTAGATAAGAATATCCGATTAATAACATTCGGGACAACTATCCCACAGTTAAAAAAACTGGAATATGCAACAACAAGCGATTTCTACAAAACCAATTCGTTCCTTAGAAGACGCTCTAGATCGTTGTCAAACACTGGGTATGCGTGTTAGCCGTCAGCGACGATTTATTTTAGAATTACTATGGCAAGCTAATGAGCATCTTTCAGCTAGAGAGATTTATGATCGTCTCAACCAACAAGGAAAGGAAATCGGTCACACTTCAGTATATCAGAATCTAGAAGCCCTTTCTAGTCAAGGAATTATTGAATGTATTGAGCATTGCGACGGTCGTTTATACGGGAATATCAGTGATGCTCACAGTCATGTTAACTGCTTGGACACAAACCAAATTCTAGATGTACATATTGAACTACCAGAAGAAGTAATTCGTCAAGTTGAAGAAAAAACCGGTGTAAAAATCTCCGGTTATACCATTAATTTTTATGGCTACCGTAATTCAGGGGAGGAGTGAGGCAAGGGGGGCAGGGGTGCAGGGGACAGGGG
>DATGXB010000111.1:0-13327 GCA_035299225.1 Nostocaceae cyanobacterium | reverse complement strand
TCCATCTTGGCAATTAGTAGGTTCTCAAGCAGTGCAGGAGATATGCCAACGCATTGAGAAAGCCTATCAACTGTTTTTCAAACATCAGAAAAAAGGAGTTAGACCACCAGGGTTTAAGAAAGTCAAAAAATACAAATCATTTACTCTGAAACAAGCTGGTTATAAATTATTGGGTGGTAATAGGATTAAAATCGGGAATCGTGTTTATAAGTTTTGGAAATCTAGAGAAATAGAAGGTAAAGTCAAGACTGTAACCATTAAACGCACTGCATTAGGTGAATTGTATATGGTTGTAGTAGTTGACAATGATTCAGACCCAGAAAAAGAACCCACGACTGGTAAAATAGCGGGGTTTGATTTTGGATTAAAAACATTCCTAACTTGCTCTGATGGGACAAAAATTGAATCACCCCAATTCCTGAAACAATCCCTCAATGCTATCAAGAAAGCCAACAAAAACCATTCTCAAAAATTAAAAGGTTCTCATAACCGTGAACGTGCAAGAAAGAACTTAGCTCGTAGACACGAAGATGTATCTAACCGCAGAGGAGATTGGTTTTGGAAGTTGGCTCATCAACTAACTGATAAGTTTGATGTTTTGTGTTTTGAGACATTAAACCTCACGGGAATGCAACGACTTTGGGGGAGAAAAATATCAGATTTAGCTTATGGGAATTTTCTGCAAATACTAGAATGGGTAGCCAAGAAAAAAGGAAAACAAATTATTTATATAGACCGATGGTATCCGTCTAGTAAGACCTGCTCTCATTGTGGTCACGTTTTAGAAAGTTTAGATTTATCAGTTAGAGAGTGGCGCTGTCCATCATGTCAGAAAGTTAATGGACGCGATGAAAACGCCGCCATAAATATTTCAATGGTTGGGGCATCAACCTTATGGTTAGGCGATGTCAGACAGGCTATGCCTGCAATTGCTGTTTGATCCCAGAATCCGCACGCCTTTAGGCTGGGGAGTGTGTCAAAGTCAATTGTGGCGATCGCGTACTTTTTTGGGAAACAAGTTACGGGTAGCGTCCCGCTCTCAAACGCCCGCCGTAGGTGATGGCTCAAGATAATGCTCAACTAAACATCAAGCACCAGCATTTTTTAATCAACAAATTTCTAGGTAATTTTGCATGGTACTGGATTTTTCAATTTTGCCTTTGGCCTTCCAATTTACTTCTCCTGGCCCGATTGTGGTAGAAATTGGACCCGTTGCCATTCGTTGGTATGGCTTATTAATTGCTACAGCTGTATTACTTGGTGTAAGGATATCCCAGTATTTAGCAAAACGTCGTCACCTCAATCCAGATTTGATCAGCGATTTGTCTATTTGGCTGGTAATTGGAGCAATTCCCGCAGCACGGTTATATTATGTTGCTTTTCAATGGGCAGAATACTCTAAACATCCAGAACGGATCATCGCTATATGGCAAGGTGGAATCGCTATTCATGGGGCGATAATTGGCGGGATTATTGCAGCACTAATTTTTGCCAAACTCAAACAAGTGTCTTTTTGGCAATTCGCTGATTTAGTAGCACCTTCCCTGATCTTAGGCCAAGCGATTGGGCGTTGGGGTAACTTTTTTAACTCTGAAGCTTTTGGCGATCCCACAGATTTACCTTGGAAATTGTATATTCCTCTCGAACATCGTCCACCTGGATTAGAAAATTTTGAATACTTCCATCCCACTTTCCTCTATGAATCTCTGTGGGATTTAATGGTTTTTGCTTTGTTAATGAACTTATTTTTACGTTCTGTATCTGGTAAACAGCGTCTAAAAGTAGGAACACTGTTTTTAGTTTATTGGGTAGCTTATAGCTTAGGACGCTTGTGGATTGAAGGCTTACGTACTGATAGCCTGATGTTAGGGCCTTTGAGAGTAGCACAAGTAGTCAGTTTAGCTGGAATTACTGTTGGTTTAATCGGTTTAGCTTGGCTTTATCTATTAAATCGCTCACTACCCGATGTTGCCCCCGTTCGCAAGGATGAGGAACTGATGGAGTAGAGGAAGAGGCAGAGGGGCAGAGGTCTACTGGCAGGAACAGTAAAGCCGAACGCTGGACGGGGGGCAGAGGGGCAGGGGGGCAGAGGGGCAGGGGGGAAATAATTAACTTCTTAACTTCTGACTAAATCCAAAATCTAAAATCTAAAATCCAAAATCCAAAATCTAAAATCCAAAATCCAAAATCTAAAATCTAAAATCCAAAATTCTTCTGCCTCCTTCCCCCTGCCTCCTGCCTCCTGCCTCCTGCCTCCTGCCCCCTGCTCCCCTGCCTCCTCAAAAATAAAAAATGCCCCAGAGTATTCTCTAGGGCTTAACCAGGGTGCATCTACCACTACTTTCTACTCTGAAAAAATGGCTAATCAGGAAAGGTAATGAAGAAAAATCAAGAAATTTGGAAATTCTTATTTTTAGAGTAAAAATACATGAGTGAATATACGAATAGTTCTAGTCATTTTCACCAGATTAAACCCATAGAATCAGCAGTTTATATAGTGGGGGCAGGGCCAGGAGATCCAGATTTATTAACGGTTAAAGCCCAAAAACTGTTAGCTGTGGCTGATGTGATTTTATTTGCAGATTCTCTGATTCCTGAACAAATTTTAGAAGTTTGTCGTCCAGATGCGGAAATAATTCGGACTGCTAACAAGACGTTAGAAGAGATTTTACCGATTATGGTGGAGCGAGTGCGATCGCATCAACAAATTCTCGTCCGTCTCCATTCGGGTGATCCTAGTCTCTACAGCGCTATTCATGAGCAAATGCACCTATTAGCTCAAGCAAATATTCCTTTTGAAGTTATCCCTGGAATTAGCGCTTTTCAAGCCGCAGCCGCTAAATTAAAAGTAGAATTAACCGTTCCCAATTTAGTACAAACTATCATCCTCACTCGCATTAGTGGACGCACAGAAGTACCCGCAAGCGAAGAACTAGCCAGTTTAGCCGCACATCAAGCCAGCCTGTGTTTATACCTCAGTGCTAAACATATCACCCAAGCCCAAACCAAATTATTAGCCCATTATCCCCCAGAAACACCAGTGGCTATCTGTTTTCGCATCGGTTGGCCAGATGAAAAAATCCGTATTATTCCGCTATCAGAAATGGCAGAATGTACCAAACAAGAAAACCTCACCCGCACAACATTGTATATCATTAGCCCAGCATTAGCAGGAGAAGGAGGGCGTTCTCATCTCTATCATCCCCAGTACAATCACTTATTCCGTAGTTCCCATAATTAAGAATAAAATATTGATATCTCTTCACAGGAGGAAGTATGAGCCAAGGAGTACGCTGGACAAGCGGGGATCTCGAACTTTTACCCGAAAATGGCGATCGCTATGAAATCATAGACGGAGAATTATTTGTCACTAAAATACGGCATTGGAAACATCAAGAAACTATTGGCAACATTTGTCTAGAATTAAATCTGTGGTCTGAAAAAACTGGTTTAGGTGAAGCAGTCACAAGTCCTGGGGTAATTTTTACTGATAGTGATGATGTCATACCTGATTTAGTTTGGATTAGTCATCAACGTTTAGCTAATTTATTAGACAACGAAGGACATTTAACAGGTGCACCAGAATTAATAGTTGAAGTTCTTTCTCCTGGTGTCATCAATGAACGTCGAGATAGAGAAGTAAAACTTAAACTTTATTCATCCAGAGGAGTACAAGAATATTGGATAGTTAATTGGCAATTACAACAAATAGAAGTTTATCGCCGCCAAAAGCATAATTTAGTATTAGTAGAAACTTTATTCGCTAACGATGAATTAACATCTTCTTTATTACCTGATTTTGTTTGTACCGTTGGCAATTTATTTAATTAAATACATTCAAAACATAACATTCAACAAATATTGTGAACCTTGTTTCTTAGACCTACCAGGAAATATCTATTATTTATAAATATTTCTGAGTCGTGATAAATTTATGCCGAAAATCCTTTATACTAAAATCGGAAATTACAGCATAAACTCACAGGAATCATCAAAATTATGCCATTAATTAAAGTACAAACTTCAATTTCAGCCCCCGCAAAACCAGAAATTGAAAACCTGTTAAAACAATTATCTAGTAAATTAGCTCAACATACTGGTAAACCTGAATCTTATGTAATGACAGCATTTGAGCCAGAAATACCCATGACTTTTGCAGGCACAACCGAGCCTGTTTGTTATATTGAAATCAAAAGTATTGGCACAATGAAACCAGAACAAACCAAAGCCATGAGCCAAGATTTTTGTCAACAAATCAACCAATCTTTAAATATTCCTACTAATAGAATTTACATCGAATTTAATGATGCTAAAGGCTCAATGTGGGGCTGGAATAATACTACTTTTGGTTAAAATTTTTTTTTAGTTATGGTGTAAGTGTTCAGTTTGTGTCTGAATGCTTACCCTTTCTTTTGTGGGGCTGAATGATTTTGCTGGGAATTGTTAGGATCTGATTGGGTTAATTAAAGGAATGTGAAAGATGACAGTAACGGAAAAATTAGAGCAATTAAAGGCTTTATTTGAAGAGATGGGAAAGGCGGTAATTGCTTATTCTGGAGGAGTGGATAGTACATTGGTGGCGAAGATTGCTTATGATGTGTTAGGCGATCGCGCTTTAGCTGTCACAGCCGTTTCTCCTTCCCTATTACCGGAGGAGTTAGCAGAAGCAGAAGCACAAGCGGAAACTATTGGTATTACTCATCAAATTGTCCACACCCAAGAAATGGACAATCCCAATTACACCTCAAATCCGGTTAATCGCTGTTATTTTTGTAAAAGTGAACTGCACGACACTCTTAAGCCTTTAGCGATAGCTTGGGGTTATCCCTATGTGGTGGATGGGGTAAATGCAGATGATTTACAAGATTATCGTCCCGGTATTCAAGCTGCAAAAGAACGGGGTGCGCGATCGCCTCTCGCAGAAATCGGAGTCACAAAAGCCGAAGTACGCCAAATTTCCCAACAACTCGGTTTATCTTGGTGGAATAAACCCGCCCAACCTTGTTTAAGTTCTCGTTTTCCCTACGGTGAAGAAATTACTATCACTAAATTACAGCGTGTTGGTAGGGCTGAAATTTATTTGCGGAAATTAGGCTGGCAAAATTTACGAGTCCGTTCTGAAGGTGATACAGCCCGTATTGAATTACCCTCCGCACAAATACCAGAATTTGTTAATACTACCGATTTACCCTCTCTAGTAGCCACATTTCAAGAATTTGGGTTTATTTACGTTACTCTTGATTTAGAAGGTTATCGTAGCGGTAAATTAAATCAAGTTTTAAATAGGGAAATATTAGCAAATAAAGTTTAGATATCTGGTTTTCTCAAAATATCAAACCAAAAAAGAGACGTTTGAGACACGCCTCTATTTTTTGTGACATTTACAGCAAATTACAATTCTTAAACCTTTAATTGTGATTCCTTTGTCAATGCTTCATACCAATCTACAATAGGCAGTTCCGCAGGTGCAGTTAAATCATTGTAAACACGTTGGCAAAGTTGTAAAAATGAAGGGTGACTTTCTTGATACCAACGAGTAAATAATTCATTTAACGATGCTTGTTGCAGATTGCCTAAAGCATAATTGCGAGCAAAGCCATATTGAATTGGTACTATAGTTCCATCGGCTTCAATAATTAGAGGTGAAATCAAATCCGTAATCGCTGATTCTCCTACAAAAAATGCTTCAGGACAAGCACGAAGAATTTCTTGATGTACCAAATCAATTTGAATCACCATTTGATGACCTAAAGCTTTTTGTAAACCCATAGCTTTGAGGTAAACAAAAGATAAAATATCTGTACCTGGTCTTAAACCTACTAAATTTTGGCTGGCGTGTCCTACTTCTGCAAGACAATGAATTTGTAACAATTTTGCTCCTTGTTCTAGAGCAAAGTTAGCTACCCACTCTAATTCCCGGAAATTCTGTTTTGTAAAAGTAACTATAAACCCAAAAGGAATACCTGATTCTCTTAATCCTGATAATCGAGATGACATTTTTTCAAAAGCTTGTGGGGAAGACCTGATTTTATTATGTGTAGCAGGCATTCCATCTAAACTAATGGCAATTGCATCAACAATTCCTTCTAGTTTTTCTAAATGTTTTTCGTCTAAGAGAATACCGTTAGTCGTTACAGTGGTTTGCATTTGGCTTTTGTGAGCCTGTTTGAGCAATTCTGGTAAATGTTCATACATCAGAGGTTCTCCACCAGAAAAGCTGGCAACAGTGTAACCTTGCTGACTAGCTTCAATAATTGCTTGTAGGAGGAGTGTAACGCTTAATTGGTCACGCTCCTCCGGGCTAGAAGAAGAGTAACAATGAAGACAGCGCAAATTGCACCGCCTGGAGGGATGAATTTGAACAATACGATTTGTTTTTCCAGTAGGTGCCATCCTAATTAGTCTCCAAATTACTCTTCTATAGCTTCAAAAGTTTAGATACCAGTAAAAGGTTGCGAAATTTGCGGAATCCTCAGTATTTCCGGGTTGGGAATTCCGTAGGGAAAGAACTTGATAGTTGAAATTTGATATTGATAAAGGTTAAGTATGGTATTGCCTCCTTTTATGGCTTCTAATTCTGTTAGTTCTTCAGGAGTCAATTCCATCGAAGATTCATTTTCGTTAATATTTTGCACTATTAGGCGATTTTCCATGTTATTATCCTCTCTGTAGGTTTTGCACATCTGCTAAAAGATAGATTTGTGCAAGTTGAATAGTTGAAAATTGAACAATTAAGTGCTGTAGCTTTTAGGGCAATCAGCACTTTCTTTTAAAATCAAAAATTGATAAAAAATTTACGTAAATAAAACCAAAAAATCAACAAAACTTCATATTCATCTGCCTATTGATGATAAAAATTTTGATAAGTTTTTTTGATTGTTAATAATACATTCTTAACAGTTAAATATGTGTAAAAACCCCTCTATGAATAGAAGGGTTAGACATTCAAAACTACAGCGCGTTTCAGGTAGATAAGGTACAAATTTTTGGAACGAACCCTTATACAAAGAGACTTTCAACCCTGTTCCCTGTTAAGAGTTCCCTGTTCCCTTGCTGTAACGCTGAGAAAATTTGTATTCTGTTTGCTGTAATGCTGCTTGCCACACTTGATACCCAGCAGATGACAGATGCAAACCATCAGTAGTTAATTCATTGCGAATATTGCCATCTGTATCTGTAAACCAATGATGGATATCTAAATAATTAGCTCCTTGTCGTTTAGCAATTAAGGACAGTTGGGTGTTAAGGTGGCGAATACGGCTGCTAGAAATTGTTTTTAAGCGTACAGGTAAAATTGATAAGACAATAATTTTGGTATTTGGGTGATTTTTACGTAATCGGCTAATAATCTGATGGTGATTAATCAGAATTGACTGATCACTACTGCCTTTGCGTAGGTCGTTAATTCCCACCATCAGGTAAATTATTTCTGGCTGTGTAGAGGAAAAGGCGGATAGTCTTTTTAATACACCTTGAGAAGTGTCTCCAGATATGCCTTGATTGAGCCAAAACTTACCATGAGGTAGTTTTTCTTTGGGAAACCACATACTCAAGGAATCACCCAGCAAGATACTCAGGCGATTTTTACCTTGGCCTGAAGCGATCGCTCTGGCTTCCATTACTAATAAGTTTTTCCAATCTTCATAAGTTAGTTGAGCTTTTTCGGCTGACTCCCACAAAGAATCTAAATTGCTATCATCCACACGAGTGTAAATTTGTCCTGTTTTCAACGCCGCTAATCTTTGGTAGTACATCTGTACGCCATTAACTAAGGTGCGGTTAGTTGCCGGGATATTGGGCTGAATTGTTGAATCAAAAACTTTTGACCAAATCTCAGTTTGCAAATTTGGAAAAGAAATTTCTCCACTAGGAGCAAGATTCTTAGTTAATGACGGTTGTGAATCTTCTAGTTCAGACCAAATCTGGTGGCTGAATTTTGGTAAAGATACATCAACACTGGCAATTAAATTTTTACCCAATAATGAATGTTCATCACCTGATACAGAAACAGCTTGATTGCTAAATTCTGGGATGTCAACAGTAGGAATGATATTTTCACCTGCTAGTAGCTGCGAACTCTGGTGCATATCCCCTGATAATTCGGAGCTTTCAGGTGAGATCCTCAACATTTGTGGGAGAGCCGATGCTGGTATTGCTAATCCTGTTAACAAGCTTGCTGCCAACAGATAAGGTTCCCTCATCAGTTTTTTCTCTCCTTGTAATTACTGCTGTTCAATATCACAGCCATGACTAGCTGGATTCAGGAAAATTTTACTTTTATTGAGTTTTTATTCTCATCTACACTCATTAGCTTTGTAAAGCCAGCTAATTCCATAATTTTCACCATCTATCTAGGGAAAGAAGGGGATCTATGGATCATGCTTGGTAGGGAGATTTTAATACTTGGTTGGTAGCATCCTGATTAAATGTGTTTAGGATTAAGCTCACCCCTTAAATCAATTTAGGGGTTTAAAATCAGTACACCTTTTTTCTAGAACTGTGTATCTTAAAAAAATTTTATTGTTTAGTAAATTCAGAATGATTGATATTTAATAGCTAAAAACAGGTTAGACACATCCATTTGTCAGGGAATTCTGACAATTTAATAATATTAGTGACTCAATTTTCGATTTCTGATTGTAAAATTAACTGCATATTAGCAATCGAATTGGATGTTAAAAAATTTTCAAATATTTAGGCGATCGCTCATTTAGTTTCTTCAAACCATGTTTTATTACATATTCTTAACAAGTTATACAAAAATATATATTATTTTTATGGGTCAGGTAGAGAAAAAAATAGTGTAGTTTAATTATGTCCAATGATTTAATGCGTAATACATCAAATCCAAGAGCTATGCATAGATTAAGATAGAAAGAACCAAGCGTTTAAGCTTGAAAAAACTATATTCTCTCCTGTTGCGATGATATGCATAACTGAAGGCTCAAAGGAACATTAAGAGTAAAAAGTTTAAAAATATGCCTTAAGGAATAGAAATAAATTACTAAACTTTAAAATTTTATGCTTATGCGTATAAAAACTAATAAAAGCAAACATAATTAAATTCTGGTTATATAGAATTACTCCTTTTAAAGTGCTAATATTTATGCGATGTCAATAATGTTTCCTTTTTTCCGTGGCTAGAGCTAGTACAGCGATCGGTGTAAGTCCAATTATCAAAGAGATTGTGCAAAAGCAGGCACATTCTACTCGTCTAACCTTAAAAGAGGTTATTCTCATGGGGATGTTAGCGATAGATAAGCTTGACGACAACGGTCGTCAAGAGTTAGCAGATCGAGTTCACCAAATGCAGGTAAATGGTGAAATCTAGGTCTGTTTGAATCGGTCTATTTGCCACATTCTCGAATTCCAGAGCAAGAGTAGAACACGTTTAGCAAGCGTTTCTACTCTTGGCTAAACCGATAAAAACTTCCTTGTAAATAATCTCGATTAATTTCAAAAGAAATCCAGCGACGTTGTAAATTTTCGGCAACAAATCCAGTTGTATTAGAACCTGCAAAGGGATCTAAAACTAAATCATTTTCATCAGTTAAAAACTTGATGAAAAATTCTGCAAAACTTTGTGGAAAACGTGCTGGATGCGGTTTAATTCCTGCGGTTTTACAACGTCGAAAATAAGCAGTATTTGACTCAGTATTTGCGATTTCCAGCAAATTAGGAGGAATTGCTCCTTGATTATCCTTTTGAAATTTATCAGATATCTCGTGTCCACTAGGACGTGTTTTTGCTTGATAGCCTTTTTTCAGTAAATTTTTCATACTCTGACTATAAGGCTTTAAAACCTGCTTATTATCTGCTTTTGGGTGCGGGGTTTTTGATAACCACCAAACCACATTGACTGAATCCTTAACTCGGATGCGCTTAATTGTTACCCACTCCGCCGGAGTAGGTAATCGTGCAGGATTATAGTGATAAAATTCTTGCGCTAAAAAAAAGCCAACTTCCTTACACAGCTTTACCAGCAGCTCAAACTGGTAAATGCTGCGTACAGGATGACCCGGAAGATAAGCGCCTCCTAAGTCTAAAACAAATGAGCCGTTTTCTGCCATTACCCGTTTAAACTCAAGGGCAAATGGCAGAAACCACTCAATATAATTTTCTGCACTCTCATTCCCATATTCTTTTTTACGAGTCAGTGCAAAAGGGGGTGAGGTGAGAATTAAGTTAATACTATTATCGGGAATAAGTTTAATTAGTTCTAAGCTATCACCCAAATAAGCAGCACCATAACTTTGGGTGTAATAAGGCGTTAAATTGATTGATGATAAATTCAAGAGTTACAAAATTAACTCAACTTAATCTTTATAACTTGTTTTCAGGGGGTGAGGGAGGCGATCACCTACGGTGGGCGTTTCGCCATCGCTATGGGGGGTGTTGTGCGATCGCTATGGGGGGCGTTGTGCGATCGCCTACGGTGGGCGTTTCGCCATCGCTATAAAGCGGGTGTTGTGCGATCGTTCTACTCAATCTACAAGTTATGATTGATAAATAACAGATATCCTTGATCAGAATTATGACTACAGTTGCCATTTTGCCTATATCAAATACCAGTGGCGAAAAGTCTTATTGTGCTATTGCTGGAGATAAACAAGGTGTTGGTAAAACTGCTGGTCAAGCTTTAGATGCTTTGACTACACAGTTAGGTGAAGTTGAATTTCGTGCATTATTAATTATTGATAATTTTCAGCCTGATCAATTTTTCACCAGGGAGCAACAACAACATAATGGCTAAAAGTATTAGTTATCACATCTCATTTATTGAATCTTTGAAAAATCCTTCAGAAGCAGCAGTTTATCTAGAAGTAGTGCTAGAAGAAGGCAATCCAACGATGATTAAAAAAGCTTTTTTGAATGTAATTGAAGCCAGAGGTGGGGTACAATTATTGTCTAATAATGTTCAAGAAACTTGGAGAGAATTTGTCGAGAAAATACAGGAAACAGGTGAAATTGAGTTTAGTCTTTTACGAATATTATTAGAGTTTTTGGGTTTAGAAATAGGTTTGATGGTAATAGGAAGTTAGGAACAAAAAGAGATAATTTCGTTAATTTACCGCTAACGCATTCATAACCCATACCCAAAAGGCGATCAGCTACGTTGGGCGTTTCGCCATCGCTATAAAGCGGGTGTTGAGCGATCGCACCTGAATACTCTACATCCCCAAAAGCGATAGAGCAATTTTTTATTTAATTGCTTGACTAGCAAACTTTTGAAGGATACGTTGACTGGGATGAGCAGATAGACTAACCAGTTTATTAACGAGAGCTACAGGGAATAGTGCTGAATCATACATATCACAATGCAATGCTTCTACATTAGCCAATATGATTTGTAAATTTGGTAAATCATTTTCAGTAGGAGTTTTTTTGAGTTCCTTTACTGGTAATGAAACAACGTGCATTTGTCCACTACGAGTTTTAAAGATAACTTTATGCCCATAATTACTACTAGAAGCATAAGGTTGATTTGGGTCTCCACCTCCTGGTAAAATATACCGATAAATATATTCATCTGTTAAAATAAGTGCTTGCCCAGGACTTAACCTTTTTTGTATTTCTTGAGCATGATCTACAAAAGCACCGCTTTTTTCTAACCCAGCTAAGAGAATATTCTGCTTACTCAAAAGCCACTTTATTAAGTCTCGCATTGGTTGATGTAAACCAGCAGTCTGTCCAAAAAAACCAGTTGAACCATCTTTAATAAAAAGAATTTTTTTAAGTATATCTGGTTGAGTATAGAATAATTGGCGAATTAAATGAAGAATAATAATATGCTCAATAACATTCACCAGATAACCTAATATTCCATCTGCACCTGTCTCCTCATCAATAACTTCATGCAGCCTAAAAATATCTGTTAAATGAATCGTTCCTCCAGTTTCTGGGCAAGGGAAAGTATAATTATTTCTATCCATATTCTGCTCTAACAGAGTAACTGGGTTGCCGTTAGGACTAAGAGGGTTGGTTGCTAAAGGCCAACTCTTTTCTGCTTCCGTTCTTTGTCCTCCTTTGTAACGACGAAAAACAAACCAAGCTAAAGTATCAATTAGACTTTTATCTTCGTCTAATGTGTTTCTAGTAAAAAATTCAAAAATAGTTTTCAGAACACTACCTTGGAGGGTGTTTTCATCTTTAAGACGTATATTTCTAGTTGGTAATGCTAGTTTAATTCTACTAATACTTTTGAGCTTTGCCATATCTTCTGGTGCAATAAATGCACTAGAATTAATCTCAGCTAAATCTTCCTGTTTAAAAAACAATGCACCAAACTGTAAAAAATGAACTGTTCGGGAAGGAAAATCTTTTTCTAGAAGAGCCTCTGTATACCCACCATCAACAGCAATAACAGCCTCAATAGGATTTTTAGATGGCGGCGTAAAATTAACAGTTAAGCTTTCTAAAGGAATATCTTCTGAACGAGGTGGCTTATAAATACGCTCCATCAATGCCTGTACTTCTGAATCATTAATGAGGTGATGATGAGATGCTTTACTTGCAGCTTCAAAAGGGCGGCGTTTATTTCTACTGGTATAACCCATAGTTTTTCAAAATATTAAGTGGTTAATTCTTCTTCAGGGGGAAAACGGTCAATTTGAACAGGAATAACAAATGGATTACTGTAGGTTTTCATCCTTACAAAGCCTTTGTCTGTATCCTGGCTAAATCGAATTAAACTTTCAGTAAAGTCACTAAAATCATAATATTTTCGTAATTCTTTAATTTCATCTTCATTATTAAGGTGTGAAATAAACCAGTTTTGTGTTGCTTTTAGAATATTGCTACTAATTGAACTAACTTCTTGAGTTGCATAGATCAATCCAAGATTTAGCTTTGCTCCTTCTTTGGCTAAACGATTATAAATCTGAGATAAATCTTTGTCATCTTTTTTTGGAAAAAGGTTGTGTGCTTCTTCAAAATAAAATTGGATAAAGTTATTTGGAAGGGTATGAACAAACCGATTAATTGAATCCTGAAAAATTTTACGAGTAATCCTCTCTGTAAAGAGTTTTTGAATCTTTTCTTCGCCCAAAGAAAGATCAACAATAACAATTTTTCCTGATCTAAGCTGAATCAGAATATCCTCATCAAAAGGTTTTTGTATGGTAGCTGTATGTTGATCTCGAATAGAAGTTAAAATTTTATACCCACTATGAGAATATACTTGTTTTCAGGGTTAGCGCATCTCAAACGCTCTTGACAAGCGGATTGAGAAAACTATTGGTGTTGAAGTAAAAAAACAAAAGGTAGGCTAGGATATAACCTATGTAGCCAGAAGCACTGACCCATGCCAACAGGATTTGAGAAAAAA
>DATGXB010000110.1:0-5561 GCA_035299225.1 Nostocaceae cyanobacterium | reverse complement strand
GAATGGGTTTGGATATCATTCTCAGATATCCATAGTGATTCAAATCCTATTTTTCACTATTTTTGTTTTATTTTATTCTCAGTCCACATTTTTTATTTCAGTAATTACCGATTGTGACAGTTTGGGTGCGGAATGTGGGTTACAACAGTCTTTGAGAGAAAAAAATCCAATTTTGTATCAAAAGTTGAAAAGTGCTACCATCTAGGATAATTTAGAATGACTACAGCTACTCAAATTCCGGTTAATACAATTATTCCCATATTTACGGCTATAGGCGATCGCCACTGGCAAGCATTCAAAGATTTAGAAGCAAATTTTGTTAGTCAGCATGGGGTAGAAATCTGGCAGGAGGTGTTTAATTTCCGCATTTTACCAGCACTGGATCAGGATTCTAACAGATGGCTGTTGATTCAGTGGTGTGATGAGGGGATTATTTGGGAAAAAAATGTGGTTGAAGGGTAATTTTACCCAAAATAACCACAAATAGAATTTATACAAAAATTGCTAACTTACCAAGTAGGATCGCTGAATAAATTAATGGTTAATTCTTCCTGTCCTGGGGGGACGGGAGTAATACAAGCGCGGATGGTTTCGCCGTCGTCTAGTTCAACGGTGCAGGCGTGACAAGTTCCCATTAAGCAACCGGTGGGAATGACTACCCCAGCACGATGGGCAACATCTAATAGGGGTTCTCCTGCTTCGGCTTCTACGGTGATATCATCAGGTAAAAATGTGATTTTCATAGTTATTAGGGAACAGGGAACAGGGAACAGGGAACAGGGAACAGGGAACAGGGGATAAATTCTTCTTTTCTCTCCGCACTCCGCACCCAGCACTTCTATGACAAAAAGGGTGTTAAATCTAAGTGATTTTCGACTGCGTGGGCTATTTGATCTAAAATGTGTTCTCGTTGTTCGCGGTAGTTAGAAACGCCGGTGGGGAGGGATTTCAAGCCGCGTTGTTGGCGAAGACGATTTAACCAAGCGCGTCGCCAAGGTCCGTTGTCAAAGATACCATGTAGATATGTTCCCCAAATTGATTGACAACTATCTACTAAACCTAGATTAGCATCATCAAATAGTGGCATATAGGCTTCTGTACCTGTAATTTCTACACGCGATCGCCCTTGGTGAATTTCAAAGCCACTTACAGGTAATCCGGTTTGGGGATAATTTGAGCTAACTTGGCGCTGACGGGCTACTTTTTGCCCAGTAATCACGGTTTTTAATGGTAGCAGGTTTAAACCTTGGAATCTGCCAGCTTGTCCTTCCATTCCTTCTGGATCAGATATGGTTTGCCCCAACATTTGATAACCGCCACAAATCCCCATAACTGTACCCCCAGAAGCAGCATAATGTTGGATTGCTTCCGCCATACCACTTTTTTGTAACATGACTAAATCGGCAATGGTGGTTTTTGTACCAGGAATAATTACTGCATCGGGATGCCCTAACTCTTGTTTGGGGCTGAGGTATTTAACGTTAACGCTGGGTTCTGAATCTAAGGGGTCAAAGTCGGTAAAATTGGAGATTCTAGGTAAACGGATAATAACTATATTTAGTTCTGCTTGGGTTTTGGTGGTTCTACGCTCAAATAAGTCTAGTGAGTCTTCTGCTGGTAATGCTGTATCTAAATAGGGAATGACACCGACAACCGGAATACCTGTACGTTCTTCTAACCATTTAATCCCCGAATCTAACAGGGATCTCTGTCCCCGGAATTTATTAATAACTACGCCTTTAATTAGAGCGCGTTCTTCTGGTTCTAATAATTCTAATGTGCCGATGACATGGGCAAAGGCACCACCACGATCAATATCTACTACTAACATTGTGGGAGCATTGAGGTGTTTAGCTACCCGCATATTAGTTAAGTCACGATGTTTAAGATTGATTTCTGCGGGACTGCCTGCGCCTTCACAGACGACTAAATCAAATTCTGTACTTAAATGCTGGAGAGATTCTTCAATTGTCCGCCAACCTAAATCGAAATACTGCTGGTAATAATCTACAGCACTGACTTTGCCCAGTGGTTTACCTTTCATGATTACCTGAGAAGTCATGTCCCCTTGGGGTTTAAGTAAAATTGGGTTCATTTCTACCCAAGGGGGAACGCCAGCCGCCCAAGCTTGTACAGCCTGAGCATAACCTATTTCTCCACCACTGGCGGTAACATAGGCATTTAAGGCCATATTTTGTCCTTTAAAGGGAGCTACTCGCCAACCCCGGCGCGATAGTATGCGACAAATAGCTGTAGTAATCAGAGATTTCCCTGCGTGGGATGTTGTACCCACTACCATGATTGATTTCATATATCAGTTAATCTACCTCTAGGACGGGGTGGGAGTGGATATTTTTTGGACTTGCCTCTAAAACGGTAGTCTAAACCAACGAGTGAGGAAGTTGGAGAGGCGATCGCCTATTGTGGGTTTTCGCCAATTCTGGTTTAACTGATCTACTAGCTGATGTCCAAGGGGTGTGAGTCGAAAACTATCTGTGATTCCCTGTCCATCTACTTCCCTCCGCAAGACTCCCACCTGAATTAACCAGTTTAAGGCATTATCACAGGCTAACTCTGATAATGGTTTTTGAGTATACCCTTGTTTGACTCCTGTTTCTTGAGCGATCGCTTTTAAGGGAATACTTCGATCAATCATTGCGGCGAATAAGCTGATGTTGAAAGGTGAGCAGATGAGCGATCGCTCTGCTCTTGCCACTGTTGCAGATGGATAAACAAAGGTTTTGGTATTTGAATACTCAGCACTAGTCATTTTCTTCCATCTCAAAATTTTGATTGTTTACTTCTACTTATTTGATTTTCCAGTAGTTGTGGCGTTTTCATCAAATAATTAGGGAATGTGGACTATTTTTGAGAAATTCTATAATATCTGTCCTGTAATATACTATCTTTTGCTAATTTTAGTAAATTATTGTAAATGATTATCAAGTATTGTAAAATCTCAATGGCTACTAAATCATTTAAACAGGAAAGGTGAATTATGCCTCTAGCAGTTGGTACAGTTGCACCTGCATTTACCGTCAAAGATACAAACGGGAATACAGTTTCACTATCTGATTTTGCTGGGAAAACAGTTGTTTTATACTTTTATCCCAAAGACGATACACCAGGCTGCACCAAACAGGCTTGTAGCTTCCGTGATGCCCAAGCAGAGTACAACAATAAAGATGTTGTAGTTTTGGGAGTTAGCGCTGATGATGAAGCTTCTCACCAAGCATTCACCACTAAATATAATCTGAATTTCCCCTTATTGGCGGATACTAACCAAGCCTTAATTAAAGCTTATGAAGTTGATGGTGGCGGCTATGCTAAACGTGTTACCTATGTAATTGACCCTTCCGGTAAAATTATTCATGTTGATGCTAGTGTTAACACTGCCACCCATGCCAGCGATGTATTAGCAGCATTAGGCTTGTAGAAGGCAGGGGGCAGGGGGCAGGAGGCAGGAGGCAGGGGTCACTAATTCTTTATTACTCAGCACTCCGCACTCCGCACCCTGCACCACCTATTGATTACTTGGTGTTTGATTTTCTCCAGTTGGGATAACGGGATTTTGTGGCTGTGGAGTTTGTAGGAGTTGTTGTTGTTTAGCTCTAAAAGCTGCGGTAGCCTCGTCTAGCTTTTCGTTTGCCGCTTGAGTGTCCAATTGATTGCTACCCTGACTAGCGCGGTGCATGATATCAAATACATCAAAATCTGAGTTAGGAGAAGAAAGCAGCCCATTTTGGCGATCGCTCTCTAATGTCCCAAAACCCGTATTATTGGTTTGTGCTAGGCTGGGTTGGGCGATGAATAAACCAGATCCGGCTAATATCACCGCTAAAATTTTGTCAACTGCTAAAAATCGCTTGTTCATTAAATATCCCCTCACAAATCTTTTTCTATCTTAAGCAAGAGTACGTTTTAATTGGGGTTGAATACTGAGTAAAGCTACAACTGCAAAACCTAGTAATACCAGTAAAGCACCTAAGAAAGTCACATCACCCCAAAAGGCGTGCATGACTACATCATTCAATCCCCAGGTATTATGAACGTAAAGATAGCGAATTGGTTCGATCGCATAACTCAAAGGATTCAAAGTAGCGACAACCTGCAACCATCCAGGCATAAAAGATAATGGTGCTAAAGCAGTGCTGGCGAATAATAAAGGTAAGTTAGTAACGAAAATTACCGCAATTAGTTCAATATGGCCAGGTAAAGCAAAAGCCAAACCCAGAGAAATCGCCGTTACACCCAAAGCTAACAAGAAAACGATCAGAGCGATCGCCCCTAATCCTACCGCATCCGGTAAACCCGCACCCAAAAACGCCGCAGCACCCACAATTACCGCCGCTTGCAGTAAACTCTGACTAATAATAAAGATAGCCGAAGCGAAAACTATCGAGAACCGAGAAGCCAAAGGTGCAACCAGCAACCGATTTAAAAAGCCAAATTCCCTGTCAAACATCACAGGTAAACCAGCATTTAAAGCCCCAGCAAAAGCAGTAAAAACAATTACACCAGCCGCCAAAAATTGACCGTAATTTGTCGTACTACCAAACAAACCTTTAGGCGCATTTTGGAACAAAGCCCCAAATAATACCAACCACATTACAGGCTGAATAATACCCGCCACCAGAGTAGAAGGACGGCGTTGTAATTGTATAAACAAACGCCGGGTTAAAGCCAAAGTTTCCTGAGCAATTTCACCCAAAAAACTCATTTCCCTTTCATTCACCGCTACAGGTGAAGTAATTTGCCGCCAATTTACATCCGTGTTCATAGCTAAATTTTCACTATTGCTCAGTAATTATAAATACAATTGGGTAGAATTAAATTGCTGGAATTATAAACATTTTCGCCGGATGTCACTAGCCATCAATGTTTATAATTCTTAATAAAGTATTATAACAAAAAATCACTATGAACTGTAATCAAATCAATACTACTGTGGAAATCTTGATTATTTTTATAATAATTCATACTCATCAACATTTTGATAAAGATAAAGAATAGTTAGTTCAAGTCTGATGTATCTAAATGTATCTAAAATAGATTAATATTTGAGTAAAGTAAATTTTCAATCATCAGGATAAGTCATGAATATCCAACTCAAACCCGAACATGAACAATTTATTCAAGCGCAAATCGCCACTGGTAGATTTAGTAATGCTGATGAAGTAATTGATATAGCATTTCAACTTTTAGCTAAATTAAATTCTGAATATCAGCAATGGATAGAAGAAACTCGACAAAAAATTGATGTAGCAATGGCAGAAATTGAAAGAGGAGAAGGTTTAGATGGTGAAACTGTGGTGATGAGTATAATAGAAAGATTCCAAAAAGCGCGTGAGGCAGGGGAATGAGTCAATATATTATCTCACCATCTGCCAGCCGAGATTTAGATGAAATTGCTAATTATTTTCGGTTCTACCGTTCCCCTTATGGCATTTCCAGCAACAAAAGTTCTAAAAACCTTGCACTGTCTAGATTGCAGGTTTTAATACCTTAATAAAAACAATTTCAATAATTTTTTGGCTCAAACCCAAGCATAGTAAGGGTTA
>DATGXB010000109.1:0-64867 GCA_035299225.1 Nostocaceae cyanobacterium | reverse complement strand
CTTATCCTCTAGGGCTTTGAGTTACCAGCAATAATTAAATCAAAGTCAAGTCTAAACCTGAGTTGCATTTAATTCGATATTTCCTATACTTCTTGCGCTGTAAGCCTTGTAGCCTCGTTCTCCAAACTGTCCGAAGTATTGGTATATGATATAGTATTAAATTACCGATAAATTCCAGTAGGCGAAACATTTAATTTCGAGATAACGCAGATAATTATAGTTAAATATCTTTAAAAAAGAATAAAATCGGTTTTTTTCCTTTTTGACTGCTGTTGCTATTCGTTCCGTTACTTTAATCAAGGTAAACTTGATCTATTCTGAAAGATAAGCCATCAGAAAGCGCGGAGGGTGGAAATTGTGAAGTTACAGCGACCGATATTAGTGGGAGGACTGGGGTTAACGGCCTCCTTGTGGATTTTAGACAGCTGGCATGATTCAATAGTTCATGTAGGTGAAATGGCTTTGTTAAGTGCTTTAGCTGTGGGTGGTGGGTTATGGTTGATCAAGAAAAATCGCCTTGTTGGTAATTTGGATGATGGGGAGGGAATGCTAGTAGATAGGGCGAAAGTGGAAAAGGCGATCGCTCAAATCGAAACTATCATTAACTACCTCGCACAAGAAGCCGCAACACATCCAGCTTTGGCCAGCTTGCGGGAACAAGTGGCAAATTTACAGTTAGAGTTAGATAGAAAAGAAATTAATGTGGCTGTTACTGGTGGAAAGTCTACTGGTAAAAGCACTGTAGTAGAATTGTATAAGCAGGTTGAAGGTGTCAAGTTTTGGGAAACAGCGCCTTTATTAACAGAGTTAAACGAAAAATCAGATACTGCTATTGTGGCAGAAATGCAAAAATCTGATTTGGTTTTATTCCTGACCAATGGCGACTTGACAGATTCAGAGTTACAAGTTTTACAACAAATCAAAAACCAGAAACAGCCTGTAGTCTTGGTTTTGAACAAACATGACCAGTATTTACCCGATGAAAGAGCAACTATACTGCATTCTTTACAACAACGGGTAGAAACTGCGATCGCTATTTCTGCAAGTCCCGCACCGATGAAAGTCAGGAAACATCAAGAGGATGGGACTGTTCAAGAGTGGATGGAAAAACCTGCATCAGATGTAGATAAGTTAACTCAACAGTTGGGTGCAAGTATTATTAATCAAGAGACGCAGCTAGTTTTAGCTACCACATATCGCCAAGCTAAAGTATTGAAAGCAGAAGCGAAAAATTGGTTAAATGGGGTGAGAGGCGATCGCTCTACACCTATCATAGAACAATACCAGTGGATAGCGGCGGCGGCTGCTTTTGCAAACCCAATTCCCGCTTTAGATATTCTCGCTACTGTTGCTATTAATGCCCAGATGGTGGTAGATTTAGGGAAGATTTATCAACAAAAACTATCCTTAGAACAAGCGCAAACCGTAGCCACCACTATGGGAAGTTTAATGTTGAAATTGGGTTTAGTAGAACTTTCTACCCGCATGGTGACAGGTATTCTCAAAACTCATGTTGCTACATATCTTGCTGGTGGAGTGGTGGAAGGTATCAGCGCTGCGTATTTAACTAGAGTTGCTGGTTTAAGCTTAGTTGAGTATTTCCAACAACAAGAAATCGCTTTAGACTCTGCAAACGGTTTAAATTTGGATGCTTTACGTCAAACCTTGCAAAATGTTTTCCAACAAAATCAACAAGTTGCCTTTGTGCAAAGTTTTGTTAAGCAAGGAGTTAAACGTTTATTACCAGAAAATCAACCTGTAGAAGCTGCATAAAAGTTTCGCGCAAAGACGCAAAGCCGCAAAGTATTTTAATTAGCTGCTGCGTCTTTTCGTGAATATAAATTTATCTTTACATTCCTATTTTTAAAAACATTCCAGCCACAAAAAAGCCTGTGATTTTAAATGATATAACTTGGCAAACCTACAATAATACTTTAACAGAATTAGGTGAAAATAGCTCAGTACATTTGGCTTATTGTGAAGGGAATTTAGAAATTAAACAGCTTTCGGGGGAAGAGGAAAATACAAACAGATTTATTGATGATTTAATCAGAATTTTAGCAGATGAATTAAACCTGAATTTAAAAAAATTTGGTTCTCTCACTCTGAAACGAGAAAATTTATTAAAAAGTGCTGAACCTGATTCATGTTATTATATTAAAAATGAGCTATTAGTCAGAGGTAAAAGAGATATTGATCTTAATTTTGACCCTTCTCCCGACTTAGTTTTAGAAACTGATATTACCAATAGTTCATTAGATAAACATCCCATTTATGCAGCTTTAGGAGTTCCCGAATTTTGGCGTTATAATGGGAAAAAGTTAGAATTTTTAGTATTATCAAAACCGACTTTAACTTATAACCCAGTTTCCCAAAGTCCCACTTTCCCATTTTTAACAACCGATATCATTCCCCAACTACTTGAACGCAGCTTAACCGAGGGAGAAACAGCCACTTTACGCTATTTCCGCACTTGGTTAAAACAGCATTTAGCCAATAATTAATTTATCCATTTCGTAAAATTGCATCATGGAAAAATTACGCAGCAAAGGGATTTTTTGTTGATTTTATGTTATCAACACTTTCCCAAATCGGATCAATAGCTGCATTTATTTCGTCTTGACTTCCATCAATTTTAGCTGCTAAAACTTTGACTTTTTCATCTTTGAGAATAATATTTACTTCCAAATTTGCATTTAAAACACTTAAATAAGCCAGCAGAGATTCAAAAGTATGATCATTATTAGCACTTTCTAACTCAGCAACAAAATTTTTATCAACATCCAGTTTTTCGGCTATTTCTTGTTGAGTTAAACCCATCTTTTTACGAATATCTCTCATTGCTTGAGTTAAAGCAATACGAAAAATCTCTTGTCTTTCTACAAGACGTGTTTCCGGTGTATCAGGAATAATTTCATCAAGAAAAGACAAAGCATCACTACCTAAATTTTGATTATTCATCCTTACTTTCCTCCTGATTTTGTTCTCGTAATAATAATAAATCTCGTCGTTTCGCAGCAATGCTAATTTCACTTTTAGGAGTTTTTCTTCCTTTTTTCTTAAAAGCGTGTAAAATGAATATGCGCTTACCACTCAACACGCAAAATAGAAAACGGGGATTATTAGGAGTGTTATCTAATCGTAATTCATAAATGTTATCTTCTGTCTCGATTTTATCTATAATGTCTGAACGTTCAATTAATAAAGACATCCCTTTTGTTGTTAACAAATAAAGACGGACACGCAATTGCTTAAGCTCACCTGATGTTAAAGAAGGATCTTGCAGAAAATCCTGAACTGGTTGACTTCCATTTAAGTCATGGTAGTATTTAATTTGCCATAATTCACTCAATTTTGTGTCTCCCTACTCTATAATATTACATATATACAATAATGACGACCACAAATTACAGCTACAATATTAAATTGTATCCAAAAATACCAATATATTTATTGACTCTCCAGAATGTGAAGTAATTTGCTGTTAACTAAATGCTAAATACTTACGAAAAGTGAGGTCAGTAAACCAATTATATTTATACAGTAAAAACTTAATCATTACATAGTTAATGGCAAATAGTATTTATTCTATATTCTCCTTCTTTTCTGGTTGCGGTTTTCTTGATTTAGGGTTTGAGAATAGCGGTTATAAAATTGTGTATGTGAATGAAATATTTTCCCCGTTTATGTTGGCTTATCGTTATTCGCGGGAAATGTTGAAACTTCCACAGCCGGAGTATGGATATTTTGAGGGGGAAGCGGCTGATGTGGGTAAGTTAGTTGAGGGAATAGCAGGAAAAAAATTAGGTGATTTGGTGAAAGATGGTCGGAAGAATTATCATGTTGTAGGGTTTATTGGGGGTCCTCCTTGTCCTGATTTTTCTGTGGGGGGGAAAAATAAGGGTTATTTGGGTGATAATGGTAAATTGTCGGCTGGTTATATTGAGTTGATTTGTCAGCATTTACCAGATTTCTTTTTGTTTGAAAATGTCAAGGGTTTATGGAAAACGAAAAAGCACCGTTTATTTTATGATGCTTTGACAGTGCAATTACAACAGGCTGGTTATGTTTTAATTGAAAGGTTAATTAATACGATTGAATATGGTGTACCTCAAGATAGAGAGAGGATTATTTTAATTGGTTTTAAGGCAAGTTTTTTGCAAGATTTGGGAATAAGTTTTGATTTAGATTTCCCTGGAAATAAATATATTAAATATCCGCGAGAGGTGGTTTTTAAATATCCTTGGCGGAAATGTGAACCTTTTAGAGAGGATTCTATTTTGCTTTGTCCTAATGATATTCCCTCAGAATTAACGGTTGAATATTGGTTTAGAAAAAATGATGTTTTGAATCATCCTAATGCTAATGATTATTTTCAACCTAGAGGGGGAATGATGAAATTTGCAACGATAGATGAGGGGGATAATTCTAAAAAGTCTTTTAAACGTTTGCACCGATGGCGTTATTCTCCTACGGCTTGTTATGGGAATAATGAGGTACATTTACACCCTTATAAAATGCGGCGGATTTCTGTGGCGGAAGCTTTGGCAATTCAGTCTTTACCGACTAATTTTATTTTACCAGAAAATATGTCTTTAACTAATAAGTTTAAGACGGTGGGGAATGGTGTTCCATTTTTAGCAGCTAAGGCTTTGGCTGAAGGTATTTTGGATTTTTTAAATATTCATTGATGGCGAGATTTTGGAGGGGGACACGGCTGTGAGGTTGTTTTAAATTTTTTGACTTATTTTAAGACCGTGTCCCTACGGGTTTTTGTATTTTATGTTGTGCAAAAATGTTATATTAAATGGTTTTTATTGGGGAAAGATATAAAAGATAACTTTTCTTTACAGAACTTAAAATATTGATTTGCTTTGTTTGATGCTCATATCATAGTTTAAACGTTTTATTTGTTGAGTTTTGTTGAGCAAATCAGGGTATTGCTGAGGGACACAGGGGAAGGCGGCATATTAGACTAATTAAGATATTTATTTCCGGGTAAACTCGGAATGGATTATGGTTTAATATAAAGAAATGTCTTAATTTTTCATAAAGTTTAATAAACGTTTACTGGAAGAATAATACGATGGCAGCAGACTATCCTGATATTGATATTGCGCCATTCATTGACCACGCTCTTTTATCGCCTACTGCTACCCCAGAACAGGTTGAGCGTTGGTGTGAAGAAGCAGATAGACTTCGATTTGCGGCGGTTTGTATCCCTCCTTGCTATGTTAAGCAAGCGGCGGAACTTTTGTACCAAAAAAGCCCCAAGGTTTGTACTGTGATTGGTTTTCCTACTGGTGCGACTACTTCGGCTGTAAAGTTATATGAAGCTCAGGAAGCGGTGGATAATGGTGCGACTGAGTTGGATGTAGTGATTAACTTGGGCTGGTTGAAGGCTGGGAAAACTGAACAAGTACATCGGGAAATTGCTACAATTTGTGAAGAGGCTGGCCAACCTGTGAAGGTAATTTTGGAAACTAATCTACTGACGGATGCAGAAAAGAAGCTGGCGGCGGAAATGGCTATGGATGCAGGTGCGGCTTTCTTAAAAACCAGTACGGGTTGGAATGGTGGCGCAGTTGTGGGTGATGTACGGTTGTTAAAAGAGGTGGCACGGGACAGAGTGGGAATTAAGGCTTCAGGAGGTATTCGCACTCTTGAACAAGCTTTTGATTTAATTTTGGCTGGTGCTACTCGTTTAGGTACGTCCCGTGGTGTAGATTTGCTCCGTCAGCGCAATAACCCCGAAAAAGGAGATTAGTTAGTTTTTGGTTGTTTCTGGTCTGATGTTTGACTGATTTATTACTGATGTAAGATGGTTAAAATACCGACTCCATCCGGTTTTGAGCAAATCTTAGTCAGTATTTGAATGATGTTTATTTGTCTAAACTAATAACCAGTAACCAAGGACTAATGACTAATGACTAATGACTAAAACTTATAAAGCAACTGGTATTAATCTCAAATCTCAACCGCTTGGAGAGGCGGATCGAATTGTAACTATTTTAACTAAAGAGTTCGGTTTGATTCGTGCCACTGCACCTGGTTCGCGCAAGCATAATTCTACTTTGAGTGGTAGAAGTGAGATGTTTGTGGTTAATGAGTTGGTGATTGCTCAGGGGCGATCGCTTGATAGAATTACTCAAGCTCAAACTATTAAAAGATATTCTGGTTTGTCTAAGGATTTTGTCAAGTTAGCGGCTGGCCAATATTTAGCGGAAATTGTACTATGTCAGGCTTTAAGTGATCAAGCTCAACCAGAAATTTATGAATTACTGAATGAGCATTTACAACGGTTAGAAGCTTTACCTAAATCAACAGGATTAGAGGCGATCGCACATCTATCTCAAGGAGTATTTCACCTCTTAGCTTTAGCTGGTATCCCGCCCCAAGTACAATTGTGCTGTCTGAGTCAACGCCAGCTCACACCTAACTTTACAGATCCTAACTGGAAGGTAGGCTTTAGTATCTCCGCCGGGGGCATAGTTTGCTTAGAAGTTTGGGAAAATCTCAAAAAAGAGCGAGAAAAACCCTCTCCTCCCCCATCAGCCCCAGAAAATGATTCCCCAACAGCTTATGAAACTGTTATTCATCGTCAAGAGTTACCCCCCATCTCTAGACGTTTGAAAGCTCAAGAATTAGATATTCTTCAACATTTGTCACAACCAGAGATAATGCAAATAGATGCAGCCACAGATTCCGGCTGGCTATCTGTTGAACAGATTTTGCGCCAATACACGCAGTATCACTTAGGTCGCCCTATTCGCTCTGCTACATTGATTGATTCTTATTTTGCTGCCAATTATGATACAATCGTCTGATTTGAAACCAAAAGCCGTCACTCTATCACCAAGTCAAGCTAACAAGAATAGGGTATCAGAGATAACAACACCACCCCATCTTTATCCTACTAACTCCGAAAACAACACCCAGGAAATCCCTGCTGATGTTTCTCAGCCTTTAGAATGTTTACCTGAGCAGAAAAACGGCCAGGTTGATGAAAGTCTAGAAATCACCAGCGACTCAGCCATCATACCGCCTCAAGATGGTACTGGGATAGAAGGAGAATCAGAAGATACTGAGAATAAAGGATTTTTACCAGTATTAAAAAATCCTAACTTCCTGGCTTTATGGGGAGGACAGGTTTTTTGTCAACTGGCAGATAAAGTATACTTAGTATTAATGATTGCTTTGATTAACAGCGAGTTTCAAGCCAGTGATCAAAGTATTAGCGGTTGGGTATCGGCTTTAATGATGGCTTTTACCATTCCGGCGGTGTTGTTTGGTTCTGTAGCAGGCGTGTTTGTAGACAGATGGCCAAAAAAGCTAGTATTGGTAGCATCAAATGTGTGGCGAGGAATGCTGGTTTTAGCTATTCCGCCTCTGTTGTGGTTAACTCACGACTGGGGAAACGTGGGAGCGCTGCCGGTGGGTTTTTTGATCATGTTAACAGTGACTTTCTTGGTATCAACTTTAACACAGTTCTTTGCCCCCGCAGAACAAGCAGCCATTCCGTTAATAGTTCCAGAGCAGCATTTATTAACAGCTAACTCCTTGTATACTACTACTATGATGGCCTCGGTGATAGTAGGGTTTGCAGTGGGAGAACCTGTACTAGCGATCGCTGATCAGTTATGGTTACAGCTAGGGGGAGCGGGAGAAGGACTAGGAAAGGAAATTTTAGTTGGTGGTAGTTATGCGATCGCTGGTTTAGTCTTATTCTTATTAAAGACTCACGAAAAACCCCATCCCCCAGAAACAGAATTTCCTCATGTTTTCGCTGACCTGCGCGACGGTTTGCGTTATTTAAAAGAAAATCCCCGTGTCCGCAACGCCTTATTACAGTTAATTATCCTCTTTTCCATCTTCGCCGCCTTAACCGTATTAGCGGTACGCATGGCCGAGATTATTCCTAACTTAAAAGCCTCCCAATTTGGATTTTTACTAGCTGCTGGTGGAGTTGGTACAGCCGCAGGTGCCACACTCTTGGGTCAGTTTGGTCAACGCTTCGCCTATAGCCGCCTGAGTTTGTGGGGTTGTTTAGGAGTAGCTGCGTCCTTACTAGGTTTATCTATATTTACAACTAATCTTTGGATAGATTTGCTCTTAATCAGTATATTGGGTATCTTTGGCTCTTTGGTCGGTATTCCCATGCAAACTACCATTCAAACCGAAACACCCCCAGAAATGCGAGGCAAAGTATTTGGCTTACAAAACAATGTAATTAATATTGCTCTGACTTTACCATTAGCATTAGCTGGTGTAGCAGAAACATTTATAGGACTAAAGGCGGTTTTTTCGGTACTAGCAGCGATTGTTTTCTGCGGAGGAATATTTACTTGGTTTAACTCCCGCGAATAGTTGACAAAAAATAATAACTTTCATGCTAAACTGAGTCCAGCCAGATTGGTGTAATACTTACTGGGAATCAAGACCAAATCTAATCCGTAATTAGGTTGTTATTCGTTTTGAGAGTTCACAACTTAATAATTAGCATTGTTGGTCATCTATCTACTAGTTAAAATGACTTAATTGGCGAGCCGTTTTAACTAGCACGATGTTTAACCTATGAAATTAAATAGAAATTCTGTAAATCCTACAGGATGATAACAGCCAAAACAAAATAAAAACTTGTAGTCCAACCCCGATCTAATCAATAGCTTATTAAAGAATGCGTATAGCCTGGATTGGAAAAAAATCTCCTTTTTGCGGTAATGTCACCTACAGCCGAGAAATTACCAATGGTTTGCTAGATAGGGGACATCAAGTTAGTTTCTTGCATTTTGCTCAAGATGAAGACGGGCCAGATAATTGGCCTAAATTTCAAGAAGTTCCTCTACCTTTTATTTATAAATCTCAAGTTTATACAATTCCTACTTTAAAAGCCACTAAAGTTTTAACTGAATCACTAAGGCAGATTAAGCCAGATGTAGTCCACGCTTCTTTGACTTTATCGCCATTAGATTTTATTTTACCGGAAATTTGTGAAGAGTTAAATTTACCCCTAGTCGCTACTTTTCATACTCCATTTGCAGGGAAAGGGGCAAAATTAATCTCAGGAACGCAACTTTTAGCTTATCAGCTTTATGCACCGTTTTTAGATAATTATGATCGGGTGATTGTTTTCTCCCAAATTCAACGAGAACTGTTAGCAAAAATGGGAGTGAGAGAGGAAAGAGTAGCAGTTATTCCTAATGGGGTAGATACTACTAAATATTCTCCTGGTTTTTCCCAAATTAAAGCAGAATTTCAAGCCGATAGATTATTTGTTTATCAAGGTCGTTTAGCACCAGAAAAAAATGTCGAACCCCTCTTGCGGGCTTGGAAACAATCACAAATGAATCCAGGGAGTAAATTACTTATAGTAGGTGATGGACCTCTCAAACCTTCTTTAGAACCATTCTATAATGCAGAATGTGGCATAATTTGGTTAGGATTTGTAGCCAGTGAACAACGGAGAATTGAAATTTTACGTGGCGCGGATGTATTTATTTTACCTTCGTTAGTTGAAGGTTTATCCTTATCTTTATTAGAAGCAATGGCTTGTGGTTTGGCTTGTATAGCCACTGATGTGGGTGCAGATGGGGAAGTATTATCGCAGGGTGCAGGTGTGGTATTAAATACAAAGACTGTGCGATCGCAACTCAAAACCCTCCTCCCATTATTCCAAGACCACCCAGAAATGACCACCCTCTTAGGTCAAAAAGCCAGAAAACGAGTCTTAGAAAAATACACCCTCAACGACAACATCACCCGCTTAGAAGAACTTTATCAACAAATCCTATCTAAGCAACACGCAACCCTAGTTTATGGGATATAAATCTTAAGTAATATCAAATAGCTGAAACATAGCAAGTCTAAATGATATTTTGTAGAGATTTTGTAGGGTGCGTTAACGTAGTGTAACGCACCATCACTTACTTATTCAACCTTTTGCTTCTAGGTTTTTAATTAATTCATCTAAAAATTCTTGATTAAATGATTTTAAATAATATCCACTTGGTTTACCTTCTCTGCGATTAACTTCTTCTAATAATAATCTCTGAACCTCTTTAAGCCATGCTAATTCTTCAAGTAATTTTTCATAACCCCTTACATTGACCAACTTATATCTTTCGATTAGTGATGAAAAAATCCAACGCTGATCTTCTATTGATAATAGTAAAAGTTTCTCTATAAAATCAGATTCTTTTATGTATTTCAAAATAGGAAATTGGTCAAATTTTTGTTCTGGTACATCTCCATTTTTTAAATTATGCGAGGTAATCATTGCCTCAAACTTATATATGTCAGTTTCCATAATAGAAAGTAAATTTTGAGTAACAGTAGGTATACTATCTATTTGTGCTAATTGTCTAACTTCATCAATGTAATCACAAAATTGTTTAAATTCTTCAATTTCTTGACCTTGAAAAGCGAACTTCCTATAACCATCAGAACTGCTTAATAAAGACTCACTTACAGATACGTATCGAAATGAGATATCCAACTTTTGAATATCTTTTAGATGATTAATATAAAGTTTTGCATCTGCAAGAATATCAGATTTACTTTTTTTATAAAGTCCAACATGAGAAAATTGAAAAAAAAGTCCAGTAATATGCTTAACTACAACTAATTCTTCAAATTCTCTGCAAAGATACTGTGATTCAACTTTTTTTAGTAAATCTTCAAATTCTGTATCAGTAAGCAAGTGATTGTTCCAGAGTCTACGCCAACCAGGAGTATTTTCATCTTTGAAATAGTTACTATTCAATAATGATTGATTTAGTGCTTCTGTATTTAATAAACCTTTATCAAAAAAAGTATACCACCATAAGTTAGTGAGTAATGGCTGATATATGTGGCTCTTCAGTATTTTATAACTATCAATCATTTTATCAAGCACAATGTTAACTTGATCATCTTCTTGTATTTCTGTATTAGTTGTTTGATTGGAACTTATAGTTTGATTTTGTGGTTTTGTAACTTTTTTCTCTAACTTCATTATATTTTCTGGAATAATTACCCCACGTTTAATTTCAATAGAAAATATTATAAGAAGCTGTAAAACATCTTGAAGAATCTCTGATTTACTTCTTACTTTGTCTGTTAACTCCTTAAAAATTCTCTCAAAATCTAATGTAATTTGCTTTAAACATCTTAAATTTTTATATTCTGCTTGGACATATACATTTTTTATTAATGCCTTATTTTCAGATAAAAAGTTTGTGACATCAGCGTTTTCTAAATCATTAATAAAATCGTCTAATGCACCATCAAAGTCAGGAGAAACAGCAAATGTTTTGCCAATTAACTTCTCTTTAATAAATTTATAGTTATTATTTTCAAATAATTTTTCTTCATTCGCTAAAATAATAACTTTTAGCCCTTGATGTTCTACAAAGTAGTTGATATAACCTAAAATGTTACTTAATTCTATATTACAACGTTCTAAATCATCGAATATCAAAACACTATTTTCAATCTTTTTTAAATCTATATTGAGATTAATATCGGGAATGGCAAGATTTAATGTTTCATCATCCTTATTATTTCTATTTAAGTCAACTTTCAATGAAAGTTTTAAAGCTTGTGTAGCGATATTTTTTATTAATAAAATTTCTTTTGACGACCAAAAAGGTCTTAGTTGCTGAAAAAATATATCTTCTATTTCCAAAAAGTTAGTGATTCCATAAAGACTAACATAGAAGTATCTTTGCTGCTTGTCTTGTGCATCTTTTGATAGGTTCAAATCCTGTTTTACATTTTTACTAGGTATTATTTTCAGTGCATGATTTTTTAATTTAATCAAAATATTGGCACTTTTTTTTACTAACGAACCTTTATCTTCTTTAGGTTCTAATTTCTCACGATACTTATTGATAAACCATGTTTTTCCAGAACCCCACTCACCTTTTAATAAAATTGCAAATCCAGGTGCATGAGGCAAGTTACAATAGTAATCTAAATATTTTTCAATATGGCTATTAATATTTTTAGTTTCTTGTGTCATGGTTTACCGTCCTTTTATTTGAAATTGACAAAATTTTATACTTAGCCCGAACTTAACCCTATTTCAGGTAAGTTTTGGGATAAAATATTGCTAGTAGCACTATTGTATTATTTAGTGAATTATTTTGTTTTCAGTAAAATTACTTAAAACACTAATTTTTACGACTCATAATTAAAAAATCGCCTTAGCGGTAAGTAAAGTATCGTTAAATATGAGATAATAGATAAAGGATTGCAAAGCGAGAAAATCCCAAAATGACTGTATTCATTGATATAAAACAGTTATATGAATCTAATTACCTGCAATGGTTGGAAGAGACAATTAACTGTCTCAAATCTCGACAATTGGCAGATATTGATTATGAAAATTTAATAGAAGAGTTAGAAGAATTGGGTAGAAACGAAAGAAGACGGGTAAAAAGTCTACTAGAACAAATTATTAGACATTTATTGCTTTATCAATTTTGGGATGCAGAAAAATCCAGAAATTCCCATCATTGGCAAGCGGAAATTATTAGTTTTCGGAATCAAATTAATGATGATTTAACTGCAAATTTATACAACTATTTAGCAGAAAATCTCAACACAATTTATAGTCATGCTTTAGATTACGTTCAAACCAAATCACAACTAACTAACTTACCCGCACTCTGTCCTTATACCCTAGAACAAATTTTAGATAAAAACTGGCTACCTGAATCTTAAAGTCCTTGCGCGAAACATTCTAAGTTTACCACCCCAAGCTTGTCGGCTGTTCATAAACCTTTTTTAAAGTATTCACATCCCGATTAGAAATAGTTACAGGGTTGCGGACTTGAGAAAAATATAAAGCGTCGGTTTGTAGGGGACTATGACCCCAAATTCCTAAAGCGTGGCCGAGTTCGTGACGGGCTGCGGACTGGAGATATTCGCCGGTTTGGGTGGGACTTAATAAAATTTGGAAGCGATGAGATAAGATATTTTTATTAGTGAAAAATTCATAAGTTGTTAACGCAGAACGAGCACGGGGAAATCTACTATTAGGGTCTATTTGTAAGGGTGGGGCTTTTCTGATAATAGTAATATCGGCAATTTCTGAATTTTCAATTATTTGTAAAGGTAAGTAATTATTCCATTCTTGCACTGCTTGCAAAACGCTATTTACCCAAGTTTGGGCTTTTTGTTCATTTAGATTTGTAGGTTTTTCTATCTTTACCGTCACAGGAAAGCGCGACCAAATTAAATAACCGGCTTTTGTGGGTGTAACTTGATCAAAATAATCGCCGCTATTTGTTTTATCTTGCCATTTAGCTAAAGTAGACGGTAAAGGATGGGTTTTTTGAGTTAAACTTTCTGCTAAAAGTTGAGGGGAATTATTAATTAAACCAGGGTTTTGAGGATTAGTTTTTGATATTGCAGCAGTAGAAAAATTAGCCAAAATAATTAACAGCCCTGTGCTAATTGCTAAAAACAGGACTGTAATTAATCTGGGTAAAGTGTGATTTTTTCTGGTTTTAGATATTGGGTTTTGGGCAGTTTTTCCCATTTCCCCTTCTCCTGATTATTTGGGTAGCCAGCCAGCACTTAAAACGATAGTTAAACCCATAAAAACTATTGTGAAAGCCCAGGTAATACGGTTGAGGGTGTTTTCCGCGCTTTTGGTGCTGCTAAATAGTTGTGCTTGTCCACCAATAGCGCCGATACCGTCACCTTTGGGGCTATGTAATAACACGAAAACAACCACGCCAACGGCAGAAAGTGCCCAAATAATTTGTACAATTGTAGTCAGAGTCATAATTAATACAAAAATTGAGATTCAAAAAAAGTCAGCAATCCTTATTTTACAGCCTGTTTCAGGTAGATGAGGTACAAATTTTGGGAACAAAGCTATATATCAAAAGACTTTCACCCCTGTTCCCTGTTCCCTGTTCCCTGTTCCCTGTTCCCTGCTGTAAGTGATAACTTGCGGGAAGTTAACCGCTAAGGATTAACAGTTAACTTCCAAATTGGTTTTACAAACCTACTGGCATTGGTGTACGCAGGGGTTGTAATTCATATTCTACGGTTTTGAGGAGCGATCGCCCTGTCATTTCTGACGGTTGAGGTAGTTGCAAAATGTCTAAAATAGTTGGCGCTATGTCGGCTAGTTTGCCATCATCTCGTAACTGTACGTTTGTCCCATAACCAGGGATCTTGACTTTTTCACCTTCTAAGAGAATCAAGGGTACTGGGTTGGTGGTGTGTGCCGTCCAAGGATTACCCTCTTCATCTAGCATATACTCGGCATTTCCATGATCGGCGGTAATTAATACTGTGCCGCCTACTTTACCTATAGCTGCTATTAATTGTCCCAAACATCGGTCTACTGTTTCAATGGCGGTGATAGTGGCTTCAATCTGTCCCGTATGTCCTACCATGTCAGGGTTAGCGTAGTTCATCACAATCAAGGAATATATTCCCTTTTCAATTGCGGCGATCGCTACTTCTGTCACTGCTTGGGCTGACATGGTGGGTTCTTTGTCATAGGTAGCCACCATTGGACTGCTGACTAATTCCCGGTCTTCACCTGCAAAGGCTTCCTCTAATCCCCCATTGAAAAAGTAGGTGACATGGGCATATTTTTCCGTCTCGGCAGTCCGAAACTGTTTTAAGCCATGATTGGCAATCACTTCACCCAGAATATTCGTCAAATTTTGTGGTAGAAAAGCCACAGAAACCGGTAACTCTGGATCGTACTGGGTAAAAGTGACAAAAGACAGGGGGGTGATTTGCTGTCTGGTAAAACCCTGAAAACTCGGACTGACAAAGGCTTGAGTTAATTGTCTAGCGCGATCTGGACGGAAATTAAAGAAGATTACCCCATCTTCTGGCGCGATCGCACCAGGGGCTATTCTTACAGGCAGGACAAATTCATCTGTCACACCTTCAGCATAGGATGCTTTTAAAACTTCTATGGCTGAAAGTCCATTGCCTGCGCCTTCTTGTGTCATTACATCATAAGCACGTTGCACACGATCCCAACGGCGATCGCGATCCATCGCATAATAGCGGCCGCTAATAGTGACTATTTGCCCAATTCCCACCTGATCTAAATAATCTTGCAGGTGTTGGAGTGCTTTGATACCATCCGTTGGCGGTGTATCACGCCCGTCAGTGATAGCGTGGATCAACACCTGAGAAAGTTGCTGTTCCTTGGCTAAGTCTAGTAGTCCAAATAGATGGGTAAGATGTGAATGCACCCCTCCATCAGAACACAGCCCTACTAGATGCAGCTTGCCATTACGAGAGCGAACTTCCTGGCAAATTTTGACAAGTGCTGGGTTTGCAGCTAAAGAACCGTCTTCTATTGCATCTGAAATGCGTACTAGTTCTTGGGGTACAACTCGCCCAGCGCCAATGTTCAAATGACCAACTTCCGAGTTGCCCATTTGACCCTCTGGCAACCCTACGGCTTTTCCTGATGTGCGAATGAGGGTGTGGGGATAGGCCGCCCATAAACTGTCCATGATTGGCGTTTTGGCGGCAGAGATAGCGTTTCCTCTCTTATCCTCGCAGTAGCCCCATCCATCTAAAATGACTAGCACCACAGGAGCAACAGGTGCTTTGGTCATAGTAAAATTGCCCTTTACTCTTTGTAATATCAGAATGATACCACTGCTAACCCCAGCTGGAAGTTAATTTCTCGTTATTAACTCTTTATCTCTAGGAATGACTATTTTTGCAGCTATCTAGAAACAATACAGAAGTCTGTGATCCCCAGTCAAGGGTATTTTCCATCAGCGATTAAGTATTTCTCTAGGTAATGATCAGGGTGGATTTTGTTCACAAATTACTGTTTGCCAGTTGAAATTATGCCCCTATCCTAAATTTTGCACCCAGCCAAGAAGCCCATAATTTTGGATTAATAAATAAAGGGTTTGACCCCTCCCCCCAAATTCTGAGTTTTGCGTTAATCAACTCAGCAGTTCACTAATCTTACTTTTATCTGCTTTTTGGCTTGTTGGTATTTAGTAACTTTTTTAACTGCAAATATTGTATTTTGGTTTCAGGAATTCAAAGCCAAACTTGATAATTATTTACCAATTTTTCAGGAATAAACCTAATAATTACACATTTAATATTTGTTTTACAGTTAACTCCAATTCAGGAAAAATTTTAGAAACAATTTTTTGATTATCTCTAAATTCCACCACGTCATAAAATCCCTCATTTAATAACAATACAGAAACTTTAGAATTAATGGGATCTACAATCCAATATTCAGGAATTTCTCGATTAGCGTACTCTGTACGTTTACGGCGATAATCAGTAGTTACAGAACCTTCGCTCACAACTTCTACTACTAATAATGGTGCAGTTTCTAATACCGCAGGAGCTTTACGAGAAATTTTTCGCAATTCTTCACCACTAATTACAGCAATATCAGGAATGCGAGATTTATTAACATTTGTTCTTACACCTACTGTCCCCGGAGTTACTAACCAGTCTAAACCCAAACGTTGAATTTCTAGATAAAAAGCTATGTAAATAATATTTATAATAACCACGTGTCCAAATATAGCAAGTGGCATTAATAATAACTCCCCATCAACTAATTCATATTTGTTATCTGTACCATCATCGTAGGTTAGGTACTCTGCAAATGTGAGATTTTTTAAAGATGTTTGGATCATATACTTTTAGTTATATTTGTAATTTATAACCATTCTATCTCATACTAATTACGGCATATTTCAGGTAAATTAGGTACAGATTTTAGGAACATAACCTTACAGCAAGAGACTTTTAACCCTGTTCCCCGTTCCCTGTTCCCTGTTCCCTGCTGTAGAAAATAGGTGAAAGAAAGCTATAATCACAATCAATCACCCATCTCACCATATTACCTATTTCCGCTTGGTGGCGGCTTTAGCAGCTTTAGCGGCTTTTTTGGCGGCTTTTTCGGCTTCAATAGCGGCTAATCTGGCTTCTTCTTTTTCTTCCTCAATTTTGTTCAAGTAGTAGTGATAATCACCTAAATAAACTCGGAACTCTCCGTCACGAATTTCCACGATTTTATTAGCTACTTGGGAGATAAAGTAACGGTCGTGAGAAACAACAATGGCTGTACCATCATAATTTTGTAGGGATTCTTCCAACATTTCCTTAGCGGGAATGTCTAAATGATTGGTCGGCTCATCTAATATTAATAGATTGGCCGGACGCAGTAACATTTTCGCTAAAGCTAAACGGGCTTTTTCTCCTCCACTTAAGGCATTTACTGGTTTAAATACGGTGTCACCACTAAATAAAAATTTCCCTAATAGGGTTCGCACGTCTTCATTTTTCCAGTCGGGAACTTCATCATGAATTGTTTCCATGACTGTTTTATTTAAATCTAGTGCTTCCGCTTGGTTTTGTTCAAAATAACCAGGGATGACGTTATGATCGCCTAATTTAACTGTGCCTTCCGTGGGTTGTTCTACACCCATAATCATTTTTAATAGGGTGGATTTTCCTGCACCATTTGGCCCTAAGAAAGCGATGCGATCGCCTCTTTCAATCAACAGGTTTGCCCCTAAAAACAGTATTTTCTCACCGTAAACATGGGTTAAATCCTTAATTTGCACCACTTCCCGACCACTACGCGGGGCAGGTGGGAAGCGAAAATGTAAAGTTCTCACTCCGGCGATGGGTGCTTCTATCCGTTCAACTTTTTCTAATTGTTTTTCACGGCTTTTCGCTTGGGTGCTGCGAGTCGCACTAGCCCGGAAACGGTCTACAAATGCCTGTTGTTTTTCTAATTCTTTCTGCTGGCGTTCAAAAGCATTTAATTGTGCCAGTTGATTTTCGGCTTTTTGTTGCAGATACGCAGAATAATTACCCAAATATGTACTAGAAACCCCGCGTTCAGTTTCCACAATTTGCGTACATAACCGATCTAAAAATTCCCGGTCATGGGAAACAATCACCATTGGGGTAGTTAGCTTTTTAAGATACGTTTCTAACCATTCGATGGTTTCTAAATCCAAATGGTTTGTCGGTTCGTCCAGCAGTAACATATCAGGTTCTTGCAGGAGAATTTTACCCAAACTCATCCGCATTTGCCAACCACCAGAGAAAGCGCTGACCAAGCGATCGCCATCTTCTACCTCAAACCCCATTTCTGGTAAAATCTTGCCAATTCGCGCTTCGAGTCCGTAACCGTCCAAAGCTTCAAATTGACGTTGCAGGCGATCGAGTTTATGAATCAGCTTGTCTAACTCTTCTGGTGTTGCCGCTTCCATTTCGTGCTGTACTTCTGTCAAAGCCAACTGAGCAGAGTTAGCTTCCTTAAACACCGTCCAAAACTCTTCTCTAACGGTACGTGTAGGATCAACTTCAAATTCTTGGTTAAGATAAGCAATATGTAGACTTGCTGGACGGATGATCTCGCCGGCGGTTGGTTCAATTTCCCCAGTGATAATTTTCAGTTGGGTAGATTTTCCCGCACCATTCACACCGACTAACCCGATGCGATCGCCTGGCTTGACTTCCCAGTTTATATCTTTGAGAACTTCGCCTGTAGGATAAATTTTACTAATATGTTCAAGTCGCAGCATGAAGTGTCTCTCAGGTAGGGGGACAGATAGTGGAAAAGCTGTGTTAACGCCGTTTCTTATCTTAACAAAATTTAACGTCAGATTTACTGGTACAAAGGCCAGTGATTAAAGCAATATATTTAACACGGTTTTAACACATCTACCTTCACGATGCACTGTTCATCATTTCCCCAACCGATTTAACATTTAAAATTAGTAATTTATATTTAGTTTGATCCCCTTAGAAAGGCGATACTTAATCTAAGTCTCTCAATCAAGATGTATATGAAGCCGAAAATTAGTTCAGATGGAGAACAACTTGCTTTATTTTCTTTAACAGAAATATCAGAGGACAACCATAACCATAGTTCTCTATCGTCTATAAATCAGACAACTCTATCTCAGATAAGTTCAGCTAAAGTTGAATATATAAACAGTAGCAGTTTGCTGACTTCCCCAAGTGGTTTTATCGGAATCTATAAATTTACCCTGAATCCTTACAGTGGATGTAGTTTTGGCTGCGAATACTGCTATGCACGTTGTTTTGCTCCTACTATTGAACAACAACAAGATTGGGGATATTGGGTTAAAGTTAAAGAGAATGCTGTTAGCTTAATCCGTCGTTCCCTTAAAGCTAAGTCTCAAAACAGAAGACTAGAAACAGGGGACACAATCTATATGTCTAGTGTTACAGATCCTTACCAACCAATTGAACATAAATTAGGGTTAACTAGAAGTATTTTAAAAGAATTAGTGGAAATTCAACCACGCTTAACAATTCAAACTCGTAGTCCTATTGTAGTAAGAGATATTGACTTATTTCAACAATTCCAACACATTCGAGTTAACTTTACCATTACAACTGACTCAGAAGATATTAGATTACGCTATGAACCTCATTGTCCATCAATTGAGGCAAGGTTAAGAGCAGCACAACAATTAGCTGAAGCAGGTGTACCAATTGGAATTTCTATCAGTCCCATGTTACCAATAAAAGACCCTGAGACTTTTGGACAAAAAATAGCAAAGTTAAATGCTGTTGAATATGTAACACAATTTTTTAAACCTATCGGTTCTCGCTTTAGTGCTGGTAGTTCTCCTGAGTCTATACAAAAAATGAAGGAAGATAATTGGACTGAGATTAAGTATCAAGAAATTCGAGCTACTCTGATACGCATTCTAGGAGATAAACTTCCATTACTAGAAGGTAATGAAGGGTATGCTCCTGTATAAACATTCTATGTCATTAGGTTCTTATACTCATTGACAACTTTTTCTCTAGTTGTTATGGTATTATTGCCTACTAGAGCATTGATTTTCTGTTGTTGTTCCGCAACAGAGTATGTCACAGTTTCCAAAAACAGTATCCACTTTTGCAGAAAAGGGGTTTTTTAAATACTGGAATGCTATTAGTAGGCTATTAACACATAGAATTATTTATTTTAAAAAATTAAAAAATAAAATATTTGAATTTATATGATGCTTACTTTATTGATTACTATTTATGCAATATTTGGAAAGAAACCCTTTACAAATAGTAGAGGTATTTAGGCAGATTAAAAGCTTTCAAGATTTGGTAGATTTATTAGAAGTTGATTATGATTGGTTTAAAGAACAATTATTTGAAGTTCCATTAGAAGAAAAATACACTTCATTTAATATTCCCAAGAAAAATGGTGAAATAAGAAAAATATATTCACCAACATGGGGAATTAGTAGCATACAAGAAAGATTAAATGAAGTTTTACGATTGGTATATACTCCTAAAGCATCTGTGCATGGATTTGTTATAGAGAGAAATATTGTAACCAATGCTCAAAATCATTGCAAAAAAAAATTTGTTTTAAATATTGATATAAAAGACTTTTTTCCTACAATTACCCAAAAAAGAATTAGAGGGGTTTTAATGTCGCCACCTTATAATTTACCCAGTAAGGTTGCAACAACTATTTCACATATATGTTGCTACGATGGTAAATTACCTCAAGGTGCACCGACTTCTCCAATTATATCTAATATGGTTTGTGCAAAGTTAGATAGTCAACTACGAATTTTAGCTGAAAAAAATAGATGTTTCTATACACGTTATGCTGATGATATCACATTTTCAACCACAGTAGATAAATTTCCCTTATCAATTGCTAAAATTACAGGTTCTAAAATTACCGATGTTATTTTAAGTAATTATTTAATTTCTATATTTGAATCTAATGGATTTCAAATTAACTTTAATAAAGTTAGAATTCAGAGAGAAAATCAAAGACAAGAAGTTACAGGATTAACGGTTAATAATCAGCTTAATGTATCCCGTAAATATATTAGACAAGTTCGTGCTATGCTCCATGATTGGCACAAAAATGGGTATATTCAAGCTTATATAAATGATTCAGCAATACGTTACCAGCAAAATAAAAAAGCTGCTCAATTTGCATCAGCATTAAGAGGAAAAATTGAATTCATAGGTCAAGTTAGACAAAAAAATGATTTTATTTATAAAAAATTATTAAATTTTTACGAAACACTTATAGAAAGAGAAAATATCAGACGAAGATCACTAAAATTTGATGATCAAGATTACAATAATTGGTGCATTGTAGTTGACCAATATGTTAATGAAATTATTATTAATTATATTGATAGTATAAGCACGGAAGTAGATAATGTAATTGAATGTATACAAAAAGGTTTTAATGAATTAGGAAAATTAAGACAAGGGCAAGATCCAAATTATGATCTACCGGGTGTTCCAGTAGCTTATGCTTTTCAATACTTACCTAGAAAAATAATAGCCATGACAGCTGTATTATCTCATTATTTTCGAGAAGAAAATGTACCCGTTCCTAATAGAATATTAGATGTAGGTAGTGGTACTGATGCGGTCAGCATTGCACTAGGATTATTTAGACAAACAATGCCTTTCCAAATTACAGCTATAGAACCTTGTAGTTATATGCGTCGATTTGCTATGTTTAGACCTAATTTGCCAAATTTACACATTTCAAACGTTCCTGGTCTATTAGGCACTTGGTTTTACGACCTAAATAATAACTATTATAATTTAATATGTATGTCTTCAATTCTGCAAAACTCCTTTAAAAAATTCCCAGATTCCTGGTGGTTAAAGTGGACTAATGATTTATATAAGGCATCTACTAATAATGCTAGATTAATCCTTATTGAACCTCATTCAAAAGGAGAATTAATCAAGAAAATGAAATGGTCAATGGAGAGTTCTGGCTGGAGATTAAAAGAAGAGCTACTGTTGAGTGATTTATTTCCAAATATTGCTAATAAGAAGCGTGAATTACAACAATTAACTTTATTAAAACAACAGCTTATTGGTAGCTATTGGCGATATTCAGTAGAAAGTTGGAATATAAATACTAAATACAACGAATTTATTCAAATCTATTGGAAAACTAATTAGATTAAATAAAATTAATTGTAAATTTTAATATACATATTTGCTGTTTGGAATTTTTGCGCGAAATAAAAAAGGCGTAACTCTTGTGAGTTCGCCTAAACTTACATCATCCCGAAAAGAACAGAAAAGAATGGAAAACTTAAATCTTCGCTTCCTCCTTCACCAACTTATCCCAACCCAAATCTTTTAAATTATTATTCCTTCTTAAAGGACGAGTTACTAACTCTAAAATATCTCGCGCATTACTAAAACCGTGAATTTGTGCAAAAGTAAATTCTACCGACCATTTAGTATTAATTCCCCGCGCTTCTAAGGGGTTAGCGTGAGCCATTCCTGTAATTACCAAATCAGGTTTTAACTCATAAATTCTTTGCACCTGATTATAATTATCAGGCTTTTCTATAATCTTCGGTAAAGGAACACCCATTTCCTGACAAGCAGTTTCTAAAAATGCTAATTCCGCCGCTTGATAACGTTTATCCATGTAGGGAATACCAATTTCCTGCACAGTCATTCCACACCGAACTAAGAACCTAGCCAAAGAAATTTCTAATAAATTATCACCCATGAAAAACACAGATTTACCGCGAATTAATTTCACATAATCTTCTAAATTCGCCCAAATTTGTGCTTCCCTTTCTTCTAAACCTTGGGGAGTAATTCCAAACACCGAACAAATTTTTTCTACCCAAGCGCGTGTTCCATCGGGTCCAATGGGGAACGGTGCACCAATTAATTTACACTTGCGACGACGCATCAAAGTTGTAGCGGTGCGACTTAAAAAGGGGTTGACACCAGCGACATAATACCCTTCTTCTAAAACTGGTAATTCTGTAAATCTCTTAGCAGGTAAAAAACCCGATACTTTAATCCCTTGTTTCTTTAACTCTAATGTTAACTGGGTAACAACTGGGTCAGGTAAAGAACCGAATAACACTAACGGCGGATGGTCAATGTATGCTGCTTCTTCTTGGGCTACTTCTTCCTTCTTCTTGCCAAAATTTAGCAGTTTTTGGATGGCGTTGCGATCGCCTTTTTCCTGTTCTGTCACTGGTGCTTTATCGGGACAGCGCATAGCCATAGCCGCTAAAACCGTATCTTCCCCTTGGGTAAAAGCATAATCTAAACCATTTGCACGCGCCACCACAATGGGAATACCGATTTCCGCTTCTAATTTCGGTGCTAGTCCCTCCAAATCCATTTTAATGATTTCTGTGGTACAAGTGCCAATCCAGACAATTACACTAGGATTGCGATCGCGCTTGATTTGCACACACAGCCGTTTTAACTCATCATAATCATTAAGTTGTGCCGAAATATCCCCTTCTTCTAACTCTGCCATTGCATAGCGGGGTTCAGCGAAAATCATCACCCCCATCGCATTTTGCAGGAAGTAGCCGCAAGTTTTTGTCCCAATGACCAGAAAGAAACTATCCTCAATTTTTTGGTACAACCACGCTACACAGCTAATCGGACAAAAAGTGTGATAATTCCCAGTTTCACAATCAAAGGTTAAAGCTTCTGGTTGTGGTGCGACAGTCATTTTTATATTCTCCCCTTAAAATTTGTGTTCAGCACCGGCAGATGAATAAAGGGGAAAGGTGAAGGGTAAATAGTGTTTTAAATAAACTAAAACTATGAAAACCTGTTTAACTCCAGATTTAGTTAGCTTCAGCTAACTTGAGCTTTCAGCCCGAAATTGATTTCAGGGCTAACTTTAGCGTAATTACCCTTTAACCCTTCACCAGCACTCCCTAAACTCAACAGCAACGGTTTTAATTAAGAATTGGGGAACAGACGAGCGATTTCTGATTCATCAAAAACCCCCGAAGGTAACTCTTCCCCCAACATATCGTTACTCTCTTCATCCTTTTGCAAAGATGTTTCATCACCCCAAACATCAGATAGCACATCACTAAAAGCACTCTCATCAGGTGGGTTGAGTTCACCCTCTTCCTCTAAAGCCTCACCATCAAAAGACATTTCCCCAAAACCCATATCTGCTTCTGAACTAACTTCTGTCTCAGAAACTTCCATGCTGTTATCACCGTCTAGGGACATATCACCAAAGCCATCTGTATCACCAGAATCAGCAGATAAATCCTCACCAAAACCAGATTCCTCTACTTCACTGGCTGGTGCTGCTTCTTCCTCAACCGATACATTACTATAGCCATCTGGTTCTGTGGTCAAACCTACGCGATTACCGAGTGCAATATCTGGATCAAAGTTCAAATCTAGAACTTCAATCAATGTATCTGCATCTGGGTTCAGTTTCGCAAAAGGATACATTAACTGTGCTAATTTTGGCTCTAGGGCGTTTACAACTCCCAGGATGAGATACGACGACGGACGCTTTCCACCATCGGGTGTATATACAGATTCCACTGTAGTATGCAGCGTAATCCAATCACGATTTACCTGAAAGAACTGTAACCACTTTTGCTTGAGAGATTCCGTAAAACTATCGAAAAAAGCCATAATCCCATCCTGAGAGGTAAAATTGATTCATACAATCATCAAGTCTAATTCCTCTTCTGCCTTAGTGACCTGTGGTTTACTCGGATTTAGATAAAAATCTGACAAGAGAGCAAAAAGTTCACGATCTTGAGCATCGTTAGGAACGACACCTTCAGGACGGGCTAATATTTGGTCAGCTATATTTAGGTAATAGTCGCAAACGTAGTTGAGAGAAGGATCATGTTCTGCCATCTCAAATAAGGTTTTTCCCTTCACACGGGAAACACGGATATCTTCAATTAGTGGTAATACTTCTAAAATCGGCATCGGTACGGCTTCCAGGTACTTATTAATCAGGTCACGTTTTGAGGTGCGATTACCGATTAAGCCAGCTAAACGGAGAGGGTGAGTCCGTGCTTTTTCCCGCACGGAGGCAGCGATGCGATTGGCTGCAAATAAGGCATCAAAACCATTATCCGTAACAATCATACAATAGTCGGCATAATTAAGCGGTGCTGCAAAACCGCCACAAACTACGTCCCCTAATACATCAAATAAGATTACATCATACTCATCAAAGGCGTTTAGTTCTTTCAGTAATTTTACGGTTTCGCCAACTACGTAACCTCCACAACCTGCACCGGCTGGGGGTCCGCCTGCTTCTACGCAATCAACGCCGCCATAACCTTTGTAAATGACATCTTCCGGCCAGACATCTTCATAGTGATAATTCTTTTCCTGCAAGGTGTCTATGATTGTCGGAATCAAAAAACCGGTCAGGGTAAAGGTGCTGTCATGTTTGGGGTCACAGCCAATTTGTAGCACTTTCTTACCACGTTTGGCTAAAGCGACGGATATATTACAGCTAGTTGTAGATTTGCCGATTCCACCTTTTCCGTAAACTGCTAGTTTCACTTGCCTTTACCTCTTGATTTATACAGTTTTGGCTTTGAGATTGCCTTCACCTGGCCTGGGTTGGCGATGTGTAAGGTGTTCGAGTGCCATTATTGTGCAATTTTTCAGGAAATGAAAGGGGCTGTAAATCTGAAAAATGAAGCTATAGAGAGATTGAAAAAGTAAATGAGTTTATTTTCAAATTTATTTGATTTTTAAACTTCTAAATTCTAGAAAATATCCAAATTTAAACTTTTTAGTTTGTTTTATATAAAAATAGTTACAAAAGACAAAAAAATAAAGCTAGATGTTTATATCAGGGATTATGCTGTAAGATAGCTTCTTATATCACTCTAGTAACCATCTCATCCTACTGATATTTCCCAATCTCACCACTTTTACCAAATTGTTAAAAACCAGCTTCTAGTTTTGGTAAATATTTATTAAATTTATCAATGATATGAGTTTAACTTGACATTTAGCTGATTTTAGTTTTAAAATATACCTTAATTACTGGTATTGATTTCCTGTAAAGTTTGCCAGCCTGGTTGCCACTGAGAACCATCTTGTAACAACTTAGCATTAATCCAAAACCGGACATTAGGATCACAAGCGGCCACGATTTCCGCATAAACCCAATTACCCTGATTTTTTCGGTTAACGACCTGAAAATGTCGCCAACCATCTACTTTTTGCTGTGCTGTCCACTTAGAACCCAACAGATAAGGAAATTTTTGTTTTTTTGGCATAGTATTTGCAGGCAGAGAGGAAAAGGCAGGGGGGAAAGAGGAGATGAGGGAGATAAGAAGGATGAGGGGGATGAGGGAGAGGAGGAAGTAATTATTTATTCCTCCTGCCTTCTGCCTCCTGCCTCCTAATGACTATTCCCTGTTGTTAAAAAAATTATTTTCATATAAATCTGTCAATATTTCATCGCTCAGGATTATTGATTAAGATACTTAAAATATCTTTTACAGTCTTTACTGGCAAATGGCTGTAAAGATAAATTTTTGATTTTCAATAAAAAGTCAAAACAAAGCCTATGGATTTTATCATCAATTATAGCACGTAATGTCAAGGGGTAAAATTCAACGGCTGAAATGTCGGAAAATCGTTAAATTATTGAGAATTACTATCGGGATTATTGAGAATGGAGGCTGATTGTTGCTAAATTGGTTTTTTGGCTTAATTTAGATTGAAATAAATTATAGGAATCAAAAAAACTAGAAATTAAAATTATCTATAATTATCGGTTGATTTCCGCTAATTTTGAGTTTTATGGCTGAGAATACTACCTTTTAGAGATGTGAAGACCGATCCAGAGAATGGGCTGAGTGTTTTTACAATAGCTGTATTGGAGAGTTTTGGACTCTCTGTGCTCTGTGTGTCTGGAAAGGAATATTCAAAAGCTTATGCAACCGACTAATCCAAACCAATTTACAGAAAAAGCCTGGGAGGCGATCGCGCAAACTCCCGATATTGCCAAACAGTACCAGCAACAGCAAATTGAACCCGAACACTTAATGAAGGCGCTGCTGGAACAAGAAGGGCTGGCTAATGCTATTTTTACTAAAGCAGGTGTAAGTTTACAAAAAGTCAGGGAGAGAACAGAGCAGTTTATTAGCCGTCAACCAAAAGTCTCTGGCAGTAGTAGTTCTGTATTTTTAGGACGGAGTTTAGATCAACTGCTTGACCGAGCAGAAAACTATCGTCAACAATTTAAAGATGATTTTATTTCCGTTGAGCACATTTTGCTCGCTTACGCTAAAGATGACCGCTTTGGCAAAAGTCTACTCCGAGAGTTTGGTTTAGACGAAAATAAACTGAAAAATATTATTCAACAAATCCGGGGGAGTCAAAAAGTGACAGACCAAAGTCCAGAAGGAAAATATCAATCCTTAGAAAAGTATGGTCGGGATTTGACGGAGGCTGCGCGTCAGGGTCAACTTGATCCGGTGATTGGTCGGGATGATGAGATTCGCCGGACTATTCAGATACTTTCCCGACGGACAAAAAACAACCCGGTATTAATTGGTGAACCTGGTGTTGGTAAAACTGCTATAGCCGAAGGTTTAGCCCAGCGTATCGTTGCGGGTGATGTTCCCCAATCTTTAAAAGACCGGAAATTGATTGCTTTAGATATGGGGGCTTTAATTGCTGGTGCTAAATTCCGGGGTGAATTTGAAGAACGCCTGAAAGCGGTTTTAAAAGAAGTAACCGAATCTGGCGGTAATATTGTATTATTTATAGATGAAATTCATACCGTAGTCGGTGCGGGTGCGACTCAAGGGGCAATGGATGCCGGCAACTTGCTCAAACCGATGTTAGCACGGGGTGAACTGCGGTGTATTGGGGCGACAACTTTGGATGAGTACCGCAAATACATTGAAAAAGATGCGGCATTAGAAAGACGTTTCCAGCAAGTTTATGTAGATCAGCCGAATATCGAAGATACTATTTCGATTTTGCGGGGATTGAAGGAACGCTATGAAGTGCACCACGGGGTAAAAATTTCTGATAGTTCTCTGGTGGCTGCGGCTACCTTATCTAATCGTTATATTAGCGATCGCTTCCTCCCAGATAAAGCCATTGACTTGGTAGACGAAGCCGCCGCTAGACTGAAAATGGAAATCACTTCCAAACCAGAAGAACTAGACGAAATTGATCGTAAAATCCTGCAACTGGAAATGGAAAAACTTTCTCTGAGAAAAGAAAGCGACCCCGCTTCCCGTGAACGTCTGGACAAAATTGAAAAAGAACTCGCAGATTTAAAAGAAGAACAACGCGCCCTAAACGCACAATGGCAATCTGAAAAAGATATTATCAACAAAATCCAATCAGTTAAAGAAGAAATTGATCGGGTAAATTTAGAAATTCAACAAGCAGAAAGAAACTACGATCTTAACCGGGCTGCTGAATTAAAATACGGCAAATTAACAGATTTATATCGTCAATTACAAGCCACAGAAAGCGAACTCCATCAAGCCCAAGGAAGCGGTAAATCCTTACTGCGTGAGGAAGTCACAGAAGCCGACATCGCCGAAATTATTTCTAAATGGACAGGAGTTCCGGTTAGTAAATTAGTAGAATCGGAAAAAGAAAAGTTACTAAATTTAGAAGATGAATTACATCATCGTGTAGTTGGACAAGAAGCCGCAGTTAGTTCCGTGGCTGATGCCATTCAACGTTCCCGCGCTGGACTAGCTGATCCTAACCGTCCTATTGCTAGTTTTATCTTTCTTGGTCCCACCGGTGTGGGTAAAACCGAACTAGCCAAAGCTTTAGCCTCCTATATGTTCGACTCCGAAACCGCCTTAGTGCGAATTGATATGTCCGAATATATGGAGAAACACGCTGTTTCTCGTTTAATTGGTGCGCCTCCTGGTTATGTCGGTTATGAAGAAGGGGGACAGTTAACCGAAGCGATTCGCCGTCGTCCCTATGCGGTAATTCTGTTTGATGAAATTGAAAAAGCCCACCCCGACGTATTTAATATTTTCCTGCAAATTCTCGATGATGGTCGCGTGACTGATGCTCAAGGTCGCACAGTAGACTTTAAAAATAGTATCATTATCATGACTAGTAATATCGGTTCGCAGTATATTCTAGATATTGCGGCTGATGATTCCCGTTATGAGGAAATGCGGCTGCGGGTAATGGAAGCGATGCGGAGTAGTTTCCGTCCTGAGTTTCTCAACCGGATTGATGAAATCATTATTTTCCACGGTTTACAGCGTTCCGAACTGCGGAAGATTGTGCAGTTACAGGTAGACCGGTTAAGAGAAAGATTGAGCGATCGCCACATTTCTCTCAAACTCAGCGAAAATGCTCTTGACTTTTTGGTAGATGTGGGTTATGATCCCGTTTTTGGTGCGCGTCCATTAAAAAGAGCAATTCAACGCGAACTAGAAACACAAATCGCAAAAGCCATCTTACGCGGTGAGTTTAACGACGGTGACACTATTTTTGTAGATGTACAAAATGAAAGACTGTACTTTTCGCGCTTACCTAACGAAATAGTAACTATTTAGAACAGGGAACAGGGAACAGGGAACAGGGAACAGGGATAAAAGTCTCCTAGCATAAGGGTTTATTCTTAGCCTTTGTACTTCATTTACCTGAAACGTGCGGTAATAGATTTTTCTCAAAAAATGCCAGAAAAGTGGAAAGAATAAAGATTAAAGGTTATTTATTTCCCTTTTCGTCCAAAACCCCGGTTTTTAAAAACAACTGGGGTTTATTATTGGCTTTAGTTTTTGATACAAATTATTACAAAATTAGCAAATTTGAAAATTATTGCAGAAACTTTTAACTTACATCACCAAATTTTCTAAACTCCTAAAATCTCCGACTTTGACAGATATAAATGTATGTCTCTAGAACAAGTCCAAGCTTTTTATGAACTTCTCAACTCTAATCAAAACGTTTATGAACAATATCTAAATAAATGTTGTTATCAGGGAATATTAGGTAGTTATCATTGGGACAAAAAAAGAATCATTAATTTTGCTGCTACTCTTGGCTATAACTTTACAGAAAATGAGCTAAATCAAATGTGGTTTGAAGTTTAAATTTATGCTATCAAGAATAGCTGTATTTTCATTTGGTAAAATCACATCTGATGATTGAGATTTATTGAGATATTTTTAGGACATAGCTATGCTGTGTCCTATCATAATTAATCATCACAAAATTTAGACCAATAATTCTTTAGTGCTTTTTCAGCATTTTTATTATCATATTCATTCCCGTATTTAACTATAAGTCTCAAAAATTGGCAAATGGTTTCTGATTGTTCTTGGTTTAGCAGTTTAAACCGAGATAGGTAATAATGATTATAACTTGTATCTGATGATAATTGTAAACTATACATCATAAATTCCAGAGTTAAAGATTTATAATTAATAAAATTTTTCAAAAATAAAATTAAATAAGCAGGAAGATAATAACGATATCCTTTAGGATCATAAAAAGGTAAGGCATCAGGAAATGATTCCAGCCATTCATCAGGTACATCTTGCCATCGAGATTCATTATCTATTGCTCGTGCTTTTGCCCTTTCTTCCTCATTTCCATAACTATCAATGACATAAGTTTCATGTAAGGAAACACCATCTTCACGCTGTACACCATCAAAAACAATGGTAATTTTTTCAATTAAATTTGCAATTAAAATATCAATAGATTGCCAGTCTGGTGAACGTTTATCTTCAATAGTGGGAGCACGAACATCATTCAGCCATTCCTCCTCACAAGCACCAAATTGAGTAAAATTCTTTTGGGCTTGATATAGAGAAACTTGATTAGAGTTACCATAATCATATTTACCAAAATAATCTCCGTCATCTTCCCAAAAACAAATAGGACAAATTACATAAGTTTCTGGTGGTTTTTGAGTGAGAGTTAAATACCCACAACAAGGACAAGGATATAATTTTTGATTATTCATAGAGGAGGGAACAGGGAACAGGGAACAGGGAATGGGGAATAGTTATTATTTTTGACTTTTGACTTTTAAATGCATGATTTTTGACTTTCCCCCCTGCCCCTCTGCCTTATGTTTGAATTAAAAACCGGATGGGTGTTGTTGTAAAAATTCCTCTTCTGCTGGGGTAGATTTACGTCCTAAAATTTGATTGCGATGGGGGAAACGTCCAAATTTTTCTATTACTTGTTTGTGACGTAAGGCGTAATCTATTGCACCTTTGGCAACAGGATCATCACTCAGTTGCTGAAATAATTTAATAGAAGTATTTTGTTCTTCTAGATTTTCGCTATGTTCAAAAGGTAGATAAATAAACCAACGTTGCACAGGCAACAAATCCTGATCATAACCTTGGGAAACCGCGTGTTTTGCGGTGGAAAGTGCTTTCCCGTCTGTAGCAAAGGCTTGAGGAGTGTTGCGAAACATATTGCGGGGAAATTGGTCTAGTAGCAAAATTAAAGCTAAACAAGATAGGGGGGCATTTATCCAGTCGTTTAATTCACCTCTTGCGGCTTGTTGGTAATCTTCTAGAAATTTAAGGCGAATTTCTTGATCAAATTCTGGTGTGTTGTTAAACCAAAATTTTTGCGGTTGATTGTACCCTGGTTGATTTGGATCACCAAACCAAAAATCTAAAATTGCTGTGACTTGCGACATTGCTGTTATTTACTATTACAGATTACTTGTCGCATTTTACGCATATTTGCTGGCAACTCCAAACTCATCGCTTGTTGAATAAAAATTGATGGTATGGGAATATTGGGGGTAGCTTGTACGGAATAGGATAATATTGTACCATTACCGTGGTCTTGGAGTTCTAAATGGGCTTGGAAGTCTTCAAAAGTTCCCTTTTCCATTTGAAATTGAACCTTTTGGCCAGTTGCTTCCCGAACATTCAGATAAATTTCTACTTGAGCGGTGAAAAATAAAAAGCTTTTTTGTGCTGTTTGATACAGTTTTTTTACTTCACCTTTGCCCACTATTTCGCTTTTGGTGATGTCCGGGAAATATTCAACCCAACGGGAATAATCTGTAATTTGCTGCCAGACTTGCGATCGCCCCAAGGGTAAATATATCCAAGCTGTCACCGCACCACCGCAAAGAGTATGCGATCGCGTTTGTAATAAAATTTCACCCTGTAATAGCATTCTTTGTTTATCTTGATTTAAAGCCATATTTAAACTTTTCATATTGGAGTCTGAAAAATGAAACACAGACATAGTTATTGTTTTTACTCCTCAAAAGTTGCTAAACGAGGTAAAATTAGGTAAGAAGTAAAGATTTTCAGTCTTTATAATTCTACTTACAGCCTAATTTTCGGCTTTTCTGGACTGTTCCCCATCACTTTTAGTTACCGAAAACTTGCTGAGAATTAATGTATTTACCATTACATTTTTAATAAAATTTAGGGGGTAATAATTTTAAAGCGAAACTAGTTGGTAAAAGGTAGAGTCAATGATAAAAATGGGAAAAGTAAGGTTAAATATCTATTTTTCAGATATATAATCCTGCCTAGAGTTTAGCCAATTTTTTATGGATAATTTTTAAAGTAAATGTAAAGTTACTTAGAAGTATAGAGGAATCAAAGTGAATCAATCTACTTTAAATCGCTATTTAACCCAAATTTTCGGTGTTTTGCTGGGGATGGGTATAGCCCTGTGGATCTTGCGGGGCTTTGGAATTTTAACATTTCTGCCTGGTGGTTTAATTCTCCTGCTGTTTGGAGGTGCGATCGCTCTAGCGGTGCTCGGCTATATTCAAAGAAGATGGGGGAGGATCTAGGCAGAGGTCTACTGGTGGGAACAGTGAAGCCGAACGCTGGACGGGGGCAGGGGAGAAAGAAATGAGAGTTTTTCCTTTGTGGTATTTGGTGTCAAAGTTGTTGAGGAAAAGGATTATTAGCAAAAGAAGAGTAAAAATGGTGAAATTAAAATGGAAAAATATATCTGTACCGTTTGTGGTTATGAATATGATCCAGAATTAGGCGATCCAGAAGGTGATATCCAGCCAGGGACAGCATTTGAAGACTTACCTGATGATTGGGTGTGTCCCGTGTGCGGGGCAACAAAGGATGAGTTTGAAGTAGAAGAAGAGTAAAAATTTTAACTCACACATTAAAAATTAGTTATTGGTTATTGGAAAATTGAGACGTTTAAAAGTTGTAGTTATTGGCGGTGGGGCTGCGGGTTTTTTTGGGGCTATAGCAGCAGCCGAAGCAAACCCCGAAGCGGAAGTTACTTTAATCGAAGCTAGTCAACAACCCTTAGCGAAAGTGTTAATTTCCGGGGGTGGACGGTGTAACGTGACTCATGCGTGCTTTTTACCAGAGGATTTGGTGCAAAATTATCCTAGAGGTAGTAAGGCTTTACGGGGTGCATTTACCCGTTTTCAGGCACAGGATACCGTGGCTTGGTTTGCCCAGCATGGAGTACAGTTAAAAACCGAGGCTGATGGCAGAATGTTTCCTATTACCGATCGCTCGGAAACTATCGCCGAATGTTTAATTAAAACAGTGGCAGAAACTGGGGTAAATTTACGCTTGGGTACACCTGTCAGCGCAGTTAAACACCAACCAGATAGGGGAAAGTTTACTGTTATTTGTAAAAATGGTGAAATAATAGAGTGCGATCGCCTCCTCTTAGCCACAGGTAGCAGTTTAGCAGGTTACAGAATCGCTAAAGAGTTAGGCCACCACATCGAAACACCTGTACCCTCCTTATTTACTTTTAATATTGCTGAACCCCAATTACGGGCACTTTCGGGAATAAGCGTTAACCCTGTACAGATGCGCTTATCTACAGAAGGGAAAACCCAACTACAACAAACTGGACCCTTATTAATCACCCATTGGGGTGTGAGTGGTCCGGCAGTGTTAAAACTTTCCGCTTGGGGTGCGAGAATCTTAAATGAAAACCGCTACAAAGGCAAATTAATTATTAACTGGTTGCCAGATTTCAAACCAGAAGAAGTTAAACAAAAAATATTAACCATTAAACAGGATTTTGGTAAAAAAGCCGTTGCCTTACATCGTGGTGTAGATTTACCCCATCGTCTCTGGCAATACCTGATCACACGCGCAGGGATTACCATGAATGATAAATGGGCAGAAACTTCTAATAAAACTATTAACAAATTAGTCCAAGAACTCACTCAAGGAGAATATTTAATTACTGGTAAAGGAGTATTTAAAGAAGAATTTGTTACCTGTGGCGGTGTAGATTTAAAAGAAGTCAATTTTAAAACTATGGAAAGTAAAATTATTCCCGGTTTACACTTTGCCGGAGAAATCCTAGATATTGACGGCATTACAGGCGGCTTTAACTTCCAAAGTGCTTGGACAACGGCATTTTTAGCAGGTCAAGCGATGGGGAGAATTAAAAATTAGAGTAAAATCCATCACTTCAAACGAGAAAATCATCCGCGTCCATCCGCGTCCATCTGCGTTTAATCATCAGTTTTCGATTCATCGCCAAATCAAAAAAAAGTAAAATCTATCACCTCAAAAAAAACATCTGCGTTTAATCATCAGTTTTTGATAGAAAGTGATAGGATACATTCCATTGGTATCAACTTAAGCTATAAATGGCTTATTTTTTAGCTTCCACTCCCGCCCAGAAATAAATCTTGGGCTAATAGCTAAAGTAAACTAAATACTTTTAAATATTTTTAGTCATCTTTAGACGACTTTGGCTATAAGACTGATAATTAATTCTCAGTCGGGTTATTGGTTTTACATTAAGTTGACACTGGTGATACATTCTTGCCATAAATCAGATAATTAAAATAATGAAATTTAGCGACATTGTTAACCAACTGGGTGATTTAGTTATTGAACACAGCCTCACTACCCACCCAAATCAAGATCCTGAAATTAGTGAAGTTACCGCCATTGATGAATCAAAAAGCGGAACTATCAGCTATATTGATGGGGGAAAATTTTCTGCTTTGCTGGAAACCACAGAGGCCAGTGCTGTGATTTTACCTAATGAGGAGAAGTTCACATCTAAAGCCACAGACAGGGGTATGGCTTGGTTAACAACTTCTTACCCCCGCTTAGTATTTGCCAAAACTATTGCCCTATTTTATCAACCATACCGCCCTGAACCGGAAATTCACCCCAGTGCCATCATTCACCCCTCTGTCAAACTTGGTAAAAATGTTTATATTGGGGCTCATGTGGTGATTCAGCATGATGTAGAAATTGGTGATGATGTGGTGATTCATCCCAATGTGGTGATTTATCCAGAAGTGAAAATAGGCGATCGCACCACCTTACACGCTAATTGTACAATTCAAGAACATACTTCCATCGGTGCAGACTGTGTAATTCATTGCGGGGCTGTGATTGGTGGGGAAGGTTTTGGTTTTGTTCCTACCCGTAACGGTTGGGTAAAAATGGAACAATCTGGTTATGTGGTGTTAGAGGATCGGGTAGAAATTGGCGTTAATAGTACAGTAGATCGTCCATCAGTGGGAGAAACCAGAATTGGACGGGATACCAAAATAGATAATTTAGTGCAAATTGCTCATGGTTGCCAAGTTGGGGCTAATTGTGCGATCGCTGCTCAAACTGGGTTAGCCGGTGGTGTTACTATAGGTAATGGTGTTATTTTGGCGGGACAAGTGGGCATTGCTAATCAAGCAAAAGTCGGAGATCGAGCGGTTATTTCTGCCCAATCGGGTATTCTCAGTGATGTACCCCCCGGAGAAACTGTTTCTGGTACTCCCGCTATGCCTCACAATATTTACTTAAAAGCATCTTTAATTTATCGTCGTCTGCCAGAAATTTATAACGCCTTTAAAAAGATTCAAAGACAACTGGGATTAAAGTAAAAGAGGATATTCAGCCAGGGGGCAGGCTATCGTGTATACACAGGCTAACGGGGATGAAATATCACTTCAATCTCATCATCATAAAAACACACTTCAAAGGGCATAGCAGTGCTATGCCCCTACGTTTTTTCACCCCATTTTTTCAAGAAGGATACAAAGGGGAAATTTCAGATCAGTGATAAAAGTGACTATTACCAACTTATTTCTATACTTTTAAATATAATTAAAGATAATTTAACTTATTTAAATCTAATAACTTATATCTTAACTCATTTATTCGCTAATTAATTAAAACTTGATATTTTTAATTAATTCGGGGGAGTAATCAATTATAATCAGTATTCAAAGATATTCCTCAAAACATTTGATTTCTCTGAATATAAATACAAGAAATGAGTAAATACTATATCACCATTTTTTCCATAGCTGCGATTATTACAGGCGGTGTATTTTTAACCAGTCAAGTATTACAGAGTAGCAGAAACCAGGTTAAAACAGAGGCTCAAAATTCCTCAAACGTAGCTGTAACACCAAGCTTACAACCACAAACTCCACAAGCATCAGCACAAGCTCAAAATTCCTCAAACGTAGCTGTAACACCAAGTTCACAACCACAAACTCTACAAGCATCAGCTAATGAATCACCTCAGAAAAATCAGTTGCAACAGCAATTAGCAATATTAGAACAGGACTTAAAACAACATCAAAAAAATGGTGATGTTGAGCAAGAAATAAGAACACTAGGTTTAATTGTTATTAGTTACATTGAGCTAAGTGAGTACACAAAAGCACTGGAATATTTACAATTGGCTCAAACAAAACTCAACCAGTCCAATTTATCGGCAGAAAAAAAATCTCTGATTGAACCTGAACTACTCGTTGTTCTAGGAACTATTTATGCTGACCAGGGGAACTATACCCAAGTTTTGGAAATTGTCAGAAAAATAGACGAAATCCAAAAGAGTCGTATAGGTTCTCTTGGTGATGTAAGGCCAAGACCTGAGAAAAAGCCAGTACAACCAGATGTTAGACAAGATGCCCAGAGGCTTTATCTCATTGCTATTACACAACAAAAACGTGGTAAAACTCGTGAAGCATTACGCACAGCCGAAGAAGTATTAAAAATGTTGAAAACAGTAGAAGAAAAACAAGGAGAAGAAGAAGTTACTAAGTTTATTAATACTTTACGTCAACAGTTATAGGATTACTATTTAATTTGCGAAAAATACTGGGGTGGGCATTTCAGTGTTTTACCCCAAACTACCCACACTATAATGATTTTTCCCTATTCCCCCACTTTTGTAAAAATAGCCCGATAAACTGTTTCACCTTTGTTTTGAGTGGTGATTTCCCTTTCTGTAGGTACTAGTAAAGGGTTTGCTGATAACCATTTTTCTGTACCAGATTGCTGAAATGCGGGATGTTCACGAAAGCGATCGCACATTTCCTCGGCCACAAATTCTATATCTGATTGCAGAAATACCACCCCTCCGGTAACTAAATATTGGGCTAAATCTCTGACTAATTCCGGTTGCACTACCCGCCGTTTAGCATGACGAGTTTTAAACCAAGGATCGGGAAATTGAATAGTAATTCTTTGTAAAGTTTCTGGTTTTAAAGAAGATAAAAGTGGTTGTAAGGAATTATTAGCATTGCCAAATAAATAATGTAAATTAGTTAAATGCAATTCAGAGCGCAACCGATTCGCTTCATTTACCAAAGGTTCTCGAATTTCTAACCCCAAAAAATTCCAATCTGGTTGTAGTTGTGCCATTTGCAAAATAAATTTACCTCTAGCGCAACCAATGTCTAAATGCAAGGGTTGGTATGATTGTGAATATATTTTATCCCATTCTGGGGCATCAGTAGGGGTTTGAAATTTACGAGCTAATGGGTTAACGTGTTGCCGAACTCTGACAGCTGCCAAAATTTATGCTCCTTTTTCTACGAGGTGATTTAGGTACAACAACTAAGGATTTATTGCAAGTTATTTAATAATTGTATACAAAAACCTGGACAAAGAATAGATTTTTTCAATTTGAAAGTATCTTAAATATTAAGCAATATTAAGCAAAAGCGTGAGTACACAGGTAGACAAATTCAAGGTTATACTGTGTAGAAAAAGAGTTTTTCATCGTTAATTAAAAAATTTTCACTAAACCAATGGATTTAAAGTTTCGCTTTGCCATCGTTAGCGATTTGCACATCGCTCAATCGCATACTATTTGGGATCAACCAAATCGGTTTCATTTAGTAGAGGTAAGTATTCCAGCTTTTGAAAGTGTATTAGAACATTTAACTCAACTGGATTTAGACTTTCTGTTACTTCCTGGTGATTTAACTCAACATGGTGAGCCAGAAAATCATGCTTGGTTAAAAAACAGATTAGCACAGCTGCCTTTTCCTGTATATGTGGTGCCAGGTAATCATGATGTACCAGTATTAACAGCAAATGAACAATCTATTAGTATCAAAGATTTTCCCCACTACTACCGGAATTTTGGCTATGCTGATCCTGACCAGATTTATTACAGCCGTCAGATATTACCCGGTGTGAGGTTGATTGGTTTAAATTCTAATACCTTTGATGGGGATGGTAAACAGATTGGGCGATTAGATGACCAGCAGTTGCGGTGGTTAGAAGCGGAACTAGAAGCGATCGCCAATAATCATGATCTGGTTTTGGTGATGATTCATCATAACGTCGTCGAACATTTACCAAATCAATCGGATCATGCTATGTCCCGGCGTTATATGTTGGAAAATGCCCCACAACTTTTAGCCCTGTTGCGACGCTATGGGGTGAAATTAGTTTTTACTGGACATTTACACATTCAAGATGTGGCTTGTGCAGATGGAATTTACGATATTACCACCGGTTCATTAGTCAGTTATCCCCATCCTTATCGAGTGTTAGAGTTTCACCGCGACTACTGGGGGAGAGAGTGGTTACAAATTATCTCCCATCGTGTGGAATCTGTAGAGGAGTTTCCCAACTTACAGCACTTTTCCCGCCAATGGATGGGCGATCGCTCATTACCATTCATCATGAAATTACTAACTTTACCACCCCTCAATTTACCCACAGACCAAGCCCAAAAACTAGCCCCCAATTTACGGGATTTTTGGGCTAATATTGCCGATGGTGATCGAGTCTTAGACTATCCTGATTTTCCCCAACGCATCAGGAACTATATTCAACAATATGGAGCGATGACCCAAGAAAGCGACGTGGTAATGATAGATAATAACACCACTATTTTAGTACATCAAAGAGAGTCTATTACTTGGCGACAAATGGCAAAAACAGAAGTATAACCATGTAGAAAAGTGCGTTTGCCAATCGGACCAATTTCGCCAGCACAGAAAAAACCACCAACAGGGATGTTAGGAATAAAACTTTTAAATAAATGAGAATCAAAATTAGGCCGACCATACAAACCGCTACCCCGTCCCAAACAGGTGAACATTAAAGCCCCTGAAGGAGAGGGTTGACTAAATTGCTGTTGTTGGTACTGTTGTAAAAGCAATTCTAAATCCTGTGCCGAAGCTTGAGCATCACGGAGATGGAATTGTAACCTTTGACCGGGGCGGATGCGATCGCCAATAGCAATAGCCCCACCAGAGGGATCAACACCCAGGATATTACGGATTAAAAAATCCCCCTGTTGTAAATGGAGTTTAAACTCATCCATAGCCAAACCCACAAACAGAGAATGCTGTGCTAACTCTCTGTCTCCATCATTCAGGTTAGTAATTAAATCCCGCAACAGCACTAAAGGGACTTGTTCATCCAGTTCTAGAATAATATTCCGATCAGCTTTAGTTACCTGAAACGGCTTACCAATCGGGCGACATCCTTGGGCCACAATCGGATCTAGCTTAATATTTCCCGACAAAGCCACACCGATCAGCCCATCACGATAGAAGCGATCGCCACAAAACAAAGCAATTTTCCCCCCCATCAATCCCCCACTGGCCTGGCCTCCCACCACCACCGAACCAGGATAAGCAAAATCTAAACCTTGGAGTAAATCATTCGTACCAGAGGAAAAAGCCCCAGATAACAAAATAAACTGCGGTACAGATGACGGTGGTACACCAATTAAATCTACCCACACATCAGGAGAACTATCTAAATCTGGTAAGTCATCAGCTAACAAATGAAAAGCTTTTAAGTCTACCCCTGGTAGGTGAGCTAAAGTTAAGCTTAAAGCGGGTTCTCCCTCTATTTCTTGAGTTTCCCCTAATCTACCTGTACCAATTACACCCCCAGCACTACAACCAATCAGCACAGGTACAGCCAACTTCTCGGCCAGTAAAGGCAAAACCCGTGAAAACTCGCTAGTAAAAGCAGACGAAATAAATATCAGCCCCAAATCCGCAGGTGCCGTTAAAGACGAGACAGCTTGTTGTACCACATCGGTAACAGCTGCTTCTAAAGAATGATGAGTTGATAAGGCGGTTGTCCACTGCATTTTGTCTGCCATGAGTTCTAGATTGCTTGCCGGTAATAGTTTTCATCTAGGGAATCATGCAGCAAAAAGGTAATTCCCTACAATATCCATATCCATCTAATATATTGTATGATTGTTTTTCTCTGGTACCGATGCCACAAAATCTTAAAAGATTACGGTGAAGATCAAAAAAAGATTGTAGTTTACTGTACTGATATATTGATATCAGGTTGTAGATATGAACTATCTTCAACTATTCATCTCAGTGGTTAAAATGGGAAACGTATAGAACAAAAACTGCAATTTTTGAAGTTTTTCTACACTGATATAAACAACATTTACTGAGAAAACAGCAATGACTAACCTCCAACAACAAGTAAACAACCTCGAAGACCAAATCCAAGAAGAAGTAGAACAAGCCCGCGCTGTCTGTGATGCTAGTGGTAGCAACTCAGCTGAATGTGCTGCTGCTTGGGATGCAGTAGAAGAAATGCAAGCTGAAGCTTCTCACCAACGTCAAAGCAAACCCAAGAACTCTTTAGAAAAGTATTGTGACGACAATCCAGAAGCAGATGAGTGTCGTCTTTACGATGACTAAAAATTGAGTTCCGGCCTTTTGTTTTGGTATCCAGCAAATAAATAACTGGCTTATAAGCTACCATTCAAATAGGCCATCGCTATAAAGCGGGCGTTTCGCCATCGCCTTTCTGGGTTGACCATAGTTTCTAACTACAGCAGGGAACAGGGAACAGGGAACACTTCGACTGCGCTCAGTGCGGTGCAGGGAACAGGGTTAAAAGTCTCTTTATATGAGCGTTTGTTCCCAAAATTTGTACCTCATTTACCTGAAACGAGCTGTATTTTAGTCTACCGTCCCAGAAACTCTAACTTTTGTAGAGACGTTCCCTAGAACGTTTCTACACACTAACTGATCAAATCATTTAACTTATGCCACCAGTTTGGTTTCGTCCCTACGTTTGGGTTGATTATCGCCTAGCCTTATTATTTTTGGTCATCATTCCCGTGATGCTCTTAATTTGGGCTTTTGTCCAAAAAGCAGAAGGAATACAAAAATTGTTAATAATTTACTGGCGGGTTGCTAGTTTATTAGCAATCACAATTTACTTGATGATTGGTGGTTTTGCCGTCGGTTTTATTTCGGCTTTCATGGCCAGGATTTTGATTCCTGTTTCCCTGTGGTTTTGGGTTGATCTGAATGATGAAATTGAATATCAACCGAATGGTTTATTAAAATTGATTTTTACCTCTTGGCGGTGGGCAACTACAGTTTACTGCTTTTTAGGTGCGATCGCTTTAGTACCTTTTTTAAGATGTGCCTTTTCAGCTAATGCCTTGAAAACAAACTTCTGTAGCGTTTGGTTAGAAGCCCCACGAGAATATAAAGAATACTTCCATCACAATACTAAACCAGAATTTTTAGGATTTTTGGCGATTCTGGCTTTAGTATTTTATGTAGTTTACTTGAGCTACTTTGTTGTTGTTAAGTTAGGCAAACATGGACGTTCAGCCACTCAACATTAACGGTTGTAGGTTTTAATGTAAACATCATCCAAACAGGTGTAGGGTACAGAGATAAACAGGAAGTACAATTAAATTCTACTGATGCAGCATTAAATAAAATGTGAAAAAACTAAACACTCAAGAGTCGAGAGTTAGAAGAATTGCTAAACTAGGAGTTAACAGAAATGCAATTCTTCTCTTCTCGTCTTTTGAGGTAAAAACAAATTAGTTATTTATTTTCCTGATTTGAAATATAGATTTAAGTTATTATCCCAAACCCCACACCTTATACCGTTTCACTTTAAGGTTGATAAGTAATTAGGCAGAATTAATTACACAACTTAATTTCCCTGTTCCCTCTTACCCGTTCCCTGTTCCCTTGCTTTACGTAGGAAATTAATTTTGCACGACTACTTATCAAGATTTTCGTGAAATGGTATTACACCCTATTTCAGTTCACATTCAAAAACAAAAATAAAAATAAAAATTTTTAAGGTTGGATGTGAAATTGTTTAAAGTATTTGATTGAATAACTGAGCCAATTTTCCGTTGATTGATGAATAATTCGATTGGTAAACGTCTAGAACAATATACAGCAAAACGTCCTCAAGAAGTCTTGATTGTAACCATAAGAATTGCTGATGAGCAAGACAAAATTGCTGTTTTTAAGGGTTTTTCTAGCTCTTTAATGCGCTCAACTGCTTTTGATCCAGATGTGCCAGTTTTTCCAGATGATGCAGAAATTACTAGTATAGATCGGATCGCCAGCCCCTATAATCCCGAATCACCCCGTTATATTCAACAGGGGATTTCTTGGGAGCAAATGCAAGCACTACTTTTAGAAGTAGGTGTTTAACTAATTTAGATTTTAGATTTTGGATTTGAGATTTTGGATTTGAGATTTTAATTTTGGATTAATCACTTCCTCATCCCCCCTTTCCCCCCCTCTCCTCCTTTTCCCATTCTGCTCCCTAATTTATGTCTCGTTCCGGTTACACCCTTCCAGTTTTTGCCTGTGCTGCCGCTATGGCGGCTTTACATTGCTTACGTCAGCATCAATCCTTGGATGTAGTTCAGGTAGATTTAATCACACCAGCCGAAATCGCCGAAATTTCGATTGAACAAGTAGCGGGATTATCAGCAAATGCGGCTTTGGCTATAACTCGCAGTGACCCAGGTGATAATTTAGATTTAACTAAAAATACACCGATTTGGGCTATGGTGGCATGGAGCCCAGAAAATCAGGAAGATATCGTGATTATCGGAGGTGAAGGTATTGGTAAAACTTCTGAAGGTAAAGCAGCTATATATACTTATGCCCAAAAACTAATTACAGAAAACTTGCGCCGACTGTTAGCACCGGGGGAAAAAATTACAGTTACTATTATTTTACCCGAAGGGCGATCGCTCGCTGTCCGCACTTCTAACGCTGCTTTTGGTGTGGTAGAAGGTTTATCTCTATTAGGAACTAGTGGTATTTCCCAACCTCTGAGCACTCCAGACCAATTAACAGCTTTTCGCACTGATTTACAAGCTAAAGCTAGTCAGTTTGAGAGTTTAGTTTTTTGTATTGGTGAAAATGGTTTAGATTTAGCCCAAAAATTGGGTATTAACCCGCAAAGATTGGTCAAAACTGCCAACTGGCTTGGACCCTTGCTAGTAGAAGCACATCTTTTAGGTGTCAGAGAAATCTTATTATTTGGCTATCATGGCAAACTGCTCAAGCTGGCTGGAGGAATTTTTCACACTCACCACTATCTAGCAGATGGCCGAAGGGAAATTTTCACAGCACACTGTGCTATGTTAGGATTACAATCTTCTGATATAAAAACGGTCTTCCACAGTCCCACTACGGAAGCAGCATTATCACACCTGCGCTTTCTGGATCGTTCTACCGGTAGTGATTGGGTGAATCAGGTTTACAGCAGTATTGCCCAAACCATTGATGTTCGTACCATAGAGTACATCAACAGCCATAGTCAAGAGGCTACAGTTATGACAGTTTGTGGTTCTGTCCTCTTTGACCGCGATCGCCAAATCATCATCAAGAGTAAAACTGGTTGTATATTGATGCAAAAATTGTGTTAACTTTATAAGACTTATCATAAATAAATCAAATCAATATTTTTTTAATACTTCTCTAGGGTGGTTTTTGTTTTCAGTTTCAGCCAGGTGATATTGCTAAAGCAAGCATAAAAAAAGCAGACTTAATCTGCTTAGTAAACAGCGAAACTTAGGTAAATCAAGAAATTTTCACCTCTATTCCCCGTTCCCTGTTCCCTGCTGTAAACATTTTGACCTTTGACCACATAAAACAGTGGTAATGGTCAATTTTTCGCCAAGTAGTAACTATTTAATTCTCACAGGTACACGTTCGCTATTATGAATACAGTGGTGACTCTACCGACCGAACAAGCACCTCAAACAAATGAAGAGTTGAGGGGGCTAAATCGTCAAATAATTGTAATTCTCGATTTTGGTTCTCAGTATTCCGAACTGATTGCGCGACGCATTCGGGAAACTCAGGTATATTCTGAGGTGCTTTCCTATCGCACTACAGCTGAACATCTCCAGCAACTTAACCCCAAAGGAATTATTCTTTCTGGTGGTCCCAATTCAGTTTATGGTGATTACGCTCCCCATTGTGACCCAGAAATTTGGAATTTGGGAATACCGATTTTGGGTGTTTGCTATGGGATGCAATTGATGGTCAATCAATTGGGTGGGGTTGTTACCAAAGCCGAAAGAGGGGAATACGGAAAGGCTGCTTTATATATAGATGACCCTACAGACCTACTCACCAACGTGGAAGACGGTACCACCATGTGGATGAGTCATGGTGACTCTGTAACCAAAATGCCACCAGAGTTTGATTTATTGGCACATACAGATAATACACCTTGTGCGGCGATCGCTCACCACAAGAAAAAACTTTATGGTGTCCAGTTTCACCCGGAAGTCGTACACTCCATTGGTGGTTTAGCATTAATTCGCAACTTTGTCTATCACATCTGTGAATGTGAACCCACTTGGACAACTGCGGCCTTTGTGGAAGAGTCAATTCGAGAGATTCGGGCTAAAGTTGGGGATAAGCGAGTATTATTAGCCTTGTCCGGTGGTGTAGATTCTTCCACCTTAGCCTTCCTGTTGTATAAAGCCATAGGTGAGCAATTAACCTGTGTATTTATTGATCAAGGCTTCATGCGGAAATATGAGCCAGAAAGATTGTTAAAATTATTCCAAGAGCAGTTTCACATTCCTGTAGAATATGTGAATGCACGCGATCGCTTTCTGACGGCCATTGCTGATGTCACTGACCCCGAAGAAAAACGCCGTCGTATCGGTCATGAGTTTATTCGTGTCTTTGAAGAAACCTCAAAAAGCTTAGGACATTTTGATTATCTCGCTCAAGGTACACTTTACCCGGATGTAATCGAATCGGCTGACACCAACGTAGACCCCCAAACCGGTGAACGGGTAGCCGTGAAAATTAAAAGCCATCATAACGTCGGTGGCCTACCCAAAGACCTGAGATTTAAACTAGTAGAACCATTACGGAAACTATTTAAAGATGAAGTCCGTAAAGTCGGGCGCTCTATTGGTCTACCAGAAGAAATCGTCCAGCGTCAACCCTTCCCCGGACCCGGTTTAGCCATTCGGATTTTAGGCGAAGTCACCGCCGAGAAGTTAAATATTTTACGTGATGCTGATTTAATCGTCCGGCAAGAAATTAACCGGAATAACTTGTACAATACATATTGGCAAGCTTTCGCGGTTTTATTACCGATTCGCAGTGTAGGGGTCATGGGTGATAAAAGAACCTATGCCTACCCCATAGTTTTACGGATTGTCACCAGCGAAGACGGGATGACAGCTGACTGGGCCCGTGTACCTTACGATATCCTGGAAGTAATTTCTTCCCGGATCGTCAATGAAGTTAAAGGTGTTAACCGCGTCGTTTTTGACATCACCTCTAAACCACCTGGAACCATCGAATGGGAATAGATATCTAAATTGAGATGTAGAGACGTTCCATGGAACGTCTCTACAGGAGTCAGGAGTCAGAAGTTTTGATTTTCAGTTTGTTAATTAATTAAAATGAATAGGGTGGGTCATTCCCACCTAATTTTTAATTATTTGATTCCACAAAACCCCAATGGATAAACAGGAATTAATACAACGTGTATCAGCACGAATTACTTTATTTGTAGGGACACGGCATTAAACAAACTTCGATTAAAAACCAAGAATTATCTGGCCGTGTCCCGGTCTGTGAACTACAATCGAGAATATTTTTATAGATATTTCATCACAAACTAAGTAGAATAATTTCACGTTTTTTTAAATAAAGTTTATATGGCTCTACCGTTCCCTCTAAGCTATCTCCCACTTTTCAGAAACAGACGTAACCCTTACTGTGACTGAATTTGAGCCAAAAAGCTATTTATATCGCTTTTATTGAGGTATTAAAACCTAAAGTTTAGACAGTGCTAGGGTTGTGCTATATTTTACTGCTGAAAATCTCATCGGGGGAATGGTAGAACCATAAAATTCACACTTTTTGAGTAGTTAACCAAAATCGTTTACACATCAAAGCACCTATAATAATAAAGGTTTTAAAAACTTTAATTGTGTTATCGAGTTTCACAAAATGCTCGATAATGGTCAAGAGTAACATAAAGTGGGTTTATTGGGGTAATTGTGTTTATTTTAACTCTACCTACTGCTCTATATCTGCCTCTATCTCCCAGATTTGGGTTATTTTGGTCAATATCATATTCATTGTACATAAAACCGCTATCAATTCGTGGCAATTTACCCTCTTGGTTAAGAAATTCTTTATTTGCCCTTTGTATTCCTGCTCGTATATTACGAAGGTCTTCGACTACTACTTGTGGAAGTCTCCCGCATTGGGGGACTTTGACTGCATAAGCAGATTCTACATTAGCAAAAATAGATAAAAACAAAGAAGCAGTAAAAGTTATCGCCGTCACTAATACTAATTGGGCAATACGTTTCATATCTTTCATTTGACTCCTTAAATTTGTCTACACTTAATAGACGTTTTCGCACCCCCATTTGTGAATTTTTCGAGTTACGAGCAAATTTTTTCCCAAAAAATCCACTCTCAACTCCCAGAATCCTTCCAAATCTTATCTTTCAGCCACCGCATAAGCCTAGTTTTTCAAGTTCGCAATAACTGTGACACAGTGAATACTAATTAAGTGTAATATTATAAGCTTATAAGCTTATATAGTTCCCAACTTATCACCCAGAAACCTAATACAACACTTCGCTATCTCCCGCTAATGTTGGGTTTCACTTTGTACCCTACAGGTTCGCGTAGCGTTCCGCAGGAAAGCAAGCTACAACTGAATCTACAATTATTTACTTAATATTATTTACCATAAAGGGAGCGATAGAGTCATATTTTTTATAGATATTTCATAACAAATTAAGTATAATAATTTCACATTTTTTTCAGATAAAACTGATATTGAAATTCTAAATTTATCCAAAATTCCGGTGAAGTACCAAAAGCTTGAGAAAATTTTATCGCTAATTCTGGAGTAATTTGTTTTGTACTGCAAATAATTTCTTTGATAGTTTCTGCTGAAATATCTATAATTTTAGCTAAATCTTGTTGTGTCCAACCTCGCGCTTCTAATTCACGATTTAAAATTTTTCCTGGTGTTGGTACTCTTGCTGGTGTAAGTTTTTGGTGCATATTTTTTCTATTTAACCCAAGTTGCTATTTATTTAGTTTATTCTGATAATGAGTAATTAGCGATGAAATTGCTGTTTTCATCCTGTAAATTCTTAAATCCTGGGTATCCTGATTCAGACATTTTCCCTGTGTTAATTCAAAGGTAATTTAATTGTAAAAGTAGTGCCTAAACCCAGTCCTGGACTGTCAGCTTCAATAGTACCGTGATGTAGTTCGACGATATGACGTGCGATCGCTAAACCTAATCCTAAGCCATTTTGGGTGTGTGTGCGATCGCCTTGTTGGTAACGTTCAAATATATAAGGTAAAAATTCAGCACTGACCCCCATTCCCGTATCACTAACCGTAATTTGAGCCAGTTCTTTTTCCTCTTCACTGACCTTAAACAACTGCACAACTACCCGTCCCCCACTGGGAGTAAACTTAATAGCATTAGAAAGTAAATTTCCCATTACTTGTAGTAACCGATGAGCATCACCTGTAATTAGGGGAATTGAAGGAAAAATATCAGCTAGTAAACAAATATGCTTGGCATCTGCTACAGGATAAGCAGTTTCTAAAGCCTCAGTAACAATAGATGTTAAATTAACTGTAGTTAGTTCTAATCTAAATTTCCCCCGCAACATCTGCGATATATTTAACAAATCTTCTAATAATTTAGCCTGTGATTCAGCATTTCTCTCAATAGTTGCTAAAGCTTTGTTGATAGCATCTGTATCTAGTGTTCGACTTTGCAATAATTTCGTCCAACCTAAAATAGAATTAAGTGGTGTACGTAAATCATGGGACACCATAGCTACAAATTCATCTTTAATTTGGTTAGCTTTTTCGGCTTCTGCACGAGCATATCTTTCTAATTCTAATACTTTTTCTCGTTCAGTTTCCCATTGTTTGCGTTCATGAATATCGGTGGCTGTTCCGAACCATTTAATAATATTTCCTTGGTCATTTTTAATTGGTACAGACCTGACTAAATGCCAGCGATATTCGCCATCAAATTTTCTATAACGTAGTTCTCCTTCATAAGTGAAACCTTGATTTAAAGCCAGATTCCATCTCTCCAAGGTTGTCTTGAGATCATCTGGATGAACCACTTTTGTCCAGCCCAAATCCAAAGCTTGCTCACGTTTTTGCCCTGTAAAATCTTGCCAACGTTCATTAACGTGTTCACATTTACCTTGAGGATTATCAATCCAAACAATCTGCGGGATTGCATTAGATAAATAACGATATAATTCTTCACTTTGCTTTAATGCCGCTTCTGCTTGTTTTCTCTGGGTTAAATCCAGAACAAAACAAACGCTATAACCATCTTTTAGTGTTTCTTCTAACCGAGCGATCGCCAACAAAATTTGGACACGTGTTCCATCCTTGCGAATATACTCTTTCTCAAAAGGGGTGCAGCTACCAAAAATGCTAAGTTCTTGTACTTTTCCGTGATCAAGAGTTTGATATTCTGGTGGTGTTAGTATATCCCAATTTAGTGTTCCTGCTTCTAATTCTGCACGGCTGTAACCCATCATTTCTAAAAAAGCATCATTAGCTTCATAAATTCGCCCACTAAAATCACCAAAATAAATCCCAACTATATTTGACTCTACAAAGCGGCGAAATTTAAGTTCTGTTTTTTTTAGATCCGTTTCTACTTTAATACGATCATTTAATGCTTTTTGTTCTTTAGTAATATCTGTAACGCTGCCTACTACCCTAATTACTCGCTGATTTTGATCCCGGACTATTAAACCCTGCTCCCTTACATATCTATATTCTTGATCTTTATGCAATATTCTATATTCAATACTATAGGAATCTTGCTCAATAGTTTCTAACGGAAATATTTGATTTAAAATACTGATATCTTCTGGATGAATTAAATTTTTCCACCACGCTAAAGTCGGTTGTGCTTCTGTTAACGAGTAACCCAATAATCTCGTTAAACCTTCGGTTCTAATAATTATATTTTTTCCTAAATCCCAATCATAGATTAAACAATTCACAGCCACCGCCGCTAATTTAAACCTTTCATTACTTAAACGTATTTGTTCTTCTGCTTGCTTTTTTTCTGTTACATCTCGCCAGGAAACCACTAAACCATCTACCATTTTGGTGGCATGAATATCAATAGCTAAAGTTCTAGTTTTTCCTTCTTGATGATGCATTAATTCTTGTGCTTCTTTGACCAATGGTGTACCTGTTTCTACAACTTGGCAAAACTCGGTAAACAAACCACTTTCTTGGTACATTGGCAGCAGTTCACAGAGTTTTTTTCCTAATTGTTCAGATTGGGTCATCTGATGACATTCACAAGCTGCGGCGTTAACATAATCAATGCGAAATTCAATGATTTGATTTGTTTCACTGCGAATTGCTGAGTAAATGCCAAAGCAATCTAACATATTTTCTACAGAAGTACGAAAACGTTCCTCACTTCTTTGTAATTGTTGAGTTAATTGTGCATTTCTAATTGCTGAGTAGACAGTATGACATAAATGCTCTGCTGTAGTTTCATCTTTAACTAAATAATCTTGAACACCGCTTTTCATGGCTTGCACAGCAACCGCTTCATTCCCATAACCTGTTAACATAATTATGGCGGGTAAAGGGCCTCGATTCTGTTGTCTTAATTCCGCTAAAAATTCTAAACCATCTAAATCTGGTAACAAAAAATCCAATAAAATCCCATCTGGCTGATACTGCTGACACAAGTTTAATGCGTCTTCTCCCAGTTCTTCTTCTAGAATTATGTATGTATGTTCTGTGTCTTGCTGTAAATAACGACGATAAACCTGACGATCTTCAGGTGAATCATCTATAATTAAAAGAGTTAGCGGTTTCATATATTAATTGCTAACACTCTCTGGTAAAATGACTATATCTAACCAATAGGTAATCAGAGTTTTTATTGTTATAATTAATCTTTGAATATCTATCGGCTTCAGAATATAACTGGCAATGGAATAGTTATAACATATTTCTATATCTTTTGGGTTAGAAGAAGTAGTAAACACAATTACTGGAATTTTCTTGAGTTGTTCATCTTGTTTAATTTGTTTTAATACTTCTCTACCATCTGTTCCTGGTAAATTTAAGTCCAGTAAAATAATCGCTGGACGGGGAGCAGTCAGAGGATCACTAAATTCACCAAGATGATAGAGATAATCTATCGCTTCATCTCCATCAGTACAACGAAAAATAGGATTCATTACCCCCTGTTTTTGAATTACTCGATCAAAAGCTTCAAAATCTTCATCGCTATCCTCAATGATTAATAATGGTTGGTGAATCTTGCCAATTATTTCTTTAGCTGATTCCCCGGAGCGTGAAATAGAATGTGCTACCTTTTCCATAAGTTGATTCTACCCAAATTATACCATTATGCCGTTCGACAATTTTTTTAGCAATTGTTAGTCCAGCACCAGTCCCACCACCATATTTATTTGGTCCATGTAGTCGTTTAAAAATCCGAAAAATAGATTCAAAATGTTTTTCTTTAATGCCTATTCCGTTATCTTGTACATATAACGTGATTGGTTCGGTATTGTCAATATAGCCAATTTCAATCCATTTTTGGTCTTTATCGTTATATTTAATAGCATTGGCAATCAGATTATTAAATACTTCTTCAATTTGTACGCGATCGCAATATACTATAGGTAAAGGTCGAGGAATTCTAATTTCTACTTGACTTTCCTCGATTCGCACACTCAACAATTCTAAACTGCGCTGTACAACACTATTGAGGTCTGTTCGTTGCATGGAAAGGTCTACTCTCCCTAACCGGGAAAAGTGTAATAATGAATCAATCAAATCTTCCATGCGCTGAGTTAAGCGAATCAAGGTTTTTAGTTTATCTTTTCCTGCTTCATTTAAAATTTCTCCATAATCTTCAATCAGAAAGTTAGAGTAGTTATGAATACCACGCAAGGGTTCTTTTAAATCGTGGGAAGCAATATAAGCAAAGGCATCTAGTTCATGATTACTACGCTCTAATTCCCGATTCAGTTGTGCTAACTCATCTACTTTACGTAGTACCACTCCAATAATAGCATTTCTCAATTCTAAAGCAGCATTTATTTCACATTGTTTCCAAGGCAGGGAAGCTAAATGTACTGTTTCTTTCCATAAATCAAAGGATTTGCGGGGTGATAATCGAATTTCTGCATTTTCTCCATTTTGATTTATTTCTACTGGTTTATGGGGATTTCCTCCCCAATTTACAGTTTTTAAGACTTCAGGACGAAACCATAAAACATAATTTTTCTGACTTTTAGAAATAGAAATAGCCATTAAACCACTGGCTACATCTCGAAATTTTTCTGCGGGTGGATAAATTTGGGCTAATTTATCTGTATAAATAATTTCTGCTTGAGAATTTTGATTCACCCATTCTACTAAATTGTAGATATCATCGGTTTTAGGAGTATTCCCAATGGTAAAATATTCTTGATCGAAGTAAACTGCTGCTCCTTGAGCGTTGACTAAATCTAATAAGTTCGGCTGATAATCAATTAAACCTTTAATAATATTTTCCGCCGACATATATTCTACTAATTTGGCTTGGATAGATTTGATTTGAATTAGATGTTCAACATCTTCACTATCTTCTTTTGCTCCAAGTTCTAAAGATGTAATTTGTCCTAGAAATTCACAAGCATTACGAATCTCATAAGGTATATATTTCGGTGTTTGATGATGACAAGCTATTAAACCCCAAAGTTTTTTATCTTTGAGCAGAGAAATAGACATAGAAGCAGTGACACCCATATTTTGTAAGTATTCAATGTGTAGAGGTGACACACTTCGTAGGACTGCACAACTTAAATTTAAAGGTTGGTTTGTTAAGGGGTTTTTAGTGGGTAAAATTTGCGCTGGTTGATAGTTAATATCTGGGATTAATCTCAGCCAATTTTCTGTATACATTTTTCTAGCTTGCTGAGGAATATCAGAAGCGGGATAATGTAATCCTAAATATGGAGTTAAACTTTCTATTCTTTCTTCTGCAATAACTTCACCGTTCCATTGCTCATCAAACCGATATACCATCACTCGATCAAATCCTGTAATTTTTTGTACTTCTTGCGCTAGAATTTGACTAAGTTTTTTGATATTCGCTGCTGCTTGAATTTTAAAAATTGCCTGTTTGATTAAAGGATAAAATTTAAAAAATATGTTATTTTTAGGTTTGGCGGGTTCTAATTCTAAAATGACAATTCCTTGATAACGATGAACAATTCCATCAAAATATACTAATTTATCGTCAATTTTGATGATAAATTCTAAGGGATTACCCAATTGTAAATCTTCTTGAGATAAACAATCTTTTAATAATTCAATTTGGTCTGATTCTACTAATTTACTCAAAGGCTGATTGAGTAAATGTTCTGCTTGTATTCCCAAAAGGTTAAATATATTATTGCTAATTTGTGCGATGATTAGTTCTGGTTCTGTTAAGGCAAATAAAATTCCATGAGGTTGAATTAATCCAGGGATGTGAATTGGTTCTCTGTCACAGTTTGTTAAATCAACTTGAAAATTTTCTACATTTATATTATTGTTAATCATTTACTATTTCCTATATTTATCAATACGACTAAAATCAGCACATAAATTTTAATCAGATTTTGACTCTATTATCATCAATCAGGAAGCAAAAAAGCTGATCCGAATAGTTTTTAAAACCTCAGAAACTTAGAGTACCAAAAGTTCAGGTAATTAATAATTATTTACAAGTTAATATTTTGATCTAGGTGTTATCTGTCATTTGCAAGGTGCGATCGCTCAAACAAAATAGCCTAACATCTCAGGTTTGCATGGGTAGACTTCACTGATTCCAACATGATTATAGATTTAATTTCTACTAAGCAGAACCGTATACTCAAACCACTAGCACTAAAGTAACTACTGCTAATAGTAACAAAATTATCAAATTTCAGTCAAAATTCAATCACTTTATTGCACATCTGTGTCAAAACTAATTCTATTAGACGTATACGCAGGTGGTTCAACATGAATTAAAATTCTTGCTGGACTAAACCGAGTTTCTATTTGACTTTCTACCTCTTCTGTGATTTTGTGAGCCGTTTCTATATCTGAAGCATCAACTATTAAGTGCATTTCAATAAATACTTGACGGCCTAAAAGACCACGGGAGGCGATATCATGACAGTTAATAACACCAGGAACAGCAGTAGCGATCGCATGAATTGCTTCAGGTGCGATCGCCATTCTATCAACTAACCAAGGCAAATTTTCCTTTAAAACCGACCAACCACTCCAAAACACTAACAAAGCCACAGGAAAAGCCAACACCACATCTAACCACTGATAACCCAGAGAAACACCTATTAACCCACCTAACACAGAAATTGTCACCCAAACATCGCTCATGGTATGAGTAGCATCAGCAATCAAAATTTGACTTTGTACCTTTCTACCTACACCCCGTTCATAAAAAGCCACAAAAATATTTACTCCCAAAACAATTAGTAATAAAAATAACTCAGATTTAGAAATCCGCACGGGAGCGCCACCCTTGATAATCCGTTCTATTGCACCTTGGAGAATTTCAAAACAGGCAATACCCAAAAAAGCAGCGATCCCCAAAGCACCCACCGCTTCAAATTTTTGGTGTCCATAAGGGTGTTCCCGGTCTGGAAATGGTGAAGAAAACCTACTCGCGATTAAACCCAAAATATTGTTAGCACTATCAGTAACACTGTGTAAAGCATCAGCTAACAAACTTAAAGAACCTGTTGCATAACCTACCACCACTTTTAAGCTCATCACAAATAAATTTAACACTAAAGTAATAATTAATACTTTTTTTACTTCTGTACGATTGTCGTAACTCATAAAAAGTAGATCACAATTAAGTGTGTTAATTCTATTTTAAAACATGGGATAATTCCTACTGCATAAGAATTATAACTTTCTATATAACTTATCTATATAACTTAAACTTTAACACCGCTTATTGAGATTTATTTTAAATAATCCTGTCCCAAATATTGATGTTAAATTTTGCCAATTAAATCAGCAAATCCTGTTTATGAAAGTTTTTATATCTATATTTGATGTTAATTCAGCAACACTTTTCTATCTTAATAAATGCAGATTTTTCTCATGAGAACTCTGAATTTAATGCTTTCGTCAGTTCACACCAACGAGTTAAAATCAATTCAGTATATATCCTCTTGTCTAAACCATAGCTACCCAAAGAAAAACCATCATTCCATTCAACTAAAGCCGTGATTTCACCTTCTAAAACTCCAAAATCAATCGCATAACCCGCAGTTCCTTGATTAGATTTTGTCAGTAAGTTTACCGCATCTGACACCGTATGTAAATCTATCATCACCGTAGGATCACCCCCATAATGCTGAATACCAACAATTTCACCTTGAATCACAAAAACACGATATTCAGACAACCATTCCACCACCTCAGAACAATACACAGGAGTGCTATGGGATGTACCTTGAAAATAAGCCAAATCACTCGGTGAAGCGAAAACATGACCCGTAAATCGTTTTTTTCGACCTTTGGGCTTGACAAATACCGCAGGAGCATCATCATAGAGACGTTGGACAACTTTTCCTACTGTACTTTCCCAAATTAAACGATGTAAAAATTTGTGTAAACATTCTGGATAATCACTATATTGTGGTAAGTCTAAGCCTAATTGTTTTAATGCACCTAAAACCACGGGTACATATCCAACTACTAAAGTTTTTGCTGTTAATGGTAGTTGTTTTCTGTGTAGCCGTTTTGCAGTAAAAGTTTCTACCTGAATTTCTCTTTTAGGTAACTCCGTCAATAAATCCCGCATTTCTACATCCATCCGGTCATTACCCAATTCTTGAATAAATGCTTTGTTAATCATTTTGAATTTGGCTGATTTTTCGGATAACATAAATAATCACTTAAATATTTTCAGCAAATAGCTTATGTCTTTTCCTCCCCTAACACTAAACCTTGTTGAAGGTTCTGTTTCCTTTAGTTTTTCACCCCAAGCAGCAACAGAACTCAAAGCAGCAATAGACCAATTAATGGAAAGTTTAAAAGCGGTGGTTGCAAAACCCAGTGGAAGTAAAGTTTCCCCTCAACCTCCTCTAGAATATCGCTACACAGGTGAGGTATTTTTAGAAGTTTTTTGTAATCCGAATATCTGGCCGAGTCCCTTTGCAGCTAAGGTGCTGCTGACTATTAGAAATATTGGTATTCGCTTAACCACAGAAGCAGAATTAACTCGTTTAATTGAGGATATTAATCTATATTTAGAACAAAATACATAAAAAAATACTTGTCCATCACGAGAATATTGGACAAGTATCTATCAGCAAGTGATGATTTTGTATAAACTTCCAGTGCATTTACGCAGAGCGTAAGTGCTAGATTGAAAATTGTATAATCCGACTCTAATCTTTTATCTGGCTAGAAAACTACAAATTATGGATGAGAGAAAAATCTTAAAAACCAGATATCATCAGTTTTAGCGTTTAATTATTGATTATCAAATCAGCACCATAAAATCTCCATCCATAAATTTAGTAATTCAAGATTAATTAGTCGTTATCCCATTCTTCACGACCAATCAAATCACCAATGCGATCGCGCAACAAAAAGTCACATTTTTCCAACTCACATTCTACACAAACCCACTCTCTGGCAGGGATAAATTGACAGAGTGTATATATTGGCTGCTGACGGCTCACCATTCCCTTTTGCACTAATCGACGCGCTTCGTCTTGAATTACGTTTAAAGAGTAGTAATTGATAGAGGGCACCGTATTCACACTCATTGTTTTTACTCACAAAATTACACTTAGATAGTGTTCCCAATCCATATCGGGAACAAACAGACGACTAATTAGACCTGTGGCTAGGTTTTTGTAGTTTGCTATACGGAACTATTATCATTTTGACGCTATACCTCTAGAAATTATCTAAAGAAATGTTAAGTTTGTCAATATATCGTGACTTAATTGCTAACCCTGCTTTAAACTTTGAAATAATAGGTACTAAAATTTACTTAGAAAATAGCAGTATGCATAAACAACAATAAATCTAAAACTGTTATGATAGCTAATCTTCTCTTTTATTGAGTGATTAATAGCTGTTAATACTCAAGACAGCTTCTATACTAACTATTCCTGTAAAATTACGCCAAAACAAAATTCGATTGCATCTCATGAGGTAGAACTATTCTGTTTAGTAGACAAAAGAGTATAAACTTTTGCCAATGAATAAAAGTAAGTTACACTACTGATGTTCAAAACCTAATTTATATTAAGATTTTTTTAACTAAGTTAATAGAATTAAGTAATATTATTTACAATAGCTTATCTGTATATCAATGAAATTGAGCAAAATAACAAGTTAGTTAACTAACTTTAAGTTGAGGGAACAACTCAGGATTTGTTATAAATTATTAAGTATTGATTTAGCCAGCCTAACTACCGTATATTAGACTTAATCATCTCAACAAAATTGAAAAGCAGAAACTTTATTACAGCATATTTCAGGTAAATCAAGTACAAATATTTGGAATAAAGCCTTATGCTAAGAGACTTTCAACTCTGCACCGCACTGAGCGCAGTCGAAGTGTTAAGAGTTCCATGCTATGAGGATGCAGCTGGCGAACGGGGGGTAAGACCCCTCAGTTAAACGATAAATCAAGGCTTGTGGGGTGCGAGTGCTTTCTGAAATTCCCCCGAAAAGCCTATAAAATAGTTGGGTTGGGGGGTGACACCCATCAATCGCCAGCTGTATCCTCAAAGGATTGGGCTTTAAACCCAATTTTGTGGTAAAAACCTATTTCCGAAAAATTATCTTTTAGTGTTCCGAAAATTCGTCCTCATATTCATCATTAGTTGTTTCTTCGCGTTCCTCTCGCAATTGATTTAACAAAGTCAAAACTTTAGTGCCCCGTTCGATGGAACGATCTTCAATAAATACCACTTCGGGAGTCCGACGTAATCTAATCCGTGATCCAAGTTCGCTGCGAACATAGCCAGTAGCAGATTTTAACCCAGCCATTGTTTCTGCTTTTGCTTCCTCTGTCCCGTAAATACTTACAAAGATTTTGGCGTGTTGCAGATCACCGGAAACATCAACATCGGTGACGCTGACCATTCCTGTACCTACACGGTCATCTTTAATACCGTTAAGTAACATTTGGCTAACTTCCCGTTTAATTAATTCAGCAACGCGGGAAACGCGGCGATTTGTAGCCATATCAATTCCGCCTTCTTACAGAGGTACGACAAAAATTTTTGATGCAAGTTAATACACAGGCTGATTTAGCTGAAATAAGCTAACATCAACATTATTTTAGATAGGACTTAAGCCTAACATCGCTCGGAGAGTGAGTGTTACAAACACTATACCACTAACAAAGAAGCCGATCAGGGCAATTAAAGTCACAGGACGTTTAAACAGTGGGGCTAGTGGTGCAAAGGTGTTTAGCAACAGCCCTAAGAGGGTAGTGATAAAGTACCGGGGGTAGCGAAAAACGTTATCCCAAAATCCGTCAAACATTTTTAATTAGACTGCCTTGTAATTGATTAGTAGTTGTTTTCTGGTGTTTATGCTATTTAATTGTAATGTATATGGCTAGAAAATTACCCTCTTGAGTTAGAATATGGTTCGTTGAGTATATTATCTTTGTTTATTAGCTGTATTTTTATTACATTATCAAGTAAATGGTTACTCAAATCCCTAAAAAAAATAGCCCACGTCCGTTTCTTAAGTGGGCGGGGGGTAAAAGTCGCTTAATTCAACAATATCAAGTTTATTTTCCCAAAAATTACCAAACTTACTACGAGCCGTTTTTAGGTGGTGGTGCGGTGTTCTTTTATTTGCAACCACAAAAAGCAATTTTAACAGATATTAATGCTGAGTTAATTAATGCTTATTGTTGTGTGAGAGATCATGTTGAAAAATTAATTGATTTATTAAAAGAGCATCAAAACCGACATAGTTTAAGTTATTACTATGATGTGAGAAACTATGATAAAGGTTCTAATTTAGAAAGGGCTGCACGGCTAATTTATTTGAATAAAACTTGCTTTAATGGATTGTATAGGGTTAATTCTCAGGGAAAATTTAATGTTCCTGTAGGTAGATATAAAAAACCTAATATTTGTCAGGAGGATTTATTGCGGGCTGCTGCTCAAGCATTGACTGAGGTGGAAATTAAACAAGCTGATTTTACAGAAGTTTTAAATTTTGCTGTCGGTGAAAAAGATTTTGTTTTTTGTGATCCCCCTTATTTGCCTATCAGCAATACTAGCAATTTTACTGCTTACAGTCAAAATGCTTTTAATATTCAAGACCAAGAACGGCTGAGAGATACTTGTGCAAAATTAGCCAGTCGGGGTGTAAAAGTGATGATTTGTAATTCTGATTCAGAAGTGATTGAAAATCTTTACACAGAGATAAATTTTAAGATTCATAAAATTAAGGCGGCTAGATCCATTAATTCCAATACTAAAAGCCGGGGTTTGATTAATGAATTATTAATTACTTCTTATTAAAGATTTCATTGCAAAATTTTACAACTCGTTTCAGTTAAATTCTGAAGGAGTTTTAACTTTCTTTCTGTTCCCTGTTCCCTCTTCCCTGTACTATTTACAGATTTTTATTTGCCCAAGCAATAAATCTATCTAAGCTAAAAACTGCGATGAGGTTGGGATTATCTTTTACTCTATCCTTGAGCCAATTAACCGCACCTTCTCTCATGCCGATACCGCCTAAAATTACGATAGTTGGGGCTGGATAATTATACTGAATATTCAGGTTTAAGTAAGGGAACTTTTCATCAACTGAACCTGAACTTTCTTGCCATTTACATTCAATGATTAAACCAGATTTAAAACTGGGTATACCAATAATGTAAAAGTCTACTTTCAGTTCTGTGTGATAAATTCCCAAGCCAATATTAACTTCTCTACCATAGCGTTTAGGTAGTAAGGAGGCATTTAATATTAATTCTTGGGTGATGTAGTTCCCGATTTGAAAATAATTATAGCCATGTAAAACAGCTTCTACATTGGCTTCTAAGATGTTGCCAGATTTGTTAGCCCTTGCACCTTGTGTCATCTTCATATTTTAGCCTGTGTGCAAATTCCCCTTAGTTTTAGGATTCCACAAAAGTGGTAACAAAGGGGCACTGGCTTTATGAAGAATTTTGGATTTTGGTGATACTAAGCTAACAAATATTTGGTACTATTGTACTGAAAAAACAACTGTATTGATTGTGAAGTTTTCCCTTCAAATCATCTCGATGGTTAGGCGAGAAAATTTGAAGAGGGGGTTGCAAAGGGAAAGCATTTGAATTAAACTATATGAAGAAGAGATAAAGTTTAATTGACGAATTTCACCTTAGCTTTAATTAACTTTGGCTTCAGCGTGACCGTTGCGGATAGACCAAGCGAGTTCGAGCATTTGTGTCCAGCGTTTTTGGAGTTGTTTGGGGGTACATTGTACAGTTTTGGCGATCGCCTGATCATTTTGTCGTTGCATCTTTAACTCAAATATTTGCTGCTGCTGCTCTGTAAGTTGATTCCAAAAGATATTCCACTGATGGGAAGATAAGCCCAAGCGATGCTCTAAACCAGCGCCTAACCATTGGTGAACTAATTGCCATTGATGCTGTTTAGCAAATTTTTCTACATGATACTTAAATCTTTGTTGGAGATAGTCGCGCTGACGGCTAGTTAAACCAAGGATTTGGTCAATTTCCGGGGCTGAGAGGTCTTGTAATTTTAAAGCTAGGTAGTCCATACAGTCATTTTGCCCTTGGGACTCCAGATATTTCATTAATTCAGAAATGACGCGATCGCGTTCTGACTCTTCCGAAGGGTCAAAAGTGGCTTTGGCCACCATCTGGGAGCGAATTTGTTGTACTGCTAAATTACGTTGATAAGATTCCGCTTCTTCAGTTTTTGCTGAATCCACAGCCATTTCAATATCAACTGTAGTTTCTTGGGGTTGACGACGGGCAAAACCTTGAGCGCGTAAAACGATTAACTGCTGATTAGCGCCACCTGGTAAATTAATCCGTCGCTTGGCATACTGTTCAGTAAATGCCATATATTCAGCTAATTGTAATTGAGTGCGGGGCGTATAATCTTCCGGTAATTCATTTTCTCGGCGGAAAGCTTTAATAGCTTCAATATAAAACGCTTGCAGAAAGTCCTCAATGAGATTGTAGCGAGCGTCAAAACCTAGATCAGAACCAGCTAGAGTGACATGACGATAAACAATAGCGCCCAGATTGCTATGCAATTCCACACGTCCCTGCTTAGAACCAAGTTGATAATAACGCAGGCACTTTTGGAGGCGATGTCTTGCTAAAGTAATCTGCCAAGACCTGACTTGCCCAGAAGTTTGAATGCGAGAACTTTTATCACAAATTCGCTCTACTTCCTTAGCAATGCGCTTGGCTACAGATTGTACACAACCAACGGTAGCTTTTACTTGAGCTTGCAGTTCCTGACATAGCAACTGAACCAGAGTTTCAGAGTTGCTAGTGGATAAATCTTCAATGGAAACATGGTGGTCAAAGGCAGGTGTAGTATTTGGCAGATTAGCGATATTAGCTTTCATGGCTTTTCCTGGAATTGGTATTGCACCTTAACTTAAAACGCAAACAGCTCTTAGAGGCAGTCCTGGCTAGTAAATCTTTTGGGTATTTATCCATCAAGACCCGCCGCCTTTCCTGTTCACATCTAAGACTGTATAGAATTTTTCAAGTTAAGGGCCTATCAATTGTGTCGGTTTGTTGTGTTAGCACGAAAAACAAATTTGGCACATCTGGTTAATCTGGCGAGAAATGGAATCTAAACTCTTATCAAATCGAGATTTGCCGCACATCTCGGAGATAAGCGATCGCCTGAGTGAGAATATGCCAATTTATAAACTGGAGCGAATTAAATTACAATTTCCGAAATCGAAGGTGATGACTGTTGTCAAGCTGATTTGTTAAACCCAAGCTGCTAATGCTTCCCAACCTAATCCCCTCCGTGTAATGACTGGTTCATCTGCGGTTAAATCTAAAATGGTAGAAACTTCATAAGCAGGTTCTTCGCCAGTATCAATGATGATATCTACCACATTATCTAAACGATCAAATAACTCGACCCTTGATAAAATCGGTTCTGGTTCTACCTCTGCGATTTCCTCATCTACATCAGTTGGTGGGACATGAGCCGAAGTTGAGATAATCGGATTACCTAAAGCTTCCATCAATGCCAAACATACATTGTGATTTGGCACACGAATACCAGTTGTTTTCCGTTTAGGACTTTGTACCAATCGCGGCACCAATTTGGTAGCTGGTAACAAAAACGTATAAGGGCCTGGTATTAAACGCTTCATTAGTCGGTAAGCTGTATCACTCACGAAGGCGTAAGTAGCTACATTAGAAAGCGAAGGACATAGAAATGTCAGTGGTTTATCATTAGCTAACTGCTTGATTTGTCTCACTCTTTCTACCGCCGATTTAGCATTCAAATCACAACCAATTGCGTAGACTGTATCAGTAGGGTAGAGCATGATCGCGCCACTTAGAAGCGCCAACTTTATTTCCTCTATTCGGCGGTTTTGGGGATTATCAGGATGGATTGCGAAAATTTTTGCCATAAAAGATGCTGAGGAGAAATAGGGGTTTTCGTGATGACAAGAAAATAGTAACAATGGGGAAGAGCGCACAGGAAAGAAAATCATTGTCTATAACCCCTTGTCTCATCCCCAATTTTCAATTACCAATGCACCATTGATTAGTTTATGAGTAAAATTGCTTATCTTCAATGTCCCACGGGAATTTCCGGTGATATGTGTTTGGGATCTTTAGTTAGTCTCGGTGTTCCTGTAGAGTATTTGGGGGAAAAACTCAATACCTTGGGTATTGAACATGAATACCAGCTGCGGGTAGAGTTAGTGCATCGCCAAACACAGCAAGCTACTAAGATTCATGTAGACTTATTACACCATCATCACCACCATGATCATGATCATGATCATGGCCGTCATCTCCCAGAAATAGAAAGGATGATTGTGCAAGCTCACTTACCAGCACGGGCAGAGGCTTGGAGTTTAGAGGTTTTCCGGCAGTTAGCTGTGGCTGAGGGGGCTGTGCACGGCATTGCACCGGAAAAAGTGCATTTTCATGAAGTGGGGGCTGTAGATGCGATTGTGGATATTGTGGGGACTTGTTTAGGTTTAGATTATTTGGGGATTGATAGTAATGAGAAAGGATTACCCTGGTTGTATTGTTCCCCCTTTCCCACTGGTGGAGGAATTGTCAAAGCTGCTCATGGCCAGATGCCTGTACCAGTGCCGGCGGTGTTGAAATTATGGGAGATGCGGAAGTGTCCGGTATATAGTAATGGGATTGAAAAAGAGTTAGTGACACCAACCGGAGCTGCGATCGCTACTACTCTAGCAACAGACTTCGGTGCACCACCACCCATGCACCTGCAACAAGTCGGACTAGGAGCCGGTTCTCATAATTTACCCATCCCCAATATTCTACGTTTATGGTTAGGTGAAAGCCAACACCCACATTATCACACCCATCACCACCACCAGCACAACCCCAAACACACCCATCTAGAAACCAGCCCCCAATTAGAAACCATCTCAGTTTTAGAAACCCAAATTGACGACTTAAACCCCCAAGCGATCGGTTATATTTTTGATGCTTTATTTGCCGCCGGAGCCGTTGACGTTTTCACCCAATCAATCGGCATGAAAAAATCCCGACCCGGAATATTATTAACCGTAATTTGTCACCCGGAAAACATAACCAACTGTGAAAAAATCCTATTTCGAGAAACCACAACATTAGGCATTCGCCGCACTACCGGACAACGCGCCATTTTACAAAGAGAAATTCAACAAATAGAAACCAAATATGGAGCAGTGCGAATCAAAATCGCATGGCAAGGACAACCCACAGAGAAAATCATCACCAACGTCCAACCAGAATATGAAGACTGTGCCGACTTAGCCAGAAAATACAACATCCCTTGGCGAGAAATTCAACGCCTAGCCTTACAAACTTGGCACTTAGCACATCAAAATTAATCTTTTTACAATCAAAATTTAGGTGGGCATTGTGATTAATTATCTAACAATTTATAACACTTTAATTCAATGCCCCTTTTACAATATTTTCACTATCAAATAAAAGCTAACCGATCTAAAATAGCTTGCTTCAAATCATCAAGATAAAATTTACATATTTTCATGAGTAAATTAGTGGTCAATTTAGGCTTTTTTCAGCATTAAACTTAGTTTATCTGCAATTAAAACAATCAAAGCTAATTTTAGGAGCGAGGAGCAGCATTGGTAAGTTCAATAAATTCATAAGCTAACCTTGGAATTTCTTTAATTAGTTCAATTTGTAATGGTATTGCTGTTCCTAAACCAATGTTAGATTTGTACTCCCATTCTTCAAATAAAACTCTGTTATTTAATATTTGATTCTGTTTTGACTCACGCATTTCAAGTTCTTCATCAATCTCACCAGCATCTTTATCAATCGTCTCTTGACTAACAGCAATACGTACAAATTCTGAGCCAGAATATTCTGCACCATCCCAAAGTCGAAAATTTGGGGGTAAGATTTGAAAAAATTGTTCTGGTTCAGCAAATTCTCTGGTAGCTTCTAGGGTAAATTGCCCAGTTAGTTGCTTACCAAACCAATGAGCATAAGCAGCAGCTTCTTCGTGATAGATATTAGTAATAAACTCCATAGCATTGATCGATTCAAATCGCTTGTTATCCATCAAGTCAGGGACATTCATAAAATATTCTTTGATTAAATGCCATTTAACTAAATTAAGAAAAGTTCTAAACTGCCAAGTATAAACAGGACGAATACTAACCCACTCTCTCATTTCTATTAATGGAGAATATGGAGATGGTATTAGTATCATTGGTGTAAGTTCAACAATATCAAACCAAATATCGCCTATTTCAGCATTTTCAGGTAAAAATTTACCTATAAAGCATCTCCGTTGACCCCAAATATCTGTTTGAAAGTTATCAATTTTCTGTATACCTTGATCAAAGTAAGCTGTTAAAAGTTTTGCTTCATTTTGTAAACCAATATTGTGCAGGATTTGACCTAGATGCTTGGCGATTTGTGCATCTAGTTGAGATTCCAAATATTCTTGATAGATTTTTTCTATTTTATCTTGATTACTCATTATTTTTACTCTCCAATAAATGCTAACCAATCTAAAATAGATTGCCTTAAATCATCAAGATAAAGTTCACACATTTCATTAGTAAACTCATTTTCAATCTTGGCTTTTTCCGGCATCAAAGTTAGCGTGTGTGCATTTCCTGTTTCTTCCCATTCAGATACTTGGACATTTTTAGAGGATGTTTTAAAAGTGGGGGGTGTTGTAGGAAAGCTCACAAGGATTAAACTGAAATTGTAGAAAAAACACCCTGTGAGCCAATGACTAAAGTATACCCCAGTAATCTAACTTGGGAACAATGGGAACTAATAGC
>DATGXB010000108.1:0-6295 GCA_035299225.1 Nostocaceae cyanobacterium | reverse complement strand
TTCGCTATTTTTTGGTGTAATCTCGCTATTTTGAAAGAGGCTTTTCTATAGTTATTTGAACCTGGTTTTTTATGGCGGTTCAAATATTGCATTCTTGCTAACTTTTTCTCATACTTTTTATAACTTTTTGCCCCATCAAATATTTCTCCTGTTGATAATGTCGCCAGATGATTTATTCCTAAGTCAACTCCTACAAACTCTTGATTTTTCGGTATTTCACTGATTTCTACTTCTATTTTCCAAGAGATAAACCATTGGTCTGCTTGTTTACTTATGGTGACAGATTTCGGTTTATATCCTGTAGGAAGAATTTCATAAGTTTTCAGCCAGCCAATTACAGGAACTTTTATCTTTCTATAGTCAATGTGAATTGCACCATCTAAGGTAAAAGAGTCATGTTGACCTTTCTTCTTAAACTTAGGAAACCCCTTACTTTTCTTGAAAAAGGCTTTAAAGGCATCTGATAAATATCTTAATGCGTATTGGGGAGCGCATTTAGATACTTCATAATACCAAGGATAGATAGATTTGATGGCTGCTACTAACCATTTATGCAAATCTATGGCTGTGGGAAATTTGATTTTGTCTTCTGGGTGCAGTTGGTTGTGTCTTAATACCTGTTGACAAAGTGCCAACCCTTGATTCCAAGCGTGTCTAGCTACTCCTGCGTGTTGCGCTAGTAGTAGTCTCTGTTGTTGGTTAACTTTGAGTTGGGTCTTGAATCCTAGTAGCATACAAGTATTTTACCTTCCAATCTATCACCACAAACATGATTGGGGAAATCTTGATTAAATGTCAGTATTTGTAAGCATTAGTTAGTAAAACGCTAACTAGCTATCAACCCCCTGCTCCCTGCTCCCCGCTCCCCTGCCTCCTGCCTCCTGCCTCCTGCCTCCTTAAACTTCCACCTTCACACCGCGCCAAAAACCAATATAACCCTCAATATTTTTCGCCTTCTCCTTAGTTGATGGATAGTACCAAGCAGCATCTTTATTTACCTGACCATCAACCACAACATTGTAATAACTAGCCACACCCTTCCAAAAACAAGTAGTGTGAGTATCACTATCTTGTAAATATTCTTTGTTCACCGTCTCAGGTGGAAAATAGTGATTTCCTTCTACAACCACAGTATTATCGCTTTCTGCTAAAACAGCACCGTTCCAAGTTGCTTTTGCCATAATCGGATTTTGCAAAAAAAATTTAACAAGTTCTATTTTGACATTTTTCGGTGACTGGGAACGCACAATAGAGGGTTTACCTCAGTCAAGGGAAAAATATGACAACCTCCCTATACTTTTGGCATACTGAATAATACATAACAACATGAGACTACAAAACATGAGTGACAACCGTATTGATGCTAGTCTTTCCCCTGCTGATCAAAAAGCAGTCATGCAAGCGATCGCCACCATCAAAGAAAAGTTACCATTTTTAATTGATTTATCACTAGAAGAGCGCCGCGCTTTACCCAAGTTAGGCGATAAAAGTCGAGCGTTTGTATCTAAAGCCTTAGAAGTAGCCCTACAAAACCCGGGTATTTTAGCTAGATCATTTGATGTTGAAGAAATGCGACGGGACGTAGAACTTTTTGAGGCTTTGTACCCAATTATGTTATCACTCTCCCAGCTACAAGAATTAATTGATGATACTTGTTTAGCTGCTGGTAGTGAAGCTTATGTTGCCGCATTAGCAGTTTATAACTATGCTAAAGTAAGCGGAAACACTGAAGGCTTAGATACTGCATTGGATGAGTTAGGACGCAGGTTTGCACGTAAATCTAAGAAACAGGTAGAACCTGTAGCTGAAATCCAGCAAATTTCTTAATCACTTAGCCCCATAAGTTAAAATTTATAGCTTTGAGCATGGATACTCAGGATAAAAGCTTGATATCCTAAGCTCAAAGCTTTATTTTTCGACTTATTTTCTCGGAATGTCGAGATATTTTCTCCAACCGTCAAGATATTTTCTTGGAATGTCGAGATATTTTCTCCAACCGTCAAGATATTTTCTTGAAAATGCCGAGATATTTTCTCCAACCGTCGAGATATTTTCTTGGAATGTCGAGATATTTTCTTGGAATGTCGAGTTATTTTGTGGAAAATACGGAGATATTTTCTCGAACCGTCGAGATATTTTCTCGAACCGTCGAGATATTTTCTTGAACCGTCGAGATATTTTCTCGAACCATCGAGCTTAGAACACCAACTTTCATGCTCTGATACCATTTTACTTTAATAATGATATAAATACTCTTAAGAGGACATGGCACTGCCATGTCCCTACACCCAAGCTATAAGTATCACTGTTTCTGGGAAATGGTATAAGCAGCAAATCACCTATTAAAAATATTATTACTCAAGATAAATAAGCCTACCTGCAAGTTATAGCAATATTACATATCAATATTTAGTTAAAAATAGCCATTTACCTTTAAAATACAAAACAACGTAGGGACATGGCACTGCCATGTCCTTTAGAGTGTCTAGTTATTTTGGGGTTGCATAATTGCGGGATGATTTTTGAGTGTAGAGACGTTCCATGGAACGTCTCTACAAGGGTTTTGGATTTATGCAAAATCATTTTCATCCCCAACATCAGCAACGCCGTTATTTTCTCCAACCGTCGAGAACAGAACACCAACGGACAGATAAATCATTTACTTAACCTGCTGTAAACAACCATCTACAGCCCGATAAAAAAAATTAGTCAAATTCCGAAATTAACAGCTTTGTTTTCGTTGTTATTATGTAGTTATTAGCACATAGAGCAACATCTTGTCATGAACCCCCAAGATAAACCCAAAAGTCTACAGGAAAAGATTAAGCGCACTCAACAATCTAACTTTGTTGGTCGAGAAGACCAGTTAAACCAATTTCAGCAAAATCTCGCTTTATCTCCAGAAGATGACCGGAGAAGATGTATTTTTAACGTTTGGGGTCAGGGTGGAGTCGGTAAAAGTACATTATTAAGGCAGTTTCGCAAAATTGCAGAAGAGGCAAAAATAGTTACAACTTATATTGATGAAGCAGAAAAAAGTGTTCCTGAAGTTTTGGGACATTTTGCAGAAGAATTAGAAAAAAAAGGTTATCAATTACCTAAATTTACAGAACGCTATAAAGTATTTCGTCAAAAACGCCAAGAGTTAGAAACAGACCCGGAAGCACCGCAAGGTTTTTCCGCATTCTTGGGTAAAACTGCCATTAAAACAGGCGTAAAATTAGGCCGTCGTATTCCTGTTGGTGGCGCTGTTTTTGATTTTGTAGATGAGGATGCACTAGCAAATCAAGCGGGAGAATGGGCAGCTTATGTGGCGAAAAAATTAACTAATAAAGATGAAGTGCAATTAGTTCAAGAACCTTTAGAAATTCTCACACCTTTATTTATCCAAGACATTTGTAAAGTATCAGAGAAAGTTAGTATTGCTCTATTTTTTGATACTTATGAAAATACAGGCGAATTTTTAGATCATTGGTTGCGAGACACTTTAGAAGGAAATTATGGTAATTTACCTCTCAATATTTTAATCATCATTGCTGGGAGAAAAGAATTAGATAAAAATCTTTGGGCGGTTTATGATGGTGTATTAGCCAGATTTCCCCTAGAAGCATTTACAGAAGAAGAAGCAAAACAATATTTAACCCGTAAGGGAATTACTAATAATAATTTAGTAGAAATAATTTTACATTTATCTGGTCGGTTGCCTTTATTAGTGGCAATGTTAGCAGATGCAAAACCTACCGATACTAATCAAGTGATTGAGCCAAGTAATGATGCTGTAGAACGATTTTTAAAATGGATTGATGACCCCAAAAAGCGACAAATAGCTTTAGATGCTGCCCTTTCTCGTTGTTTAAATCGAGATGTGATTGCTAAATTAAGGACAGAAGAAGAAGCCGACGAATTATTTAACTGGTTAAAAGAAACTTCTTTTGTTAATGAAAGGACAGATGGCTGGGTTTATCACGATGTCGTCAGAACCCAAATGTTACGTAATAAACGCTTAACTTCTCCTCAAAGTTGGGCTGATTTACATGGTAAGTTAGCGGAATATTATGACCATCTGCGGAATGAATTACAACTAGAGGAAGAAAATAAATACAGTGATGCTATTTGGCAAAATTACACCCTGCATTTTTTATATCATCGCTTATGTCAAGCACCACAAAAGAATTTAACTCAAACTCTCAATGAATTTTTAGCAGCTTTGAAAAATAAATTTAGTTTTGCTCAACGCTTTGCAGAAACAATGATTCAAGCGGGTAAAGACGTAGATTTTAAAGATATTAGAAATTGGGGTGAACAGTTGGTTAATGGATTAATAGCTTATGAAGAAGATCGCTATGAACCTGCTATAGAAATGTTTACCAAATTATTGAAAAATAACAATTTAGATATAAAATGGCGTGCAGTAGCTTTAGACTGGCGTGGCTCTATCTATTATCTATCTAATGAATATCCAAAAGCTTTAGATGATTTAACAGAAGCAATCAAATTATCCCCTAATGAAGCTGAATATCTAGCACACAGAGGTGAAACTTACCGATTAATGAAAAAATACCCAGAAGCACTGCAAGACTTAGACAAAGCCATTGAACTTAATCCTAAATCTGATTGGGCGCTGGCAAATCGGGGTGAGATTTACCAATTAATGGAACGATACCCAGAAGCACTGCAAGATTTGGATCAAGCTATTGAACTTAATCCTAAAGATGATTGGGCGTTGGCACATCGGGGTGTGACTTACCGATTAATAGAAAAATACCCAGAAGCACTGCAAGATTTGGATCAAGCTATTGAACTTAATCCTAAAGATGATTGGGCGCTGACAAATCGGGGTTTCACTTACCGATTAATGGAACGATATCCAGAAGCACTGCAAGACTTTAATCAAGCTATTGAAATTAATCCTAAATCTGATTGGACGCTGACAAATCGGGGTTTCACTTACCGATTAATGGAACGATATCCAGAAGCACTGCAAGACTTTAATCAAGCTCTTGAAATTAATCCTAAAGATGATTGGACGCTGACAAATCGGGGCGTGACTTACCGATTAATGGAACGATACCCAGAAGCACTGCAAGACTTTAATCAAGCTCTTGAAATTAATCCTAAATCTGATTGGGTATTGAACAATAGAGCTATAGTTTATAGTCTAATTGAAAGGTACACAGAAGCAATGCAAGATTTCGACAAAGCCATTGAAATTAATCCTAAAGATTACCAGATATTTGCCAATCGTGGTGTAAGTTACTATTTAATGGAGCAATACACAGAAGCATTGCAAAATTTTAACAAAGCAATTGAACTTAATCCTAAAGATGCTCAGATATTTGCCAACCGTGGTGACATCTATTTAATCCTCAAGCAATATGATCAGGCTCTCACAGATTTCAATCAAACAATAGAATTAAATTCTAATAATAATTGGTATTTATATTCACGCGCTCTTGTTTACAAAGCTCTAAATCAAGTAAACAAAGCACAGGCTGATTTAACACAGGCTGTTAAACGAGCAAAACCGTCTTTTGAAAAAGAACCTAAAAATTGGAATAATACTTTTAACTTAGCTATTTACTATTTAGCGGCTCAACACTATCAATCAGCAGAGAAATTATATAAATATGCTTTAGCTAATGGTGCTACTCCAGACAAAATAAAAGAAGCTATCCAAGACTTGAAAGATTTTTTAACTATCTTTCCTGACAATTTACAAGCCCAAACCATGCAGAAATTATTACAATCTTATCTTGATAAAAAATTCCCTAACTTTCCCAATTAGAAAAAGGCTAAATTATTCAACTAAAGGTGCGTTCCCTAACGCACCCTACAATCAATATTGTTTTACATCGAGAAAGCGATAGAGGCAAAATTATCCTATCAAAATTACTCAAACCAATCTTCACCACCCGGTAATTGTGCTAAATAATTATCAATCAAATTTGGTAACTCTTTCGGTTGATATGTGTAAGTTAACTGTAAAAGGTTTTGAGCAAAATCAATCAATGATTCTCGCTGCAATCTTTGGGAAATTTGACCTGGTTTTAATGTCCCTCCAAAAATCTCCGCACTGGCTGGACGGATAGCCATTTCTAAAGCTTCTTCCAGCAAATCTAACCATTCATCTGATTTAATATAATAAGATTTTTGAGGCTCTACCGCTCCCCTTATGGCTCGTTAATACTAAAATGCCAAGTTAGCAAACTCCTTAATCTAAAATTCTCAAAGTTACGAAAGCCATAACCTAACCTTTTAATTAGCTTCAATTTATTATTAATACCTTCTACCATTC
>DATGXB010000107.1:0-11849 GCA_035299225.1 Nostocaceae cyanobacterium | reverse complement strand
TCCTATTGCCTATTGCCTATTGCCTATTGCCTATTGCCTATTGCCTATTGCCTATTGCCTATTGCCTATTGCCTATTGCCTATTGCCTGTTCCCTGTTCCCTTAATAACTACCAACTTTTGTTTGTAATCTGCCATCTTCTAAATGAACGATGCGATCGGCTATATCGAGAATTCGGTGATCATGAGTCACCATGAGGATGGTACAACCTTGTTCTTTGGCTAATTTTTGCATTAAATTTACTACATCCCTACCTGATTGGCTATCTAAAGCGGCGGTTGGTTCATCAGCTAGGACAATTTTGGGATGACTAACTAAGGCACGAGCGATCGCTACCCGTTGTTTCTGTCCTCCTGAAAGTTTATCAGTATGGTAATTCAAGCGATTTCCTAACCCCACCTGTTCTAACATTTGGGTGGCACGGATATTCATTTCTGGTAAGGAAATATGTTGATGTAATTCTAAACCCATTTTGACATTTTGCAAGGCGGTTAAACTACCATGTAAATTATGAGCTTGAAAAATATAACCATTATAACGACGAGCTTTTACTAATTGAGTTTCACTAGCACCACATAATTCTCTATCTAAAACTCGCAAACTGCCAAATTGAGCAGAACGCAATCCTCCTACCAATGTTAATAAGGTAGTTTTCCCAGAACCAGAAGGCCCAGTCATAATAATAATTTCACCTGCATAAATTTCTAAATTAATATTAAATAAAACTTGCTTCCGCAGTTGACCATCTCCAAAATAATAGTCAAAATTCTGAATAGAAATAACCGGATTCATAGCTAATTATGGTATAAAGTGTGGGGTGCTGGGCAGGGGCAGGGGGGAAGAAAGAGGCAGAGGGGCAGGGGGGGCAGAGGGGAAAGAAAAAAGAAAAAAGAATTAATTTTCTATTACCTATTATCTGTTCCCTGTTCCCTGTTCCCTGTTCCCTACTTCCTAATGACTAATCACTAACGACTAAAACATTTCTGCTGGGTCTGCTGTTCTCAGTTTGCGAGTGGCTATTGCTCCTGAAATGGCACACATAATAATAGTTAGAATTAAAACTTGAATAGCTCGAAAAACAGTCATAAACATTGGTAAATTAGTAGCGTTTCGGGTTAATTTATAAAGCCCTAAAGATGCAGCTAATCCAGGAAAAAATCCTAAAGCTGCTAAAATTAAAGCTTCCTCAAAAATTACACCTAACAGATAATAATTACGATAACCAATAGCTTTAAAGGTGGCATATTCTCGCAAATGGGCATTAACATCTGTGGATAAAACTTGATAAACAATAATCACTCCAACTACAAAACCCATAAATACACCCAAGCTAAAAATAAACCCAATGGGTGAATTATTTCGCCAAAAATCATTTTCAAATTCAATAAATTCGGCATGGGTTAAGACTCTCACATCTTCTTGTAAATAATTCCTTAAATCAGTTGCTACTTTTTGAGGATCATAACCAGGTTTGACTCGAATTAAACCTATACTGATATGACTAGCAGGACGTGCAGGAAATAATCTTAAAAAGTTTTGATCGCTAGTAATTAAGCTACCATCAGCACCAAAGGAAGCACCAATATTAAATAAACCACTAATAGTAATAGTGCGTCCGTCAATTTCTGTGGTGATATTTTTACCTTGGTCAATTTGGGCTATTGCTTGTGCATATTCGCCTCTAGCACCACGGTCAAATAATACAGTATCGGGAATTTTAATATCTGCTAATTGTTGATTAATTTCTGGTAGTTTAAAAACAGGTTGGTCTGGATTGAAACCAATTACTAATACTCCCGTTTCTATCCTGGTTTGGGGATTTTTCCAAAGAATATGATTACAATACATTGCTACTGCTGATTTTACTCCCGGTACATCCATAGCTTGGTAAAGTCGCCGACGGGAAAATTTTGACATCCCTTGCAGGTTACGCGCTTGGGGACTAACTAAAACAATATCGGCTTTTAAACTGCGATGCATTCTAGTATTACTGTCATACAATGCCATCTGAAATCCTAGCTGCATAAACATCAGTACATCAGCAAAAGCTATTCCTGATAATGCCACTAGAAAACGGCTTTTTTCATGGCTAAGTTGCAACCAACCTAAAGGAGTTCGTCGCCGCAATTGTTGAAATATTTTTATCATAAATTAGTTAGGAGGCAGGAGGCAGGAGGCAGGAGGCAATAGGAATATAAAACTACTATTTTCTATTCCCTATTCCCCATTTTTAATTTTTAATTCTTAATTTTTAATTTTTAATTCCTCCCCAGTTTCAATTACAACTCTGACTTGCATATTGGTTAATTTGGCGGCTTTTTTGCTAGAAGCTGAATCTAGGCGGATATGCACTTTAATTACGCGATTATCAACATTACTGCTAGGGTCAGTGTTGATCACGTTTTGCCGTCGCACTTGTAAACCAATACGGTCAACTGTTCCTGATAATTCTAGGGGGAGGACATCACTTAATACTCTTACCCGTTGCCCTGGTTGCACTTTGCTAATATCACTTTCGTAAACTTCGGCAACTGTATACATTTGGTTTGTACGACCCATAAGCACAATGCCATCACTGGAAACTAATTCTCCTGGTCTGGTACGGATTTCTAAAATTTGCCCGTTTTGAGGCGATCGCACATAAGCCTGGGCAAGATTAACCTGAGCTTTTTTGACTCTGGCTTCGGCTCGAATCACTTGGGCTTTGGCTGCTGCTATGTCTACATCGGGCACCTGGGCAATTTTTTCTAAGGTGGCTTTTGCTGCTTGTAATTGTTGCTGATTACTTAACTGCGTCCGCTTGAATTGGGCTTGGGCAGCTTGGAGATTTTTTTGGGCGGTTGCTAAAATTAAGCGTTTGCTGTCTAGTTGTGAGGCGGAAATTGCCCCTTCTGTATACAATTTTTGATAACGTTCTTGCTCTGTTTGAGCATTTAATACTTCTGCTTCTAGTCGGTCAATGTTGGCTGTTTGACTGTCAATATCTCCTCGATTTTCGGCTGTTAAACGGGCAATTGTAGCTTGTTGAGCTGCTATCTCTCCCGGTTTTGCCCCAGCTTGAATTACGGCCAAGTTGGCTTTGGCCACTTTTACTTCTGCTTGAGCTTCTGTTAATTCTGCTTGCAGGCGATCGCGATGATCTAAAATAGCAATCACTTGTCCTGATTGGACTCTATCCCCCTCTTCTATCAGTAATTTTTCTACTCGACTACCTTCACCGGAAATGGTAGCCGCTAGTTTAATGATTTCTCCTTCGGGTTCAATCCGCCCCAAGGCTGTCACTGTCTTAATTTCCGGCATGACAGGAACTGATACTGGGGTTTTATGTTGGGAACTATCCCGAAACCACACCACCGTAAAAATACTAATACCTACTACAGTTAAGGAAGAAATTATCGCTATAGTAATTGGTAAGCGCGGAATGGAGTGCGAAGATAATGAACCTTGTAGCTTGTGGTTTTGCACAACAGCATACCTTTTAAGCAATTCAAAATTTAGTTCAACGAAAATACAGCATATTTTAGGTAAATGAGGTACAAATTTTGGGACCCTTATACCAAGAGATTTTCAACCCTGTTAAGAGCACCGCACGCTCGCGCAGTCGAAGTGTTCTCTGCTGTAGCAATGTCGGGAAATTGGATTTTCCTAAAATTAATCTGCAAATTTCTGTAGATGCTTTTTGATCAGTCCGGCACAAAACATAATTTATCGCAACTTTCCTGTGTGGCAAGATGCTATCACAACGCTAGAATAGAGAAGTTATTTAATGTTACTGAAAACTGAACGGTTTAGTTTTATGTTCTAGACTAAACGGTTTAGTTTAGTTAACAGATGCTAAACCTTCCCATTTCCAGCTTGAATCAATTTATCTGGAATTACAGTAATATCAACTACAGCAAAGGATGATCAAACAATGCCACGTCCAAAAACCGGGGAAAATGAACGCTCAAACTCGACTGATAAAGTGGAAAAAATTTTGCAAGGGGCAATGCAGGAATTTCTGGCTCATGGTTATGCTGCTACAAGTATGGATAAAATAGCGGAAGCGGCAGGAGTATCTAAAGCGACGGTATACAGTCATTTTCAGGATAAGGTTAGTTTATTTAGTGCTTTAATTGAACAACTAGCACAAAAACGATTTCATTCAATTTTTGGTCAACAATCTTTGGAGGGAGAACCTTATGTAGTTTTACGAGGATTAGCCAAAACTGCTTTAGAACAAATGACCACAGATCCCGAATATTTAGCTTTTGAGCGAGTATTGATTGGGGAATCGGTGCGTTTTCCAGAGTTAGCTAAGGTGTTTGTTAGTTGTATTGCTAAACCAGCGATCGCTACTATTGGTACGTATCTCGCATCTCACCCAGAGTTAAAAATACCTGATCCAGAAGCCACAGCCAGAATTTTGATTGGTTCTTTGGTACATTTTGCCATTACTCAACATCTGCTATACGGCAAAGATATCATTCCCATGCACAGCGATCGCCTCATTGATGCCTTAACACATTTAATTGTCAACTGTTCTGAATAAATAGCTTTATAATTCATTTAACTCCAGATTATTAAATAAATTGAGAATATAATTATATTATTACCTAGTTATTTAAAACAGTAAACATTTCCAGTGGCAGTGGGAATAGGGGCAAAAATTAGCAAAAACCCTGAAATTTCATACTGCCTATCACAACAAACCACGTCTACCATTAGGACGTACTGTGAGCCAGTTTGTTTTAGCCATAGCTAACTGATCATCAGAAATTTTAGCACCCGTAAGATTAGCACCACATAAATTTGCACCACGAAGGTTGGCATGACTTAAATAAGCCTCACTCAAATCAGCACCTCTCAGGTCAGCCCCCTCTAAATCAGCGTGACTCATGTAAGCCTTGCTTAAATTAGCATCCCTAAGATTGGCGCGTGTTAAACTTGCCCTACCAAAATCACTATTGTGAAGATTAGCACCTTGTAAGTTAGTTTTTTGCATTTGAGCTGAATGGAAGTTACTAGCTGACAAGTCCACATTAGAGAGATTTAACAAACTTAAATTATGTAAAGCAAAATCTCTTCTTCCTTTCAGATAAGCAGTAAGTAAACCTTGGCTATCTAATTTTTTCCCAACTTGTGAACCATTGCTATTACCACTAGCCACCGTCGTAATTCTGGAAGTCCCTAAATTATGCTGAGTAGAGCCGATTTTAGAATCTGCCGTTTCTCCTAACCTAGCCCTTCTAGCACGAATTGCTGCGGCGATCTGGGAAATATTAGCCGCATTGGTATTAGAGCTAGTTTGTTGGGGAGTATTGCGATCGCTATATAAAATAGCCGAATGTTCTGGAGGGCTATGAGTTGGTTTAGAATTACCTGTGGGTTTCACCAATAAGCCTTTATTTAAACTTTCTAGGTAAGGTTCTATTTCCAACGCCCTTAATGTTTCTGAGGCTGACTGATAGCGATTGCGTACTGACACCTCTAACATCTTTCTTAACACGCTGGCAAAATGGTCGCTCACATAAAGCAGATTTTCCCAGATCATCTCGCCAGTAGTGGGATTGTACTCTAAATCCTTGGGAGTTTTACCAGTTAGCAAATAAATGCAAGTTACGCCCACAGCATAAATATCACTGGCATACACTGGACGCATAGCCATTTGTTCTGGTGGCGCAAACCCTGGCGTACCAATAGCATAAGCAGTTAAGGCTGTTTGTTCTGATGGATTTACTCCCACTTGAGAGACTTGATTTTTAACAGCACCAAAATCAATTAGTACCAATCTAGAATCTTGTGCCCGGCGAATTAAGTTAGCAGGCTTAATATCACGGTGAATTACCTTCAATTCATGGATATATTGCAATAATGGCAGAATTTCACTTAAAAACTGCTTGGTCCCAGCTTCACTATAAACACCGTTGTTTTTTACCTCCTGTTGCAAAGTAAAACCACTGATATATTCCTGAATCAAATAGAAATGCTCTTGATCTTCAAAATAATCTAGCAATCTTGGTATTTGCGGATGATTGCCAATTTTTCCCAAAGTTTTAGCTTCCCTCTCAAACAGTTCCCGCGCCATCTGCATGAGATGGGGAGACGTTCCAGAGGGACGTAGTTGCTTGATTACACAACTAGGTTGTCCTGGTAGAACTTCATCTTGGGCTAAAAAAGTAGCCCCAAAACCACCTTGACCCAATGGTTTGATCACCCGATAGCGATCGCGCAATATTAAACTTGAGCCACAAGACTGGCATCTTGGACTTGATGCCACATTTTCTGGATGGGGACAGGTAGGATTTAAGCAATAGCTCATGCACTGTCAACTCACTGCACGAATAATAACGGGGAAAATTACCCTATAACTAGTATTGTTGAAACAAAGTTCAACTTTTTACTAGGTCATTTTTGCTGGAAATCCCTTGAAGAGTTCCTAAAGTTGTCCATCAGCTACTTAAAGCTGAGATAAACCAATAACAATTCACTCGATAGGAAGATGACAAGAGTTTCCTTTACTATTATCTCTATTATCACACCATATCTATGCAAGAATGGCTACCATTTTTTAAGTGTTTAACCTGAATTTACCCAGTCTTCATCCATACCCATAGTTAACAGAGGCATTTTATGTTACCTCTTTTACTATTTTTATATCTTTTGTACATATTTCCAAGGAAATTTACTTAATTTAATGATTGAACACTTGTTCAGATGTTATAGTATTTTCAAGTCAACATCACAACATAAAACAACTATGACAAACGTTAATCAAATGAAATGTGCTTGTTCAAGCTGCTTGTGTATCGTCTCCTTAGAAGCAGCAATCCAAAAAGATGGTAAATACTACTGTTCTGAGGGTTGTGCGGAAGGTCATCAAACTATCAAAGGCTGTGGCCATCAAGGTTGCGGCTGTTAGAGTTTAGGGCAGGAGGCAGGAGGCAGGGAGCAGGAGGCAGGAGGCAGGGGGCAGGAGGCAGGGGGCAGGAGGCAGGAGGCAGGGGGGAAAGTCATGCATTCAAAAGTTAAAAATAATAACTGTTCCCTGTTCCCTGTTCCCTGTTCCCTAATGACTAATGACTTTTCCCCACCCCCGGCACCCTTCTAATTACAAACTAGATAAAACCTCTCGTGCTGCGGCTAAGGTTTGGTCAATATCCTCTTCAGTATGTGCTAAAGAAGTAAATCCCGCCTCAAACTGAGATGGTGCTAAGTAAATACCACGCTCTAACATACCGCGATGGAAGCGCCCAAACTTAGCAGTATCGGACTTTTTAGCATCTTCGTAATTATTCACTGGCCCAGAAGTGAAGAATAAACCAAACATGGCGCTGATGTAACCACCACAAGCAGCATGGCCAGTTTCTTGAGCTATTTGCACCATGCCCTCAGCCAGTTTCTTGGTAATTCTTTCTAAATAATCATAACTACCTGGTTTTTGTAGTAATTCCAGAGTTTTAATGCCTGCTGTCATTGCCAAAGGATTACCAGAAAGAGTACCTGCCTGATACACAGGGCCAGCTGGGGCAATCATAGACATAATATCTCGACGACCACCATAAGCACCCACTGGTAAGCCTCCACCAATAACTTTACCCAAAGTAGTTAAGTCTGGAGTAACACCAAATTTTTGCTGTGCACCACCATAAGCAATGCGGAAACCTGTCATTACCTCATCAAATACGAGTAATGCACCATGTTCATGGGTCAATTCCCGTAAGCCTTCCAAAAACCCAGCATCAGGAGGGATAAACCCAGCATTACCAACCACAGGTTCAAGAATTACACCAGCAATTTCATCTTTGTTAGCTTCAAATAAAGCTTTAACCGCTTCTAGGTCATTGAAAGGAGCAGTAAGGGTGTTCTCAGTAGCTGATTTGGGTACACCAGGGGAGTCGGGTAAACCAAGGGTAGCAACACCAGAACCCGCTTTCACCAAGAACATATCAGCGTGTCCGTGATAGCAGCCTTCAAATTTGATAATTTTATCCCGCTTGGTAAAAGCTCGCATCAGTCTCAGTACAGCCATACAAGCTTCTGTTCCAGAATTGACAAATCTCACCATTTCAATGCTAGGAACAGCATCAATCACCATTTCCGCCAAAACGTTTTCTAATACGCATGGTGCACCAAAACTTGTACCTTTTTCTAAGGCAGCTTGTAATGCAGCAATTACTTCTGGATGGGAATGACCACAGATGGCAGGACCCCAAGAACCAACATAGTCAATGTACTTATTACCATCTACATCCCAGACATAAGCACCATTAACACGGTCAAAAACGATTGGTTGTCCGCCCACTGATTTAAAAGCACGAACTGGAGAACTAACTCCCCCAGGCATCAAATTTTGAGCTGCGGCAAAAATTTCTTGTGATTTTGTGGTTTTAATTGTTGTGTTAACCAAAATTCCCTCCCAAAAGTGGGACATAAACAAAAACTCTCTATTTTAGAATAGGGTCAAAAACTGACCAAAATTTATCTTGTGACGATAACTTGTCTCTAACTTCTGCTTGTTGCCTCCTTGCACTGGAAATGAAGAAAAATGCTAGTTGCTCTATTGGGAATGATATCTTGAAGCAGTAGGTCATTTTGATGAGTGCAATTTAGGTAGTAGTGCATAGAGTTAAATTCTGCAATACCTAATATAACTAGATTTACGAATTTGGAATTTTAAATTTTAAATTGCTTATGTCTTCTGCTGATTTACTTTCTCTCAAATCTGCCATTCCAGTTGAAAAGATTCGTTACGATGACAAGGGTTTGGTGGCGGCCATTGTCCAAGATTATCTTGATGGTACTGTGTTAATGATGGCATGGATGAATTATGAGTCGCTACAAAAGACTTTAGAAACTGGTGAAACTTGGTTTTGGAGTCGTTCCCGACAGGAGTTGTGGCATAAGGGGGCTACTTCTGGGCATATTCAGAAGGTTAAGAGTATTCGTTATGACTGTGATAGTGATGCAGTGTTAGTGGGGGTGGAGCAAGTTGGGGATATTGCTTGTCATACTGGGGAACGGAGTTGTTTTCATCAGGTAGATGGAAAAATTATTCCTCCTGCTGCTGATACTCTTTCCCAATTGTTTCAGATAATTTGCGATCGCCGTGATCACCCCAAGGAAGATTCTTATACTTGCAAGCTGTTTGCTGGTGGTGATAACAAAATCTTAAAAAAGATTGGTGAAGAAAGTGCTGAGGTGGTGATGGCTTGTAAAGATGATGACCCAGAGGCGATCGCTTCTGAGGTTGCTGACCTAATCTACCACACTTTAGTCGCTCTCTCCTACCATCAAGTTGATATCAAAGCAGTTTATCGTAAATTACAACAGCGACGGAGATGAGTGGAAGAGGGGCAGAGGTCTACTGGCAGGAACAGTAAAGCCGAACGCTGGACGGGGGGCAGAGGGGCAGAGGGGACAAAGATAAAGAATAAATTCCCTATTCCCTGTTCCCTGTTCCCTGTTCCCTGTTCCCTGTTCCCTGTTCCCTGTTCCCTAATGCCTAAATTTTTTGTAATTCTTATCATTTGCAGTGCTTTTCCTCATCCATTCCACAGAATTTCCACAAATACTTCACCGGTTTTCCACAGACATTTCACGAGTTGATAAGCTCTTCCTGACTTATTGGGGATTTTGACATTTTCTCTGGAGGATATCTTAAAAGACTGAGTTTATATTAAGCTTTGTAACAGAAATAGAACTGAAAGCCTAATAATTGTGTGAGCATTTATTTCTGACCTGCTTTTTTGTAACATTTCGCAGCATTGACAAACCCACCCCCTAATAGCGCAAAATGATGCGGCTAGGTTTTTTAGCCTGTTGATTCTGCTGAATGTTGAATCTTGACACCAGTTAGGGCCCTGTTCATCTGAGAGATGCTACACATAGCTTGCTCCTGTGTAGGGGTTAGTAACTTCTGATGGAATTGTCGGTTAAATTTATCACTGATTCATACAAAAACCAAGTAATTTCCCTTAGTTATCCTGATAGAAGGAAAATTTTATGAACACAAGAGTTAGTATTTTTACAGAGATTCCCGAATCACTCCATGAATCACTCAAGAATTATTTAGAAACTCATCCTGATTGGGATCAAAACCGAGTGTTGACGGCAGCGCTATCACTATTTTTGCTTCAGAATGGAGATAGCGATCGCCGTGCTGCTCGTGTTTATTTAGAAACCTTGTTTCATCACTGTTAGAGGCAAGGGAACAGGGAACAGGGAACAGGGAACAGGGAACAGGGGACAGGGAACAGGGAACAGGGAACAGGGGACAGGGAGGAAAACACCGTAATTTATTTATCTTTTCCCCATTCTTCCCACTCTTCCTACTCTCCCCACTCTTCCCTTACTCCGCACTCTGCCCCTTGCCCTTCTGCTTTATTTCCCTATACCCTACGCTTGATTCTGAGTAGGGCATTCAAACTTATAACCAACACCTCGAACAGTCTGAATTAATGCTGGTTGAGTAGCATCAATTTCGATTTTTTTGCGGATTTGCCCGATATGGACATCCACAACCCGTTGATCACCTACGTACTCATAATCCCATACCTCTTGAATCAGTTCTGCACGTCGCCAAACTCGACCAGGATGACTGGCTAAAAAATGCAACAAATCAAATTCTAAAGCCGTCAGAGGTACAGGTTGATTATTGAGTGTTACCTCCCTACGTACTGGGTCAATCATTAATTTTTCAAAAATCAGGCGTTTTTGTTCGGCGGTAGTAACAACCCTCTGCCGCCTTAAAATTGCTGCCACTCTGACTTCTAGTTCTCCTAAACCAAATGGTTTAGTGAGATAGTCATCAGCACCTTTAGAAAAACCGCGTATTTTATCAGTTTCGTCTGTACGGCTAGTCAGCATTAGCACAAAAACGCCATTTCGACTTTGCATTTCTTGGCATAGATTAAAGCCAATAACATCGGGTAAATTAACATCCAAAATCACTAAGTCTGGATTAAATTGCTCAAACAAAGCCAGGGCTGTTTTACCGTCTTCAGCAGCTTCAACTTGGTAGCTCTGTTTGATTAAAAAGCGTTGGATTAAATTCCGAACCGCAGGGTCGTCATCAACTACAAGAATCTTGGCAGGAGCCATGACCATCACTTTTTACAAAAATTCATAGAATTAACAAAAGGATTGCGTAAACACGCAGTATCCACTTTGGCAGTAATTAAGAATCTACAGGGCTAAGGTATGGTTATCCTGATTATTTAAAGAAACTGTAAACTTGATTCTGAAATTATCAAAGCGTAAATTGTCTGACAAACAGTTATACACTTTAACAATTTCCAGTTATCAGTTAGAGGATAGTTCAAACTTAGTTCTGGTAGTATTGTTAATTTGGATACTTTTTATCTCAGTAAGATAGTAATTTAAAACATTTCAATTTTAAATTGCTATGCTGTTTTATACCATAAATTACGGTGAGCATAATTTTGTTAAAAACCTTAATGTAGGACAGAGAGGAAAATAATGGAACAAAAAATTTGATTTTTGCATCATAAACGTATTTTAGGCATTTTTAGGCGAAATTTTAGAGTAAAAACCTAATTGTGATTCTAAATGAGGATATATACGGAGTTAAATCAATATGTTATATTGAGTTATAGTCAAAATTTGTGGGTCAATCCAAATTAACCCGTGCTACCATCCTGGTAGAGAATCGAATCGGTTGAAACGCCTGTTTCAATCGTCAACAAAACTTAAGGATTGTTTTTTCTGTTACCAAAAAATTGGGTTTAAAGCCCCGTCCTTTGAGGACGGCTTTTTGATAGAGTAGTGGAAACAGGCAGGGCATTGTCTGTCGGGCGAGATAGTGTAAGACGGTATGAAACTGCAACTGTTGTTTGAACCCAGAATCTC
>DATGXB010000106.1:0-15277 GCA_035299225.1 Nostocaceae cyanobacterium | reverse complement strand
TCGTACCCATATTTGTAGATGTGGGTGTGAACTGCATAGAGATACAAACGCAGCAATAAATATTTTAAATCTTGCAAAACAAGCTAGGGGAGGGCATCCCCAAAGTAACGCTACTGGACTAGCGACCTCTACTCTACTTGGGGAAACCCTGGTTGAGCAAGTAACTAGGATGAAAGTAGAATCCCCGCACCTTTAGGTCGGGGAGTGTCAATTCAACAAATGATTAATTGGCTGGATCAACTAATTACTCCAGAATTAATCCAAGCCTATGAGCAGGAGGCGAAAAAGGGTAATTCATTCGCAGGCGATCGCCTAAAGAAATACTATGCGGCAAGGTAGGGCACTATGACCAGAAAGAATCCTTTTTCTACCTTGTTTGGGGATAAAAAGCCCAATAAAAGACAACGCCAATGGTTAGATGAGTTCATGAAAGGGAAACAAGGTGTAGAAATTGTTAAGGCTCGTGATCTCAACTGCCGTTATTTCAGTTTTGTAATCCTTTGGCGTGAACCGTTTTCACTAGATACTTTTCCTAATACTGAGCCTGGGGATGCGTGGACTGTTTACGAAATTTACTTAGAGTTAACCCCAGCCGCCATACCCAGAGAAATGAAGCAGAAAACCATAGAGGTGGTTTACCCTCATTGTGCATTGCAACCTAAAGGTCAAAGAGACTTTTTGGTACAAACTGCTTTGCCTTTGCCCCAAATGTTGGAATTGCCTACTCAGACAGCATTAAAGAAAAGTAGCAAAGCCAAGTCAAGGAGCGAATTACAGATAGAGCAACTACAACTTCCTGTAGATTCTTTGGGGCAAAAAATCCTAGATATCAGATTGAAAAATGGCGGAGAAATTGAGTCTAGACAAGCACTTTTGGCTCAGACTCAATCCCACTATTCTCTCCAACTTCGTAAAGTAATTCAATTCAATCAAGCCATCATTGACTTGTTAAAAGCGGTGGAAGCAACTACTGAAGAATGGGAAAAAGCGGAGTTACTTTTGCAGGTAATAGGTGAAGCGGGGGTCATTAAATACATTGAAGGTATCCCCGTATTACGCGAATTGCAAGGTAAGCAAGCTACAACTGTACCTGTTTCTAATACTAAATCTATTAGTATTAATCAATCTCAATCTGTTAATTTAATTTAGGGGATGTTTACCATGAATTTTGATAATGATCAGTTTCGTCTCACAGGATTCGATGCTGAAAAGCTGGCTGACTACATGGGCGGAAAACTTGTTTTACATGAACCTGAGAAAATTGTTTTTTATCTATTTCCTTGGCACAATATCGACCTCTACGAGAATGGAGGAGAAGCCAATGTTGTCTTTGATTGTATTCCCGAAATTAGTTTATATACACCTCCAGGTACTAGAGTTGCACGATATACTTTTGATTTTAGCATTCCTTACCCTGGTAATTGCAAAAACCGGGAGAAAGAATTTGCTGAAAGGCTTTTATTTTTTCTTAAAAATGCTCACCGAGGAGTGCATTGCGTTGATTATTTCTTTGAAAAAAGTTTCTTAACTCCAATTGCTATCAATTGTGAAGTAAAATGGAAGTGTAAAATTGATCCACCATTGCCACCTGGTTGGACTATTTGTGTTAATCCGCAATTTAGGTTTGAAGTTTGGTATGAGTTGAAAACTAAATACGGCGAGTATAAGTATTTAGATTCAGCACTTAAGGCTATTAACATTAAGCCTTAATTTATTTTTCTGCTGATAGTCACTGTTGCTTCCCTGTATTGGTATCTTGGCTATTTAATAGCTAAAATACCAACAAAATTACACCACTTGAAAAACGTACTGGTGTGACGAAAACCAATATCTTTAAGCATCTGTAAGTTTTCTTCCGTGGATAGGGGGCGCATTCTTCCTCTTAAAGATTGCGCTTTCCCTAAAATCTCGCTGGGAGTAAACCCACCTACATATTGCTTATTCTCCCAATGGCACAGCTGATAAATTTCACTAATGGCTGAGTTATCATCAAGAACCTTTTCAACCAAAATAAAAGCTCCACCTTCGTGTAAGCTATTATAAATTTTATCTACTACAGACTGACGATATTCTAAATCTATAAACTGTAAAGAATAGAGTGAATAAATTAAATGTGCTTTTGGCAGCGAGCAAAAAACAATATTTTGTTCCTCTAGCTGCACATTGGGGAAAATATCTAAAGTTTTGTGAGCCTCTGCTAACATTGGGGCTGAATTATCTATTCCCAATATCCGTAGATTCTTCTTCTGATGGCGATCAAGTAGTTTTATTATGGTTGTTCCTGTGGAACATCCCAAATCAATGATTAATCCATATTTGGGAATAAAAAAATCACTAATTTGCACTGCCAATGTTTGTAAGTCTTCATATAAAGGCACTGACTTAGCCACATGACTGTTAAATTCTGTGGCAACGGCAGCATCAAATTCCCATGTACCAGGGGCAACATTTAATCCATTTCCAACAGAAAGTTCATCTGTTAATAAATTCATAGTGTGATTTCCCTCTGTAACTGCTTTTTCAATTGGTACTAAATCTGTGGAATAGGTCATAAAATTTCCTGTTGATTAATTTAGACTGCGGTTACACTCTCAGCTTGGTCAGTTTCTTCGGTTTCTTCAGCAGGCTGATCTTTGTTGATCACATCAACTCCGAGCATTTGAGCCACAATTAGTCCTAAAGCTGCGGGACTAGAACCATTGGGACTAATTTGTACTAAACTTTCAATCCATTCCTCATAAACTGTAGATTCGATATTTTTAGAAAACATACCAAACTGTACTTTGACAGTTTTTTTAAATTCTTCCTCGACTTCTTCTTCGCTTTTGTTGCGTAATTCCTCAACTACTTGTGAACCATCATTAGGATCATCAAATAATTCTTCCTCCATTTCACTGATATAATCTGCGACTATGGAGTTTACTTCATCTGCACTAAACCCAGTAAAAATTATATTTTCTTGATCTATATCTGCTAATTGTGCAGCTAATTTATCATAATCCCAATCCCCTTTAATTTTATTTAAGGAGAGATTAAGTGCCATCTCCTTATCTTCAGGCAGGTCAACAATAAAAACATCTAATTCTGTAAAACCAGCTTTGGCAGCAGCCTGAACTCTTTGGTGTCCTCCTACTATTCGGTTAGTACGGATGTTGACCAGCACTGGTTCGACCATGCCAAATTTACTCACACTGTTTTCCAGTGCTTGAGATTGATTTTCTGGCATCCATCGGGGATTTTTGGGATTCCCCATTTTGAGCAATTCGCTAATTAAATATTTCCTTGTTTCCATTTTATAAACCAATTAATTGGAAAAATCTTATACTGGCGGCTACATCATCTACACCAACGTCTTCATAGAGACGTTTCACTAGTGCTTCATATTGTTGTTTTGCACAGCTGAATATTAATTTAGAACTCCTGAATACAACAAAATCTTGAGAACGACGCGCACTGAATCTTTCCGCAAATTCCTCAAAGCTTTCTTCTGGCTGTTCCTCATAATCAGCCATAATATCTATGAGTTCTGATTCAGAAAAACCAGAAGCTCCAATGGCATCAGTTTGGGCAAGCTCTGTGAGAACTTCTTCTAAAACCTGATAATCCCACTTGCCACTAATTTTATTTAATGCTAATGAAAGTAAAAGCTCATCTTCTTCACTCAGATCGACTAGGCTGACCTGAATTTCTGGCAAACCTTCAAGTTGAGCAGCTTTAACTCTTTGATGCCCACCTACCAGTCTATTAGTGTGGATATTGATTACAACCGGTAATACTAATCCAAATTCACGAATGCCATTTCTTAAATCTTGTAGCTGTTTGCTGGTTATTATTCTGGGGTTATCACTATTTAAGGTTGCTAAAACCCTTTCTATAGACCATGTTTCTAATGTTAATTTTCCCTGATTATTTGTCATAATGTAAACATAATAATAAAGTGCAAAAAATATGAACGAGCTAAAACCAAGAAAATCAGGAAGCGGAGGATATAGACCAGGTGCAGGAAGAAAGAGAAAGGATATAAAAACTGTAAAGATTAAAATTAATTCTGACAGTTATGAAAAATTACGCTCCCATATTCAGGCTTTGCTGAAAGCTGGGGGTAAGAAAATCTCAATTCAAGATTACTGTTCTAAAAAAATTATTCAGTATTACTTGGAAATGAGAAGAAATGAGGAAGCTAAAGCGGAGATTGTCGCTGAAATTCAATCCTTCAGTGAACCTTGGTCTATAACGACTATTACTGAAATTGCGTGTGAAAAGCTGGATGAAATAATAGAAATTATTTCACCATTAACGCAACTGTATTGCAATCGGAGCAATACCATGACGGTAATATTACTGAAATCTATGCAGCATGAAAGAATAACGCTATTAAACCACTCTAAATAAACTCTACAACTCTTAATAAGCTGGCTGACTCCATTTTTGTTTTTTGGCAGTTGCAGGGGTGGCAACGTTTGGATGTTATTTACTCAAGCTTGCTTTAGTTTAGGGCTAATACTTATTTTTTATCTATAAGCTAAAAAATATAATTAAATTGATTATCTAAACAAATCAGATTGCCCTCGGTTGTCAATATTGAAACGACAAGATGTTATAATTTGTGAAATGTTCAATCAAGAACAGCACTTATCAAAGCTATGTGTTGTTAGCTTTTCACTTTATTTTGTCCTCCCCTCAGTTCTTGAACAAGGATTATGTATGAATAAAAAAACAGACAATTACCAAATAGATAGTGATTTAACCTTATATGATTCCCGCAATTTACCTTTAAGTGTTCAGGTTATCAATCTAGCTGTAACTGAAACCGAAAATCAAATAGTTGAATTTTGTCTCACATTCCAAGTTAACTTAGAGACTTATCAATATATCAATAATCACAGCTTATTTAACCTGAATCCATCAGTACCAATTAATCCCATAACCATTAATTTTCAACCAGAAATAAATATTCAAATTGAAGCCATTATTAAACCAGAATTTTTACCATTAATTATACAAAACGTTAATGACCAAACAGCAAATTACCTTTTAAATTGTAAATTTCCAGACCCTTTATTATTTACTGAAAATTGGTTAGCTTTATCTGTCAAGCAGTTCCAAACTTCGGGAGAAGTAGGATATTCCACTTTTTGGAATTATTTTAGCCGTTTGAATGTTTCCCTCGCTAGTAATTCTCAAGCAGAAACAACCGCAAATTTTACCCAATTATTACAAGACCTAATCAATATTGGTTTTGATTCTGCTGCTAAAGAAATGAATCCCGATACACTGGAAGAAATTGGTAATTTATTTCAAGAATTATCACAATATTCTACTCAAACAACCTCTTCAGATGTTACTTCTCATCAACCAATTTTTCAAGCTGTTCTCAATTTCTTTCAAGTAGATGGTTGGCCATTTAAACAAGTAAAAGATGACAGTATTTTACAAACAGCCTTCCAAGGTAAAAACGGAGAATGGGATTGTTACGCTCAAACTATAGATACAAATTACGAATTTGTTTTTTACTCTATTTGTCCCATTCAAATACCAGTATCTAAGCGTCAAACTATAGCAGAATTTATTACTAGAGCTAATTCTAATTTACTTCTAGGCAATTTTGAACTAGATTTTAAAATTGGAGAAATTCGTTATAAAACTAGTATTGCTATTGAAGAAAATAAACTCAGTTTTGCTTGTATCAAGAAATTAGTTTATACTAATATAACCATGATGGATAAATATTTGCCGGGAATTATATCTATCATTAATAATAATATATCTCCTGAATCTGCTATTAATCAAATAGAAGCAAGTCAAGAAGAATCAGCATTAGATTTACCCTCTCAAATAGATGTATCACCATCAGAAATAATTCCTGAAAGAAAAGAACATATACTAGCAATATTAATTCCAGAAGAAATTAATCAATTTCATCAAGCCTTACAGGTAATGCCTCATTATCGTCGTAAACAAGCTGAAGCTATAATCGAAAAACTGAAACAAGACATTATTACTAGATTAGGAGAATCAGGGGAAGAAATATTTAACCAAGCGCATACTTTTTTCAGGGAAGTAAAAATAGTTATTAAAAATTTCAAATTAATTCAAAGATATTCAGGCTTACTTCAACGCACAAAGTTATTATTACAAAATTTACCTAATACAAATGAGCAAAATAGCGAGATCACAGCAGCAGATACAACAGCTAGAGTTGAGTTAGATAACTTATTTTGGAGTATAAACGCTCGTTTACAAGAACTACCAACAGATAATTTAGAAGGCAGAAAAGAAGTAGAAATATTAATGGAGATTGAGGAGTTTAGATATCAATTAATTCAATTCGAGAGACTAATGGAAAAAAATAATTAATTTTGAGTAGCTTAATTGTATTGCACCATAAATATATTATAAAAGTGCGATCGCTCTGATTCTCAACCAACAATAACCCCCTTTTTTTGTCTGTAATTGCTTACTACAACCCCATAATCTAGCTAAAAAGTTAATAATTGCTGGTGTTATGTGCTTCATTGACGATGGGAGTTATCAGATCACTGTTAAAAATAGAAAGAGAGCGATCGCCTACGACGGGCGTTTTGCCATCAGCTATGCTGGGCGTTTCCCTGCGGGAAGCTGTGCTAACGCCATCGTCTGTGGTGGGTGTTGTGCTGTCAAGCTTCTGGGAGAATGGAAAGAGGGCGATCGCCTTTTTGGGAGAATGAAAGGAGAGCGATTTCTTAAGTACATAGTTTTAGCTAATTTCAAGTTTCTTTATTTCTATTAAACTCCTATCTTTACCTCTATTCTTGAGCTTCAATTATTTCCTCCTCTCCATTTTGGATTTTAATAGCAACAATGTGTTTAAACATTTCTGCATAGGAGTCAAAAACCTTACCAAAGCCACTCGATAAAGGTATTCCATCGCTTAAATCGTCCCACAGGTATTCGGTATTATGCTCATACACTGCCTGGTCTGTTGGATCAGCAGTATTAATAACTAACTCTGAGCCAATATTATCTATTGAACCGCCGATAGGAAAAGGAAGTAGGTCTTCTATACTTTGCATAATTTCTCGTTGAGCATCAATATATCCCAGTCCCAGCGTGTACCAGCTATCGTCAAATACTTCCTCAATATCTTCATTATCAAAATTACCAAATTTCACCTCGACTTGGTGATTCGGCATGAAAAAAGCCAAGGTTTGTCGAATATCGCGAAACCATTTTGGTAAATTTACATTTTCATCTTCCTCTAACTTATCAAGTAAAACCGCATTCTCTTTATAAAAAATCAACCCCGGAAATCGGTGTACAAATTGTAAAAATGCTTTCTTGTTGTCATCGGATAATGATGAAGACTCTATCCACAATCTAGCAGCATCAAAGTCGCCGCACTCATAATCATGATTTGTCTTAATCATATTTTTTCTTCATTCCTTCAAGATATCCATTTATTGTATGTATTTGTCAATTTTATCTTTTATTGTCTTGTAATTGTCTGCTTGTGCTTTTGTAATGTCCGACCAATTTGTTTTTGCTTTTTTAGAATAACACATCATTTCAGGATGAACTTCTTGCTCAGATACTTCATCACCTTTCCACACCCAATCTTCAAAAACACGACGAATTCCTCGAATACAGTCTGTAATGTTCTTACTGTTTGTGAATGCGCTTTCTAGAGCCTTATGAAATTCCGGTGAATATTTTGTTTGCTGATTTTCGGGTATTTCTTCATACAAATATACAGATTTTGTATGTCCCTGAAGAACTAATTTATCTTCTTCTTTCTCCTCTTCCCTGTATTTGATTTTGATCGCCTTGCTCTTATTGAAAATAATTTGTTTAGTTGGACTTCTTAATCCATGTTGGAAGTCAATCCACTTGTCTCCCTCTATAAACTCGTTTGTACTAGCTGTTCGCTCAATTACTTGTGCTATCAAGTTACAGGGAATCCACTCATGTTGTCCTCTTGCAGCCTTGCGGAATTTATTCTTAACCCAGTCTTTAGCCTTTTTGGTACCAATTTTTTGTGTGTCGTCATCCCATAATTCCTGAAAATCGTTTCTAGTAATTCCTTCTACTGTTTCGTTTTTACCCATTGCCTTCATAAATCCAACAATACGTAATTTCTCAACAGCCTTCTTAAGCTGATTGGCTTTTTCAGAAACTGGGATTGAACCTTTATCATTTGTATCATTGGGTGCAATTGTTACTTTAAAATCTAACTTTCCATCCTGCTTATCTCTAGCAGCATCCTCAAATTTCACAGTTAGCTTAATACCTTGCCTTAACCTCCTTGTATAATTCTGCTCAATTTGCCTAGCTTGGGTTTCTTTCTCTCGTCTAAGAGTTTCATAGTCCTGATTCTCTCCTCTAGTTTGTTCTAATTCTGATACTGCTTGTCTGGCAAGAGCTCTGTGGTTTGCTGTTTCATTAGAAGTATTTTGCTGTGCGGGTTGATTTTGTTGTTGCGCTGGAGTTTGATTTGCGGTTTGAGTTGCAGGACTGGAAGGATTTTGTTGTCCTGGCGTTGTTGTGCGGTTAGGAGTTGATTGTGATGGTGGTGTTTGGGTTCTCGTTGGTGTTGTTGCAGGACTAGAAGGACTCTGTGGTGCTGGTGCTGTTGTTGTGGGGGTAGAAGTGCTTGTTGGTGCTGGTGGAGTTACAGAACTTGGAGGTTGTGATTGTGGTGCGGGTGCAGTTACGGGAGTAGCGGCGCTTTGTTGTGGTGCTTGATTTTGTCTCTGATTTCTGTCCAGTAAGGTTCTAGCTCTATCAGCAATTTTATCTTCTAACTTGTCTAAGGCTCGGTTGATGGGGGCTTGGATGCGTTGAATGACGGCCTTGATACGATCGCTCACCCCACTTAAACCCAATAATCTGGCTAAAAAGCTGATAATTACTGGTATTGTCCGCCCCATTGTTTGCTCAATATAATTCGAGGCTGAATCAGTATCTCCCTCCACTATCTTATTAATAGAATTAAAGATGGAATCTACTAAAGCCGCTATTTGTTGCGCTCTTTCAATAAAAAACATCACTGTGTTATAAATTGCCCTCGCTGATTCTATTAATCCTCCCACTGGATTAAACATCGTAATCAGCCTAGTGATGGCTCTAGTAATAATCGTATTAATTACCCAATCTTTAATTCCCCCTAAAATCATATCTTTAATATCGCCAACTTCTTGGCAAATATCTTCCCACGCTTCTGTTAATCCCCCTGATGCGATTCTCTGAAGAAAATCATAACTCTGCTCTAATATCCCGACTTTATCATCTCCTATTCTTCTAGCTAATCTCCCCCGGAAATTATCATAAGTTAATCCCAACACTTGCAGAGTTATAGATACTAACCCTTTAGCATCAAACTCATTTGGTAAAACCAAACCTGCACCAGATAAAGCCCCAAATAACCACCCCATTAAGCCATTTGTTAGGTGTGTACTAATATTTTCTTGAAACCTAGTAAAACCATTACGAATGGATGTAATTAAGTTGCTGCAAAATCTTACAGGGTCTTGAATAATCTTTCTTAATACATCACCGGCTCTTTGCAAAACATTAAGAACTTGCTCACCCAATGTTTGTTTGATTGTCCATTCTGTTGAACCTTCTATTATCGAACTCAACCAGTTTCTTTGAATCCTGGGTTCAGCAGAACTAATATTTAAAGATTGGCGTTGAATAGTGTCTGTGTCTAATTGTTTGGGTTGTAATTTTGTTGCTGAATTGTGATTACTTATGCTTTGCTCTGTGGGGTTTTGTGATTTATTATTAGAGACGAAATCTGCATCTGTTTCTGAAAGTTTCTTCGCTGGTAATCTTTGTATTTCTTTTTCGTGAGTATAACGGCTAATTTTATTATAATTTGATTTTGGTGAAGCGACTTCAGGTTCTATTTTTCTATTAATTGTTTTAGCCCCTCCTTGTTGAACAACGTGAGTTAGTTCATGGGCTGTTAATTCATTTTGTCCTGGTGATTTTCCCTGACTAAAAAATATATCACTACCGTGTGTAAATGCTTGCGCTCCTAGTTCTTGGTTCATCTGCACGGCTGTGGTATCAGTATGAACTCGTACCGAGCTAAAATCTGCACCAAACCGCGATTCCATAAAGGAGCGTGTTTGATTATCTAAGGGACTTCCCCCACCTTTTTTACTGTTTAATTGATTTTCTAAATTTGGTGTAGGGTTATTTCCTTCTTCTTGAGCTTTTTGCTGTATGAGTGATAACTTTGGCTTCGGAACAATATTTTTTGGTTTTTTTGGTTCTGGCCAATAGGATAACTGGAGGACATTTTCTGACATCACTTTTCGAGCTACTGTATCAGCTTCTTGCTCGTATTTATCCCCCGGTGCACCAATAGTTAATTTTGTTTGAATAGTTGCTGCTGGATTGGTTTCGTTATTGTTGGGTTGTTCTGGGTTTTCTGGGCTTGATAGCTTGATGGTATGGTTGGATTCTTGCTTTTGTTCTTCTTGTTCTGGTTCTGTCTCAATTTGTGGCGTAGTTTGGGTCTGTACTGTAGAATCTGGTCGCGTAATAGAAGACAACCGGAGTTGACTTGATGACTCATCCGAGAGTTTTCTAGGTTCTGGGGTTTCCTGTTCTCGTTCTGTACGGAAAATAAACGGACGTGAAGCAAACTGATTTGGTCTATCTTGGTCAGAGTTATTGCCGTGCGAGTTGTTTCTTTTTCCCCATTGATAAGCCACGCCCCACCTCTCGTTTGTCTTATAGTTAAAGAAATTTTTTATACTTGAAGCATAATTATAAGTATACTCCCTTACTAACTGATATGTAAATAGTACATTTTTTCTTTAGCGAGAAATTAATAAATTTAACCAACCTCATTAGAATATAGCTTAGTTAGGCATAGTCGTGATACAAAGGTTTGATATATAGTGAGTATTTGAAGTATAGAGTACAAGATACTACATGGACAGTGATAATACTGGGGTTACTGGAGGTAATTGCTAAATACTAAGACCTATATCAATACCTTTGCCAAAATAAAAGTCTACAGAAATTCGGGCAAAACTGGCACAACCACCCACAGACAAGCATTATAATTGTTTTTTATCTACTATGGAATTGTCTTCAATAATTCTAATATTTAATTAAATAAAAATGTGATTCAAAGCTTGATCATATTTTTATTTCTTGTGTATTTTACCAAATTCAATAAATAAAAAAAGTTGCAAAAAATCTGTTTTTATGTTATAATAAAAATGTACAAACTAATCAAAAAAGCCGTAAGAATAGAGCAATTATTATCAGATAAATAAATCTGCAATTAGGTTGCTTACTGGCTTTGCAAAGCCTAGCCTCATCTCTTATAAACGACAAGATTTCTTATCATTGCAAATAAAAAATATCAAACTCATATTTTTTTGAGTTTGATGAGCATACTTTATTTTGCATCGCACGATAAGAGATGGCAGCTAGGTTCTTAAATTGCACAAATATTAAATAGGAATAATTCAACAGGTGCGGATATGTCGCATGATTGGATAATTAAAATATCCAAACTCAATGATAATAAATTCCATCTTCAGCTTGAAGATATCAATGCTCGTGAAATTTGGCATAAAAAAGCTTTTTCTTCCAATAAAGAAGCTAATGATTTTGCCAAGAAATTTACGAGTAATTATTTTAGCTATGACTCAATCGCTAATTACGGTGAGGATGAAGATATAGATTGCTTGAATGAGCATTTTATAGTTTTTGATCCTCTGCGTATGGTTATTCATGAGGATTGGCTAATTCATTGGGATTGGGTAGATGAACAAATAGAGCTTTACGATCCTTGGGGAGAGTCATTAATTCTTAATAATTTTAAAGACAGAATCCTAGATTTAGATTCTGTTTTAAAAACTGCTATTCCCCTAATTCATGAAACCGAAGTTTCACGACTTCCGATTCATCCATTTCAACTATCTTTGTTTGAATTACTTGAATTTTAGAGGTGAAAAAAATGCCAACAGCAACAGTTGATACAGCAATTTACTCTGTCGGAAATGAGGTCAAAATTAACCGAGTAACTGACCCTACAGACAATCGCTATTGTGGTCTTGTAGGTAAAGTCGAAAGTCTAACTCCCAAAGGATGGTTGCGGGTAGTTGTAGAGAGCGATCGAGTAGATAAGAAAAATGTCACTCTTCATCCTAATTGGGTAGAAAGATTACCTGGAACAACTATCAGCAGTGAATTACAAGACCAGGACGAAGGTGAAACTGGAACCGCCGACGAACTCGAAGACCAGGACGAAGACCAGGAACTTAAAGAGGAAACTGAAATCGGCGATGAACTCGAAGACCAGGACGAAAACGAGGAACTTGAAGAGGAAACTGGAACCGCCGACGAACTCGAAGACCAGGACGAAGACCAGGAACTCGAAGATGAAACCGGGACTGGTGAACCTGAAAGCGAACAAGTAGCTGCTAAAGCTACCAATCAACCAAGCTCTGCATTTTTTGATTTTACGGTTAGTTGCAAAGAGTTTACTAAAGCCTTAGCAGGGGCTATGCGGGCTGTTGGTAGTTTATCTATTCATCCGATTCTGTCCTGTGTGAAGGTGGATATCTTAGCTAATAAGCAAATTAAGTTTACAGGTTTCGATTTGAGCTTTGGCAGTATAGTTTTTTGTACTGCTATCACAGTCAAACAACCTGGAAGCTATGCCTTCCCAGCAAGCTTACTCTACAATTTACTAACTTTGTTACCTGATGGAGAAATTCGCTTCCAAAGAGAGGAAAGTGCTACCAATGGAACAGTAACAATTACTGCGGGGAATGGCACTTACAACATAAATGGCCACGATGCCTATGAGTATCCTGATTTACCAGATCCCATAAATGACAGTAAAACACCTGTGCCGATCGCTGGCATAACTCAAAAAGCTTTACGGATTGGCTTAGACTCAACTGCTTATGCAGCATCAACCGATCCAACTAAACAAGTATTATGTGGCGTTCATTTTTCTATTACCAGTGATATGGAACTGGAGATGGCTGCTACTGATGGTCATAGATTGGCTAAATTCAATACAAGTTTGAGTTCGCTTTCATTGCAGGATACTGTTTATGAATTTACTCTTCCTAGCAAGACTTGTAGCGAATTACGCCGATTATTGGTCAGTGATGATGACGTTGTAAAAATCTCCTTTGATTCTGGCATCATCAAATTTGAGGTCGGAGCTTATACGATTATTTCCAGATTAATCGAAGGTCTTTATCCTGCCTATAATTCGCTGATTCCTAGAGCCTTTGCATTAGAAGTTTGGGCAGAAAAATTACAGCTAATATCTGCTCTCAAGCGGGTACAATTACTGTCTGAATCCAAGCATCAATGTGTAAAGATGACCATATCTAATGAGGAGCAGACAATAAACATTCAGGCCAGCAATCCTGAAGTGGGTTCAGGAAATGAATCTTTATCAGCACAAATTTCTGGTCAAGATATAATACTTGCCTTTAACGTGAAATACCTGATTCATGCCTTGGAGGTTCAAACAACTGAGGAGGTAGCTATAAGGATCAATCAGCCAGCTACCCCAGTGATTATCAATCCTTTAAATGGCTACAACGTTTTAGCGTTGGTGATGCCAGTTCAACTCAAGTCCTAGTTTTTTAAAGGTTTGGGCTAACTTGCACTTAGTCCAAACCATAATTAAATTACTTTCTCTTTATTATGATACACCAACTCAACATCTTTACCACAACGATCAGCCAGCCGGAAATTAGTGTTCAACCACCAAGTAAAAAACTCATTACTGCTAGGGACTTGGGTTTGGCTGCTCAATTTCGGCGAATGGCAGAAAATATGTCCGAGGAGATTAAAGCCAAGCTTAATTCACCCTTGGGCGATCCGCAACAGCATCGCCTCACTGCTAGAAAGTTACGTATTGCCAAGCAGCAGGAAAAAGCTGGTCAACAAATGCAGGATGTCCAATCTTGTTTGTTGGCGATCGCCTCAGCTTTGGAAGATGGGTCACTGCCGATACCACTTTGGGGTATACGTACCAAAGTCCAGGTCGAGATTTTATTGCAATATGATGAGTACGAGCCAAGCTTGGAAAAAGCAAACATTTTTCGACATAATTTCCACCAGGCTAGACAAGCGCTGTTTGACACACTAGAAAACCACCACCCAGCCATAGACCCCGAAGCTTTAAAAGTTAGTGAGTTGCGGCGGCTGGAGCAGCGCATCGCACTTGCCGGCATTCCTGGCTATTTCCCCACTCCCTCAAAAGTGGTGGAAAAGATGATCAGTCACCTTCAATTGCAACCTGGGATGAAAGTTCTAGAACCCCAGGCGGGAGCAGGTCACATTGCTGATGCTCTCAAAAATCATGGCTGTGAAGTGACTTGTCTAGAAATTAACCCTGACCTAGTTTCAGTTTTACGGCTCAAAGGGCATCAAGTATTACACCAAGATTGCCAGGATTATCGCTGTGAATTTCCGCGCATAGCCATGAACCCCCCATTTGAAAATTGCCAGGATGCAATTTTCATCCAACACGCTTACAACCACTGTCTGAGTCGCGGCGGCATTATGGCGGCTATTGCTTCTGAAGGTTTGTTTTTTCGCAATACCCAAACTGAAATCAACTTCCAGCAGTGGTTTAAGTTCAACAAAGGTAAATCCTACAAGTTGGGTGATGCTTTTAAAAATAGCGATCGCTCTACTGGAATTGCGACTAGGCTTTTAGTTTTAACCAAGTAAGCAGCTATGCAGCAAGAAGAACAAGCAGCACTGACTGAAGAATATCAACTAAATAATTGCCCCTTGGCAATCAACATAAATATTAGTCCACCAAAACAAGGAACTAGGACAGTGGTGATTGGTATTCGTAATCACCAAGATGTCCCCCTAATGTTTTCCGAAAAAATTACTTCTTTGGAAGATTTACCACTACTGATTAATTCTGCACTTGCGAAATTAAATGCTGACTTACCAAATAGATTAAATCGAGCATTACAGGAAGCAGTAGAGAAAAAAAATCAGCCCCAAGTAAGTGAAGTCAGTGAAACAGAAAGCGACCCAACTAAGGGTAAATCTAAGAAGAAGAAAAATATTCCACTTCCAAGCGAAGATAATTCCAATCTTGAACAAATGAGTTTATTTCAATAAAAAGGTAAATTATGCAGGGTTAGCGCATCTCAAACGCTCTTGACAAGCGGATTGAGAAAACTATTGGTGTTGAAGTAAAAAAACAAAAGGTAGGCTAGGATATAACCTATGTAGCCAGAAGCACTGACCCATGCCAACAGGATTTGAGAAAAAA
>DATGXB010000105.1:0-11595 GCA_035299225.1 Nostocaceae cyanobacterium | reverse complement strand
CCCCCCTGCCCCCTGCCCCCCTGCCTCTTCCTTAAAACCTCTCCCCAATCCCGAAGTTAATCCGGCTATCACCATCGTCATTGATACCGTAATCAATACGAATCGGTCCGAGTGGAGATTGGACACGCACACCCACACCGTAGCCGTAGCCGTCACCATCTTTATTTAACAATTGAGCGGCTTTGGTACTGCTGCCTAAATCGCTGCCATAATCAAAGAATAATGCCCCACTCACCACAGAGAACACCGGAAAACGATATTCTACCGATGCTTGAACATAAGTGCGTCCTGCACCTAAACCTCCTTCTTCATAACCCCGTACTGAGTTACTACCACCAAGGGTAAAGGCTTCATAGGGTGGTAAGTCACCTAGAACTGTTCCGGCTTGTAAGTTAAAAGCCAAGGTTTCGGGTCTGTCGCTAAAACTAGTAAATTTGACGGGGAAATATTGGCTATAGCTACCCCGTAATCTGGTCAGGAAGATATTACCGCTACCAATGGGAACTGATTGATCAACACCAAGGCGTAAGAAAGAACCGCTAGTAGGTTGTAAAGGATTATTCCGTCCATCCCGCAGGGCATTAAGTTGGAATAGTAATAAATCGTCTTCACCTGATTCTGACTGAGTAAGAGGAATTCTTTCCCCTACCGCTTGACCATTTTGATAGATTGTCCCTAATGGTCGAATATCGCCATCTGCATCACGGCTAGAAACTCGTTGATATTGTAAACCGGCGGAGGCTGTCCATTCAGAAGGTTTGTAAAGTTCCGTAGACAGGGGACGAGTAAAGGTTATCCCACCACCTAAACGGGTAATTCTAGGGCGATCGCCTTCTTGATTCAAACCACCTTCAGGATTAAAAGTTTCAATATCTTCGTCTTTACCTTCAAAAATCAAAGAAATAGAACGACGACGGAAAATATTTGCTGTGTAAGAAGTACGATAAGGATCTCCCGCAATCCAAGGATCAGTAAACCGCAAATCAAACAGTAATTCTCTTTCCCCGACTTGTACTTCTGCACCTAATTTTTGATTTCTACCACCTAAGTTTTGTTGTTGATAGCTAACTGTCCCAAATAAACCACTAGCGGAACTAATACCCGCACCAGCAGCAATCGAACCTGTACTGCGTTCTGCTACGTTAACCACTACATCTACTTTGCTAGGGTCTGTACCAGGGTCAAGAGAAACATTAATATCTTCAAACAATCCCAAACCAAACACCCGTTGTAAATCTCTTTGCACAACGTTGCGATTAAATACTTGCCCCGGTTTTAACTCTAACTCCCGTGTAACAATGTATTCCTGTGTGCGTCCTCTAATTGGTTCGCCTTTTTCGTCCGTTGCTTGTCCCTCTTTGTCACGGAAACGCACTTTAACATTTTCTACAACCCCTTCAGCTACTTCTAGGGTGACAACACCGTTTTCTGCAACTCGTGGTGCACCAATCAAGTTAGCTAAAACATAACCTTGTTCTTGATAACGTTGAGTTAATTGTTTAACACCTTCTTGTAAATCTCGCAAGTTAAGGATTTTGCCATATTGATTACTAAAAACTTCATCAGCTGTATTTGCTGGTAGCACTGAAGGAACATTTGTTCCAGGGTTAGCTTGTATTTCTACTTTAGTTAAAACAGGGTTAGGGTCAACTATAAAACTCACTCGCACACCCAAGGGTGTATCTTCTGGTAGTGCTTGGACGTTAGAGAAAAAACCAGTCCCGAAAATAGCGTTAATATCTTCTTGTAATTGGGTTCGGGTGGTGGTTTGTCCTGGTCGGGTACGAATAACTCGATAAATTTGATCTTCTAATTCTGTTGGTAGTCCGTCAGTTGAGGATCTAACTAAAACTTCTGATACTAATACACGGGGTTCATTATTCTGTAGGATTGTTGGTTGTTCTGTTGGTTGTTCTGTTGGTTGTTCTGTTGGTTGGTCTGTTGGTTGTTCTGTAGGCTGTTCATTAGCATCTGGTGTAGGTGCTGCTTCAGGCACTTGAGCAGTTTTCAGTAAAGATGCTCCTGTGAGTTTTGCTGCTGGTTGTTGATTTTGGGCAGTGGTAGGATTAGGAATGATCACTGCTGCTGATTGTGTAAATTCTGGTTTTACATTGGTGGCGATCGCCGTTTGCGTAGCGTCCAGTAGGGAAGATGGACGTTTTACCATCGCTTCTGGTGTATTTTCCGCTTTAATTACAACAATCGGTTTTGGTGTATTCTCTGGTTCAACAACAGTTATCGCCTCTGATGAGTGTTCCGCTATTCCTGATGATGTCTTCTCTAATTCAACTACAGCAGGTGTTTGTGGTGTCTTCTCTACTTGTACAGATGTTTCAGAAGATAATGTATTTGCTTCTTTTTCCGGTACAGCGATCGCCTGGGGAATAACTACGGCATTTTGACTGGTTGCCACTGAGTCAACAATTTCTGTAACTTGAGCATTAGCACTGATGGAACTAGCCAAAGGAGAAGCGATCGCTACTGCTGCCACCAATACTTGAGATAAACGTTTTTTACTCATGTTCTTCTTCACTACCACACCTAAAACAATTAAAATTCAAAATTAAAAATTTAACATCAAAAAGAGGAGAGGAATGAGGGAGGTGAGGGAGTAATTATTTATTCCTCCTGCCTCCTGCCTCCTGCCTCCTACCTAACCCATAGTAACTTTCAATACTCTTTCTAATACCTCCTGATAAGCATTTTCCACATTTCCCAAATCACGGCGAAAGCGATCTTTATCCATCACTCGACGATTAGGATCGGTTTCTATTGCATCCCACAAACGACAAGTATCAGGGCTAATTTCATCTGCTAATAATACCTGCCCTTGGGAGTCCAAACCAAACTCCAGTTTAAAATCTACGAGGGTAATTCCGCATTTCTGCCAAAATTCTTTCAAAAAATCGTTGATTTGCAATGCTAGATGAGTAATGCGCTCAACTTGTTCCACAGTAGCCAACTCTAATAACAATAGGCGATCGCGTGTTAACAGTGGATCTCCTAATTGGTCATTTTTATAATAGAACTCCACTAACGGCGATTTGAGCACAGTACCTAATGATAAGCCTGTTTGTTGACACAGACTCCCAGCTGCAATGTTTCTCACTACAACTTCTAATGGTATGATTGTAACCGCCTTCACCCGCATTTGATGAGGTGCTGGACTGTCAATATAATGGGTTTTAATCCCTTTTGCCTCTAGCTGTTGAAATAACTGGCTAGAAATGCTACAGTTAATATTTCCCTTCCCTGAAATACTACCCCGTTTTTGGGCATTAAACGCCGTGGCATCATCTTTAAAATCAGCCAGTAAAACTTCTGGGTTGTCCGTAGTATAGAGAATTTTCGCTTTACCTTCGTATAACTTAGAATTTACAGACATTTTGATTAATTACAAAACTAGGCAATAGTGAGGTTTTTCCTGTCAAGCTTCACCATTTTACCTCTGTTTCCATTCTTTGGCCATCCAGTCACCTTTGACTATCAGTTATAAAGTTCCTTTCCTGAAAGTGAACCCAATCTAGTGAAATGAATAATACGTTGAAAATCAAAAGTCATGCCTTGAAGGAAGCCTGTAAAGTAAGATTTGTAACGTTTTTTAACCAGATAGTTATTTCCCCAGGAGCAAACTAGTCTTGTGAGTTATTGCTAAACTGTAACGCAACTAGCATATACAAATATTTGCTCATCTTTGTTAGTCGTTCAAGTGTCAGATTTTTGCAATGCTGAGAACTTTTTCTATACTCCAGATGTCTTAATTTCTTACAGACGCGTATAAAGATGTTGATTTAGAGTTACAGCACATTTTGAGTAAATGGAGTACAAATGTTAAGAATAAATCCATATAAGTAATTAGGCAGAATTAATTACACAACTTATTTCCCTGCACCGCACTGAGCGCAGTCGGAGTGTTCCCTGTTCCCTGTTCCCTGTTCCCTTGCTTTACGTAGGAAATAATTTTGCACGACTACTTATCAAAGGAGTTTCAACCCTGTTTCCAGCGACGCACTCAGCTTGTCGAAGTGTTCCCTGCTGTAATTTATTGTAATCTTTGGTAAAGAGATTTTGTATTTGTGTTAAAAAGTATATATAAATACTTTATTAACTCATATTTTGCTAGAAATTTAGTTCAATCGTCAATATTTAATTAGTTTCCGAGAAAATAAGTAAAGTACGTAATTTTCAGCAAAGCAATGTTTTCTAACAATATAAGTAATATTGAACAAAAAATATTGATGAATTGTTTTACTGAATCTCGTACTAAACTCTAAAGAATTGATAGCTCAATTATCTTGTTAGAGTCGAAATAGACGAATACCAGAAAACTCTCATTTGCGTAGAGTATAAGGAATTGTTTGATACTAGTTAGACCAAATCATAGATAAGAGTAGCTAGTGATTCACCTTCAAATAAGTAAATTTAGTTAGGATTTGAAGATATGGAGAGAGATACCATGAACAAAGACAATTTTCTCTATCCTCGCGGTCGCTACTACGGTCAAGTTAAACCGGAGAATTTAGTATTTAATGCCAATCTCCAAGAATTTGCTCAAAAAGTAAGTTATGTTTGTAATTTAGAAACCGGCGGGAAAATGCCACCAGAGGAAGCTTACGAGCAAATAAAATTACTTTGGAAAGAACTAAAACGCTCTAAAAAAGAACTGCGGATTGGTGAAGAACCATTTGAAAATCCAAGTTCTGACCATTAGACATAGTAAAATAAAATATTTATGAGTTCAGTTTGTGAAAGTAAGAAACTGGTTAAAAAAAACTTTCTTCCTTGCGTTCCCTGAAATTTTGGAGGGTTTTGGATTGAAAATTGTTTAGTCCAAAATCCAAAATCTCCAATCTAAAATTATCCTGCTTTCTTCTATCATTTATTTCACAACTATAGTCCAAACACCATCCCAAGATTCTGGAGGTGGTGTTTTTTGGTAATTTTTGGCGCGTTCTAAATGAAGGTTAACAGCTATATCTGAAAATCTCAGCCGTTTAGCTGCTTCAAAATGAGCGATCGCTAAATTAAATTCTCGTGCTAAATAAGCATTACGGCCAGCATTGTAGTTAAATAAAAATTCTTGGGTTTGATCATCTAGAGGTGTAGAACGTTCACCAATTAACTCATAGATATAAACCGCTTGATGCTTACCTTTAACACGGATTTTATCCAGTTGTCTTGCCCACAGGCGATCGCTACACAAATTATAAGTAAATTCGCTAATAATAATATCACAACCGTATTCTTTTGTTACCCCTTCCAAACGAGAACTTAAATTCACCCCATCACCTATTACCGTATAGTCCATCCGTTTATGAGAACCAATATTTCCCGAAACTACCTCACCAGAACTAATCCCAATCCCAATTCTAATTTGCGGTTGAGATTGCACAATGCGGCGCCGATTAAACTCCTTTAAACGCTGACGCATATCTAAAGCCGATTGTACCGCCCGCCAAGCATGATTTTCCGTTAAAGGTAGAGGTGCACCAAATACCGCCATTAAAGCATCACCAATAAATTTATCTAAAGTCCCCTCATGATTAAATACCGCCTCCACCATAGTTTCAAAATATTGATTTAATAGTGATACCACCTCCGCAGCCCCTAAATTTTCCGTCAAAGTGGTATAACCCCGAATATCAGAAAAGAGGATTGTCACCTCCTTGCGCTCACCTACCATTAAAGAATCTTCACCCAAAGCCATCACCTGTTCAGCTACATGAGGCGTAAGATAACGATACATCGTAGTTTTGAGTCTTTTTTCCTGGCTGATATCCTCCAACACCACCAAACCCCCTCTCACTCCCCCCTCTGGATTAGTTAAAGGGTTAACAGTCAGGTTTAAACTACGTTCTAACTGCTTAACTTGGCTAATATCCAGTAATTCCGACTGTGGAGTCAGGGGTTGATTCCAAGGGATAAATATCTGAGAATTATAGCGATCTTGAATAGCCAAAATTACATTATTTCCACCTTCATAAAGTCCTACCAATAAACTTTGTTCTGGCACATAATGTCTAGCCGCATATCTTAAACTATCTTCTAAACGTATTTGTAAATTTTCAATTGGCACAACTTCCCAAACTCGTCGCCCAATTAAATGCTGTTCCCATAATAATTTATTATTTCTCCCATTATTCTCCTTAACTGGACACCCTAACAACTCCAAAGCCGCTTCATTAATAGTTACAATTTGCCCTAGCAAATCTGTAGAAATGACAGCATCAGATAAACTTTGAAGAATATCTTTTTGATATTGTCTTTCTAACAACACATTTTCAAATAATCGCGCATTTTCCAAAGCAATTCCCGCTTGGATATTAAACGCCCGCATAAATTCCTCATCGGAAGCCGTAAAACTTCCTTGTTGCTTATTAATTAACTGTGTCACTCCAATTAATTCATTAGCAGAATTAAATACCGGTAAACACAAAATATTACGAGTTAAATAACCAGTTTTTGTATCTGTACTTGGATCAAACCGGGAGTCTTGATAAGCATCAGGAATATTTAAAGCTTCACCTGTAGAAGCCACATAACCCGCAATGCCTCGATTAGCTGGAATACGTATTTCAATTAGATTTTTACCATCAGCAGCCGCTACTTTTGTCCACAGTTCCCCCATTTCTTTCCGATAGAGAAATAGTGTACTGCGGTCAGCTTGCATTAAAATTCGGGCTTGTTCCATGACGATTTGCAAAGTAGCTTCTAAATCTAAACTTTGCCCTAAAGTTTGGGTAGCCCTTAATAGTGCCGTCGCTCCTCTTTGATTACGAGCAGCGACATAAAAAGATTGACAACTTTCTAAAATAATCCCAATCGAAGCAGCAAAATCTCTAAATCTTTCCTCATCTTCATAATTAAAAGGTGTTTCTCCTGCCTTATTTGCCAGTTGGACAACAGCCACAATTTGATTTTTGCTACTGAGGACTGGCATACATAAAATATTCTTGATTTTATAGCCCAATTGCTTTTCTAATTCTAGGCTAAACAGAGGATGAGCAGAAATTTCTGCAATATTCAAACATTGACCATGACTAGCCACATAACCAGGAATACCCACCGTCATGGGAATGCGAATTTCTAGGAATTTTTGCCCATCATCTTGAGGCAGTTTTGACCATAATTGACCTTTATCGTTGTCAACTAAAAAAATAGCTGTATGTTCAGCTTGCAGAATCTGCCCAATTTTGAGAGTAATAGCTTCTAGTACCTTCTCCAACATAGTTTCTAGAGCTTCATTATTGATTAAATCAATAGCCCTGAGAAACTGCTGGAACTCGGCAGTAATAAAATCAAGCAAACAAACGAACTCGTTGACAGAAAGTTCTGTAACCCGTTCAAGTAAATTCTGAGTGTGGTTAACTTGCGTGAGTTCCGATAGCGTAGCCAAGACGCTACCAGGGTTAGGGAGTGTCATGGGAATTTTAAGCCTGAGATGTTAAGTATTTTTTCATAAATACAGCAGGGAAGAGGGAACAGGGAAGTGGAAACTTCTTGTAATTCCATTTTCTTTGCGGAGAGAGTAGGAGGCAGGAGGATTTTAGATTTTAGATTTTGGATTTTGTTAGGAGTTAGGGACTGAGTTATTTTTCCCTCTACCCCTTGCACTCCTGCCTTTCTGCCCCTTCCCCATTCCTTGTACCCTACACCCCCTTTTTTTGATTAAAGACTACTTTGTGATAGTAATCTTGTAGTTGGCGTGTAGCGGCTGCCCAACCCCATTTTTCCGCTTCTTTTCGGGCATTTTGACGAATTATAGCCCTTTCTTGTTGTTGTTGTAGCAAACGGAGGGTAGCATCAATAGCTGGTTGAATATCGGCTGTTGGTTCAAATAAATAACCATTAACTCCATCTGTGACAATATCAGGAATTCCTCCAGAACGAGCTGCAACCACAGGACAACCAGCGGCCATGGCTTCTAGTAAAACTAATCCTAGTGTTTCGGTACGAGAGGGGAAAATAAAAGCATCAGCACTGGCAAAAGCCGCCGCTAATTCTTCTCCTATTAGATAACCAACAAAATGAGTATTAGTTCCAGCAAAGTGTTTTTCTAAAGCTGCACGGTGGGGACCATCACCGACTAAGGCTAATCTGGCATCAGGAATGGCTTCTAGAATTGGTTTGATGCGTTCAATTTCCTTTTCGGCGGAAAGCCTGCCTACATATAACAGTAGGGGACTATCTGGATGATTTTGGGCTAGATGCGATCGCATTTCTTGACTAGCCTTACTGGGATGAAATAATTCTGTATCTACCCCTCTTTGCCATAAATCTACCCGTTCAATTCCATGACTGGATAATTCAGCCATCATCGCCGTTGAGGTACACAAATTTAATGCAGCTTGATTATGAGCTCCTTTGAGTAATTCCCACAACAAACCCTCTAACATCCCTAAACCGTAATGTTGGAGATATTGGGGTAAATGAGTATGGTAAGAAGCCACTAATGGCAACTTCAACACCTTACTATAAAAAATTCCCGCCAACCCCAAAACCGCCGGGTTAACAACATGAATCACATCCGGCTGAAACTTCTCCAAGGCATGACCAATTGCTGGACGGGGTAGTGCCATTTTCAATTCTGGATACAAAGGCAAGGGAAAGCCACTAATCCCATAAACTTGTGATCCTTTGTATTCAGTTATGCCCCCTTCAGGAGCAATTACTAACACTTGGTTTTCAGTACGTTGTAAATGGTCAACAGTGTGACTAAGACGTGTAACAATGCCGTCAACCTTGGGTAAAAAGGTTTCGGTAAATAGGGCTATTCTCATACAAAACTATGCAGTCCAGGCAGATAATCCCAGTTTGTGTTGAATTTCAGTATCTACATCAGAGTAGACTGTTTTCTGTGGCGTAATCAATTCCACACAATGAGATTTCAGGTTTTTGTTGCTGCTGATGTATGAAGGAGGCAGGGGGCAGGGAGCAGGGGAGAAGAATTAAAACCTAACGATTTAGATCAGGTTTTTAAGGATGAGGAAATCATGAATCTAAAATCTAAAACCTTAAATTCCTCTCTTTCCCCCTTGCACCCCGCCCCCTGCCCCCTTGCCTCTTCTACCCCTCACTCCGCACCCTACGTTGTTATTTTCTATGCCAAGAGACTTTGGGCAGAATTTGTTGGAAATCAACCCGTTGTTTATACTTCATGGCAAAGTTTAACAAGGAGTCTAGTAAAGAATCAGAGAGATAGTAAGGCTGTAAACCTAAATCTAACAGTTTGGTGTTTTTGGCGTTGAAATAATGTTCTTCTTTTTCTACTCTGGGGTTATCAATGTGATTGATATCTACATTTAATCCCAAAGCATTACCCGCTTTTTTCACCGCTAATGCTAAATCACCAATGCTAAATAGTTCAGTAAATTGGTTAAAGACGCGGAACTCTCCAGGTTGAGCAGGAGTTGCGATCGCTAACTCAATACATCGCACCGTGTCTCTAATATCTAAAAAGGCCCGTGTTTGTCCACCTTTACCGTAAACCGTCAGAGGATGTCCGATGGCTGCTTGAATACAAAAACGATTTAAAGCTGTACCAAACACCCCATCATAATCCAAGCGGTTAATTAACATTTCATCCATGCCTGTTTCTTCAGTTAGGACACCGTAAACCACACCTTGATTTAAGTCAGTAGCCCGGAGTCCCCAAACCTTACAAGCAAAATGAATGTTATGGCTATCATGTACCTTGCTTAAGTGGTACATAGAACCAGGTTGTTTAGGATAAGGTAGGGTATCTTTGCGGCCATTGTGTTCAATGGTGATATACCCTTCTTCAATATCAATATTGGGTGTACCATACTCACCCATAGTTCCCAATTTCACCAAATGGCAATCTGGGAAATCTTCCCGCATCGCATACAACAGGTTTAAAGTACCCACCACGTTGTTAACCTGAGTCAGAACAGCGTGTTCTCGGTCAATCATAGAAAATGGTGCTGAACGCTGCTCACCAAAATGCACGATCGCATTTGGTTGAAACTCCTGTAAAGCTTTGTGCAGGAAAATGTAGTTTGTAATATCTCCAACGAATAGATCAATTGACTTACCGGTTAAGTCTTTCCAGCGTTGGATACGTTGCCCAATTGGTGCGATCGGTGTGAGAGTATCCACTCCCAACTCATTATCCCAATGCCGACGCACCAAACTATCTAAAATTCCAACTTCATACCCTCTATTAGAAAGGTAAAGTGCGGTTGCCCAACCGCAATATCCATCGCCACCAATAACCAGGACTTTCATCTTTACAAGTTTTTTACTCGCTGATAGCTAAATCTATCAGTTTTCTGTCCCCTCTCACTCACTAAATCTCGGAAAAGGTGCGGAGTGCTAAGTGCGGGGTATGGGGTGCTGAGTGCGGGGTGCTGAGTGCAAAGAGTTAATTTCTCCCCTGCCTCCTGCCCCGTTCGACTTCGCTCACGGAACGCCTGCCTCCTCCCTCCTAATGACTAATCTTATACTCTTGAGCCATATAGTAAAATAACGGGTAATATTTGGGAAAGTCCTGATTTTTACTTTGTCCTTGCCAGTAATATTTCACGTCATCTTTAACAATTGTTAAGTTTATTACAGTTGACTTCTGTCCAACTTCTACAACTAAAACTCCATAAACTCCTTGATTAGTTTGAAAATTGGGTTTGATTTTTTCTGGTAATTGTTCTGTCACTGAAGTGAATCCAGGTAATATCTTACTTGCCCAAGAGCGAATTTGTACATGGTTATTCTCAGGGGAAACCAAAGCCACACCATCAGCATTTTCCGGTGTATTCAAAGTATTCCAATTACTAGGACGTGGAAATTCAAAGTCATAACGGGAATTTTTGTAAGTCTTCCAAGAAGAGTTTGATTGCTGTAAAAAAATCACACTACTTCCTAAAAAAATCATCGCTGTGCCAATCCCAGAGGCAAATACAAAAATTTTCTGCCGCCAATTACGGTTTTTGACTCCAGCAATAAACATGACAAACACCTGTACCTAATTTCTTTTGCATCCCACCCCCCAATATTCCCAATCCACTGCCCAAAATTTCAATCAAGATGAGGGGCAGGGAGCAGGGGGGCAGGGAGCAGGGGGGCAGGGAGCAGGGGGGAAAATAAGTAGTTGTGCAAAATTAATTTCCTACCTGGAGTCAGGCAACAGGCAACAGGCAACAGGCAACAGGCAACAGGAAAAAAGTTTGGGTAATTAATTCTGCTTAATTACTTAAGAATTAATTCCTAATTGCCTATTGTCTGGTAGTGATAAAAATATAGTGATAAACAAGAATGTCAAGGAAAAGCTATTAGAGTACACAAAATAAAAAAATGCCCAACAGTCATTGCGAATGGAGCGGAGTGGAATGAAGCAATCGCAAGGGTTTGAGATTGCGTCGCTCCATTTCATTACGCACCCTGCGGGAACGCTACGCGAACACAATGACATAACCATTGGATCATTGCCGAACATCAAGACAGAGTAACTAGATTTGGTTTAAATTACATCAAACTTTTATTGGAGGCAACTGGCAAGAAATTAGAAATTATTAATGATGCCGAAAATAGTAAAGATGAACTGATGCAAGACCTGGTTTCAGTCATTACATCATTTGT
>DATGXB010000104.1:0-7728 GCA_035299225.1 Nostocaceae cyanobacterium | reverse complement strand
TACCTGTTGCCTACTTCCTAATGACTAATGACTAATCCCTGTTCCCTGTTCCCTGTTCCCTGTTCCCTGTTCCCTGTTCCCTGTTCCCTGTTCCCTGTTCCCTGTTCCCTGTTCCCTAATGACTAATGTCAACATTCCCTGACATTAGAACATATAAAACCAAATTATCAAGAATTACTGACCAGATACCACAAAACCGCTTGCTGTATGGATATCTGGTTTTTTTGCTTTTATAAGTGAACAGCAACTAAATTACTCGAAAACTGGTTGAATTATTACCTGCTCAAATTTCTCAAACAGAGTTAAACCAAGGCTAGAGAGACTTCTTATTAAATATGACCTCTACCCCAAGATTTAGCTTTGCCATTTTATAAAATGTAACATAGTGCTACAAGGCTTGCTTAGATTACTATAAGACTTATGAATGAATTTTGTTAACTTTAGATAGTTGTGATTAAGAACCATGCCCCGTTCTATCATCCCAGCCGTTCTATTAGTAGACGGCTACAACATCATAGGCACCTGGCCTTGTTTAAAGAAAACCCGTGACACTGCTGGACTAGAGGCTGCAAGGGGAGAACTGGTAGAGGCGATGACTAATTACACCGCCTTTCAAGGTTACGAAACACAGATTGTTTTTGATGCCCAATATCAAAACACCCCTAGCAATAGAGAAGTAGTCTCAGACCTTTTATCAGTCTACTATACAGACTTCGGGCAAACCGCAGACACTTATATAGAAAAAGTCTGTGCAGGATTACGTTACCAAATAGCCCAAGCTCAGATTTCCCGCGTAATTGTCGCCACATCCGATCGCGCACAACAGTTAACAGTGCAGGGGTATGGGGCGGAATGGATGTCAGCGCAACAACTCTGCGGTGATGTCGAGCTAACTGTCTGTAGAATGCGTCATAGATACCAACAACGCAAAAAATCTCAAGGCAGATTTCTAGCCAATGCCATAGATGCTAAAGCCAGAGAGCGCCTAGCAGAGTTGCGAATGGGCTTCAAGTAGTGGAGTTTATATTCCATAATTTCTGGAATGCCCTTGCGGTAAGGGTTTTGGCTGCTTAGAAAAAAAACTAAAAAAATTTTTCTCAAACCTCTTGCCAAACCTAAAATTTCTCGCTAATATAATAAACATTGCGAGCGTTCCTCAGTAGCTCAGCGGTAGAGCGATCGACTGTTAATCGATTGGTCACTGGTTCGAATCCAGTCTGGGGAGTTCTAGAAATAGCAAAATTTGCAAGGCATTTCACAAAACTGAGTTTTGCCAAAATCAAATTTTATTGCTATTATAGTAAGGGTTTATTCCTCAGTAGCTCAGTGGTAGAGCGATCGACTGTTAATCGATTGGTCACTGGTTCGAATCCAGTCTGGGGAGTTTCAAAAAATCAAGAAAGCAATAGAGATGTTCCCCATAACGTCTTTAATTTTGAACAGCAACGACCAATTTGAACTATTAGTTCTGAAGTGCTACAAGTACAGGAACAGTTGACACCTCTAGAACAATCTCAAAAATTACCAGAAGTGAAAACCACCCAACAAGAAGCTAACAGAATAGTTGTGAAAGATAAATAACTGTCAGAATCAGGATTTTCAGAATTTAAGGATGAACAGGATTAAATTCTTTATTTTATGATTATACGTGTAGGGACATAGCACTGCTATGTCCTGTTGTTTTGTTGGTAAACGGAAAATTTCTGTTTAATGGTTTTCCGTGATTATACCAAACGGAAACTGTCAGAATCAGGATTTTCAGAATTTAAGGATGAACAGGATTAATTAATCTTAGTCTAGCTTTTTACTAACTCGATGGTTTATGATTTTGTGTGATAACTCTTAGATATATGTAAAAAAATATTAATAATGACTTCTGCTGCAACACCGCCTAACCCGTTTTCTGCATCGGGGATGATTGATAATTTAAGTTTGTTTGTGGGACGGAAAGATGAAATACGCCAAATAATCTCACGGATGGAAGGGGCACAGCCAACCAGTATCAATATCTATGGTGAGAAACGCATTGGTAAATCTTCTCTGCTGTATCACTTTTATTTGACTTGGGAAAACTTAGTACAAAACCCTAGTCGCTATGTGGTGATTTTCCTTAGTTTACAAAATGCCCAGACTTGGACAGAAAACCAATTTTATCAAGCTGTGGCTGAGGAGTTGTTAAAGTCTGCTACAGTGATGAATAATTCTGCTTTAAGTCAGCCGCTACAGGTGACAACATTGGATAGAGTCACGTTTTCCGATGCGATAAAAGAGTGGAAAAAACAGGGAGTTTTACCTGTACTGTGTTTGGATGATTTTAAAAGAATATTTGAAAATCGAAACGTTTTTAATAATGACTTTTATAATAACTTGCGGTATTTGATGGACAGCAGTAGTTTGATGCTGGTTATCGTGTCAGAAGCAAAGCTAGATGTTTACAGTGAAAAGTATAAATTAACATCCAATTTTTTTAATTTAGGTCATTTAATTAAATTGGGTGAACTGACGGAAGAAGAAACAAAAGATTTATTACTTTTACCAGCCAGCACAGTATCGAATGCTGTAGCGGTGTTGGGTGTACATGACCAGAATTTATGTAAACAGTTAGCAGGAAAACATCCATTTTTGCTTCAGTTGGCGGGGTCTTTAGCCTGTGAAGCGCGACAAATGGGAAAAGATGAAGATTGGATCAGAAGGAAGTTTGATCTAGAAAAACGGCGTTTACCGAAGAAGAGTTTTAAATTTAGCTGGCGGGGGATTTTGAGAGAAGTTTGGCTTATTTTTTCTAGAATTGGTGCTTTTAGTTTATGGCTGGCGGATATTTGGAATAATAGCAAAGCCGGAATTTTTGGAATTGTAATTGTAGTGATAATTGTTTTAATAATTTTTGGTTTCTTTAATAAACAACAGGTAGTTGCATTTTTACAATATCTTTTAAATTTGGTGAAATAGCATGAGTAAAACATCTTCAGCATCTAAACTTTGGACTTATGTAGCTGAATGTGTGCGGTTGTTGTATTGGATTTATTTTAAACCTTACACTTTTGAGCGCTGGTTAAAAGATATTCATCCAAAATTACAACTAAATGATAGCCTTTTTTTTTATGAAAAATATGAGTTTCGTAATAACCCCCGGTTGCGTCGTTATGCTGGCCAAGTTTGGTGGCTAACTGCCATATTTCCAATAGTAGCAGTATTGATAGTAGCACCAATCTATAGTTTATTTAGTGGTGAGCCTTTTAGATGGTATATTAGCTTTTTATTTTTGTCTGGTTTTTTAATAAGTTTAATATTTGCGCGTAGTAGCAATACAACTAAAGTATTTCTCTTTGGTTTTGCGGTTCTTAGTGTTATTTTTGCAGAAGTATTTTTATCTGATGTGCCGTACATCGTGGCGTTAGGCGTGGCGTTAGGCGTGGCGTTAGGCGTGGTGGGAGGCGTGGTGGGAGGCGTGGTGGGAGGCGTGGCGTTCAGTGTGGCGGAAGGCGTGGTGTTAGGCGTGGCGTTCGGTGTGGCGAGAGGCGTGGCGTTCGGCGTGGTGTTAGGCGTGGTGTTAGGCGTGGCGAGAGGCGTGGCGAGAGGCGTGGCGAGAGGCGTGGTGGGAGGCGTGGCGTTCGGCGTGGCGTTAGGCGTGGCGTTTGGCGTGGCGTTAGGCGTGGCGTTCGGCGTGGCGTTTATTCTGGGGGTGCTACGAGTATATTTTTGGTTGCCTGAACTATTATGGACACTGATAATTTTTTTGATGTCTCGCTTGAGTCCAGAAAATAATTATTTATCCTTTCTCCCTCCCCTTTTTGATGAATTGATTATTTTACCTTTACCTTTTATAGATAATATTATTGTAGATGCTTATCAAAATTATCCAGATGCTACCCACGAAACTATTAATTATCTAATTGCTTCTACTAATCAGCAAAAGGTAGCAGCTAAAGCAACTTTGGAAATTGCAGGAGAGATTTTAACTCGTTGTCAAAAATTCAGTGATATTGTTAATATCAATAATCAATTAACTTGGATTCCTGCACCTACACCAAAGGAATTAGGTTCTGTTTTACCTCAATTTTTAGATATTAGTCAAGAACTAAAAGCAGCAGATGAAGCAACTTCAATTTATCGCAAATATGAGTTAATTAATAATAACATTAGTAATTTACAAGATTTAAAAAAGAGTCTGGCTTATGAAAAAAATCCGGCGGTGGCTACTAAATTTAGTAGCGTTGCTGAACGGTGGTTAATTATTCTGGAAACTGCACAAAGGAATTTAAAAGAAACAGCAGAAGCTTCTCAGGAAATTCCGCAAGTTTATATTGCTGGTAATTCTTTAGACCCGGAAACGGCAAAAAATCGCTTTAAGGGGAGAGTTGATATTTTTCGGGAAATTGAAAGTTTAAGTTTGGCTGAACAACCGCCGGTTTTATTGTTGTACGGTGGGAGAAGAACCGGTAAAACTTCGGCTTTGCGATATTTACCCCATCGCATTGTACCAAATATTATCCCTTTGATGGTAGATTTACAAGGGGCGGCTTCAGCAATTACTTTAACAGGTTTGGCGGAAAATTTGGTTAAACAAATTATCGAAGCTGCTCAAAGATTACCCCGCAAAATGTTTTTATCTCCTCCTGATAAAGAAGTTTTAGCAAAAGATCCGTTTCCGGCTTTACAAAATTGGTTTGGGGAAATTGAACGGGATTTTCCGGGGAAAAGGTTTCTGTTATGTTTGGATGAATATGAGCGTTTGGGTGAAGTTGTAGAAGCGACAAATAGCCGTGTGCCGTTAAATTTTATCCGCAATTTATTACAACATCAACGCCAATGGATTTTATTATTTAGCGGTGCTCATCAATTATCGGAGTTACCAGATTTTTGGAGTGATTATTTAATTAATACTCGTGCAATTAAAATGAATTATTTACAAGAGTCGGAAGCGCGAGATTTAATTATTAATCCGGTGCAGGAGTTTCCAGCAATTTATGAAGATGAGGCGATAGATGAAATTATTAAAATTACTAATTGTCAACCTTATTTAGTGCAGCTTGTATGTTATGAATTGGTAGAGTTTTTAAATAAAGAAATTCGGGCTAAACGTCGAGAACCAAAAACGGTTAAGGCTACGGCTGATGATGTGAAAAGAATTATTCCCACGGTTTTAGAACGGGGTGATCAATATTTTCGGGAATTGTGGGTAAATTTAGGGGAGAGCGATCGCGCTTTTCTCTCTCGTCTTCTCTCTGGTATCTCTCCCACTCCCAAAGATAAGGGCATTATCAAACGCTTGATCCGCAAGGATGTGGTAACTGTGGATGGTGACGCTTTTCGAGTGCCTTTGGTGCAGAGGTTTGTTGAGGAAACTTTGGAGGAAGAAAGTTCAATTTAACATTATCCTGTTAATCAATAAGCCCGGAAATCAATTTCGGGCTTAAAGCTGAAGTTAGCCGAAGCTAACTAGAATTATTGGCGTTGCTGATTGGTGGGATGTTTTTTGTCTCACGCAAAGGCGCAAAGGCACAAAGACAAAAGACAAAGGTTTTCAATATTGAACCTTACAATTTCAGCCCGCATTTATGCAACGCCGAATTATTTTGTAGAGAGGGGTTGGTTTTAGGTGTGGAAAATGACGGTGATGAGGGGAAGGAAGGCTAATAAAAATAAATGCCAGGATTGTAGTTGAGTGGTGTTGATGGGTGCGGTGGGGTTGATGAGGGCTTCGATTCTTTGTTCTAGGCGATCGCTATTATTCCCCAAAGCTGCACAGCAAACTCCAGAAATGACAGGTTTACTACTCACCACCAACAGCAAGGATTCTGCTAAGGTTAAGGGGTCTACTCTATCGGCTGCATAGCTATCTGCCCTTAGTTCCCGCAACATTAATAATTCTTGCCATAATGCTTCGGTTTGGGGTAGCCAAGCGGTACAAGAACGCACCCATCCCAACCAAAAGAACCAAAAGGTATCTCTATAATGGTGGTGTCCCTGTTCATGGGCTAGAACGCTGTCTAAATGAGCAGGAGAGAGGCTTTCGATTAATCCTTGAGAAACTACTAGCTCAGGTTGCCAAAAGCCCATTTGTCCGGCAAATAAGGCGGGTGTAGGCAATAATCGTACAGTTTGACCGTCCAGATTGATTTGTGGACATTCACGGGCAGATTTTATAGATTGCCAACCTTGCCAAGCTAGTCTTAAACCCTGTACGTTGACTAAAATCAAAGCGGTGAGGGCTAGTAAATAGCCAAATGAACCGGCATTCATGCCCCCCATCGTTCCCCGTGTACCCATGCACAAAACCGCCAGAACGGTAGTTAAAACTAATAATGGGGGAAACAAAAAGTAAAATAGCGATCGCTGCCAGCGTTGCACCCAATCCCCAGAACTAGGATTCCATGAAGTTCTTAGCCACCAAGCAACGATTAAAACTACAACTATCATCAATAGGTGCATTACTTTTGTTCCTCTCTGGCTTGTCTTGCGGCTTGAATACGTTTAGCGATCGCCTCGATTTGTTCACTAGCTGCGGCATCTAAACTATCAGCAAAGGCGGCCACCACATCAGGATTACCCACTGCTAAGAATTTTTGTAGTTGATCATGGGCTTTAATCATTTCTGCTTGTTCTTTACTTAACAAAGGCCGCCAGTAAAAAGCCCGCCCTTGTTTATCACAAGCTAACCAGCCCTTATCAGTTAAGCGACGTAAAACAGTAGTTACGGATGTATAGGCTAATTCTCGATTGGGGTCAGACAAAATGCGATCGTGTATATCTTTAACTGTCGCTGAACCCAACTCCCAAACTATGCTTAAAATTTCCGCTTCCAAGGGTCCAACAGACAATTGTCATTCATCGCCGAGAAAACGCAAAACCTCAACTACAATTCCGGTATGGGCACCGCTTTAATGGCGGCAGTAATGTCGGGAAATTCGGCAATCACTGAAAAACTTATCACGCTAAAAGCCGATTTGAATCAAGCCGACAACAACGGTAAAACGGCTTTGATTTACGCTACTTTTTTCAACAAAACCGACATCGTCAAGCAATTGCTCGAGGCCGGCGCAGACAAGAATAAGAAAGACAACGACGAAAGAACTGCGCTAGATTACGCGACTTTCAACAAAAACACTGAACTGATCATTTTACTAAACAAACAGCCATAAACAACTTTTAACTTAATCTACTTAAAAATGAAAAACATGAAAAAAACCTGTTTGTTATTGATGTTTTGCTTGGGCACGCTAGTCAGCGCCACTGCCCAACAAAAAGAAACTGCCCTGACTACTATGGGCGGTATGAAAGTAAAAATGAATTTAGATTCTGCTACTTCGCTGGCGACTATTACCATGGTTGGGCCTTCCAATAAATGGTTCTCTATTGGTTTGAGTACTTCGGATATGGCCACCAACAAAGATGTTTATACTTATGGCACTTCGTTGCTGGACCAATATTTCACTTCAAACGGCCATGTGGCACCGACAACCGATGCAACCAACAACCTGACTTTGGTGAGTAACACTGTTGCTGGAACCACTAGAACTGTGGTTTTCACACGACCTTTCAGTACCGGCGATGCGAAAGATTACACCTTTGCTTACACCCTGAATTCCTTGAATATTGTTTGGGGCATCGGTCCATCAACAAACGTGGCCAGCGAACATTCCACTTTCGGAACCAAAACCTTGACTTTCTCTGCGGTATTGGCTTCGGAACAATTTGACACTTTGCAAGATATTGCCGTGTATCCTA
>DATGXB010000103.1:0-60832 GCA_035299225.1 Nostocaceae cyanobacterium | reverse complement strand
GCCCCCTGCCCCCTGCCCCCTGCCTCTTCTCTCCTGCCTCCTAACTTACCGCAAATGAATTACCACAGCTACAAGTGAGGGTTGCTTGAGGGTTGTGGAAGCGAAAACCGCCACCCATAAGGTCTTCTGAATAATCCAATGTTAAACCATTAATATAATTAATACTTCCCTGGTCTATGACCAAAGAGATACCATTAACATCAAAAATTTGGTCTTGGCTGGTGACAGCTTGTTCAAAGGAAACATCATAAAATAGCCCAGAACAACCACCAACTTTTACCCGTAGACGAAACAAAATATCAGATTTTTGTTTTAATTTTAACCTTTCTATTTCTTGGGTAGCAGATGGACTCAATTTAATCATGGAATCTTTGTAGCAATTAATTCATAGACTATTAATATATAACCATACTAGAGCAAATGTTGATCAGAGATATTATTGTCAGATAGTAATTTCTCTTGACTCTATGATATCGCTTTTATTGTAGTTTGTGTGGTTGAGGTGTAAAAATTCGGTGTTGCTGAAGAAAAGTATACATTTAGCTGTAGAGACTTTACAGCAGAATTTTTCTATTAAAGTTGTGGAAATTTACAGCAGGGAACAAGGAACAGGGAACAGGGAACAGGGGTAAAAGCATTTTGATATATAAGTTTGTTCCGATTGTTCCGAAAATTTGTACCTCATTTACCTGAAATGTGCTGTAGCAGTATCAGTATCATTTTTATGCTGTTTTAAGCTTAACTTATCCAAAAAAATACGCTTAAGTCAGAGGAATTTTAGAAGAGACTTAAGCGCAGGAGAGTGCTAAAAAACCTAAGAAAAATCAACTTAGTTTTTAGTACGAAAACTGTTAAAATTTGACTATGGTATTTTTGAGTTTACTTATCAGTACGGGCATAATCATCTTGAAAACGGATAATATCATCTTCACCCAAATATTCGCCATTTTGGACTTCAATTAAAACTAGAGGAATGACCCCAGGATTTTCGAGACGGTGAACTGTGCATTGGGGTACATAAGTAGATTGATTGTTCGATAACAAAATTTCGCGATCGCCACATACTACTCTAGCAGTTCCACAAACTACAATCCAGTGTTCACTGCGGTGATGGTGCATTTGTAAACTGAGGCGATGTCCTGGCTTTACTTCGATACGCTTAATTTTATAGCCTCGTCCTTCTTCTAAAACTGTAAAAGAACCCCAAGGACGTAGTTCAGTAGCAGCAACGCCTTTAACATTGATAGTTGATGGTAAGGTTAGGGTATGAGCTGGAGTGGTTTCGGAAAGTTTAGCCATAATTACCTCATTTTGCAGATATGAAAAACCCATTATTACTCTTTACCGTGATTGGAAAGATTTGGCGTTATATACCCTGATGATCAAAAATTTCCTTTCTGTTTCTAACCATAGCAAAAGCTCTGGTAAGGAAGTAAAACTGAATTATTGAAATAACAGGTCTATACTAATTCTTCATTAAAGGAAATTTGCACTTGTTCTAAACTTTAAAAAGTAACGGAAAATACAAAATTGAAAATTAAAAATTAAAAAGGGAACAGGGAACAGGGAACAGGGAATAGGCAATAGGCAATAGGCAATAGGCAACAGGCAATAGGCAACAGTCATTAGTCATTGGTCACTAAGGGAATTAATTCTTCTTTCCCCCCTGCCCCCTGCCCCCTGCCTCCTGCCTCCTGCCTCCTACCTCCTACCTCCTGCCTTCTTCTAGGAAAATGCCAATAGCATTATGAACTGCTGCTGCTGTGTTGGAAGGACGATCAAGTAATTGTTCGCCTAAATAAAGACTAGTAGAACTACCACCGTCTAAGTTTAAAGCATTAATACAGCCCATTGTCTGCAATAATTGGGCTTTTTCGGTTAAGGTTGGCCCTGTTCCACCAGCGCGATTATGTACAGCAGCAATAATTAATGTACCCGCACCAGTAACACAAATACTGCTACGTATTGCTTTTTGATTGATAAAGGCGTTACTAAATTGTTCACTTTTGGCATCTAGGACTATTTGCCGATTTTGTAACAACAACGGACCGGCACCGATAATATTGGGGTAGCGATTAAAATCTACGGGTGTGGTAGTGCTAGTAATACTAACTTTTGTACCAATAGGTAATTGTGCAGCGTTACTGGTAGCATTACCGCGCAGGGTGAGGAGGTAGCCGTTTTGGGGGATGGGAACGGGATTTTCCCCAGCTTTTACGGCTGTGATTTGGTTAGTAATTTGGTTATTTTGAACAACAATAATTATTTCGTTGTCTATCAGGGGAGTGTAAGTAGTTCCCCAGGCTGGTGTATAACGTGCTATACCGCTTTGCACGTAGCCGCTATTGAGAAACAGGATAGGTAAACGGTTATTACCAACAATAATGGTTTCTACCAGAGAAAGACGGCCAAAATAAAATTGTCCTGAATCATTCCAAGCGATCGCACCTCGATTTAAGATTGGCCCAGAGATCCACTGATTGTCCCGACGAATAGCCCCTAGAGGTAATTTATTATTACGATTAAAGAAACCAGCATTAATAGCTGCTATGGCTGTATAATTTCGGGCTGTTTGCGTTAAAGGAGCTGTTCCGGTTAAATTTTGCGGGTTGACCCAAATCGGTTTGAGCTTTAATCCCACAGTCTTGGGGTTCACTTCTAACCACACTACCGGAAATTTCTCTGTACCTAAGTTTACCCACTTTTGTTGCCAGCGTACACCTTGAGCCCAAGTAATATTCTTTTCTACCAAAGCATCAGGACGAATATCTAGCACTAAGCGGTTAGGATTAGGAAGGGTGCTAACTTGGATAGATTGACCAAAAGGGACAGCCACAGCAATCACTGTTTGGTCTTTGACTGTATCCACTTTTCTGATAAATGATTCGGGGGTAGGTGATACTTGTTTGCTGGTTTCGGTATTGCTGGGTGGGTTATAACGCTGGACTAATGCCGGATCTAATTGACTATCTAAAGTAATTAACCATTCTCTTGCCGGTGGGGTGGGAGATTTGGGTGCAAGTTCGTCAGGGTCTGGTGTGGCTTTTGGGTCTGGTGTTGCTGTAATGAATGACCCTGGTAGGGCTCGCCAAGGTGTGGGACGATCTAAGTCTATTACTATACGTTCCCCTACAGGCCGCTTGCCTTGACGAATATTGATAATTGTGCTGGGTGCAGTGGAAATAGATAAAATATTACCATTGGCTTGAATTTGCCAACCTGCGGTTTTGGCTAAAGATGTAATATCTAAGTAGCGATTTCCCTTGGTGAGTTGGGCATTAGCTACTAATGGGGGTGTAATAGTTGAAAACCACTGTATTGGCTGTTGAGTGGGATTATTAGTATTTAATAAGTCTACTCCGATGAATTGTCTCACTGCCCCATCACTGAGGTAAGTTGCTACACTGCCGTTACTGAGCGTTCCCTGTAGCCAAGCGGCTGGTAAAGTGCGACCATTGAGGGAAATTTGATTACCACTAGCTAAATTTTTGGGTAAAGCTGATATAGGGGTTACTTTGGGTTTAGGTGCGCTATTCGTTGGTTTTTTTGGTAATGATTGGGCTGTAGTAGGAGTGTTGAAGCCTACCACTGCTGTCGTTATTGATGACACCAGCGACAACATAAATCTGTTGTTACTTACTTGTGTAAGCAGATTAAAGTACAATTGCGCGTTAAAAATCCACATTAGTATCATTTACTTGCTACTTTTTTCAGTTATCACTTTAGACGTAAAAAGCGGCTTGAGGAGTCAGGAATAATTTAAAAGGGTAAGGGTACAGAAGAATAAAAGAGCAAAAATAATTAATATCTTCTTATTTCTCCCTTTTTCCTCAAAGAACCAGTTGTAAACTTTTGCAAAAATATGATATTGTTTATATTGGCTTCTTATCCTTAGTTAGATAAAAATCAGCTAGTAGTCTTACTATCCAAGCTAGAAAATAAAATTTTTCAAGAGTACAGTTATTTACAAATTGATAACAGTAGTCTTGCTGGTGAGTGTAAGATACAAAAAATACCATTGATGAGCGATCGCTCAAACAGGTTAAGCTGGTAATAACATGAGTGGCAATTAGTGAGCAGCAAAATCATCAAAAACCACTATAGATGTTTTAGGAATTATCAAATGGGCTTATAGTAGAATACCGTCATTTTTAGAAATGCCACGGGGTAATTGCGGCACAAAAGCAGCAAAAATGAGTTTGATTCATCTTACAGGTAAACCAAACCAGGTTATATCTAGTAATTTGGCATCTTTATCAGCACAAAGAATGGAAAAAATTCCAATTTGCACAATGTAAATTTGGGGTTGTTAAAATCAAAAATCTGTCCAAACTAGAGTAGTTTTTTAAGCAGTGCATCAACCAATAAAAAATAATGCGAGAATTTTAACACGGGTGAGCCAATAAGTAAACTCGAAGTTAAAATTTTTTTTCCTTAATTTTTAGCGAATTATTTATTTGTGTAAAACAAAACTGAGAAATTTTTTTCTTAGCCACAAATCCTTAAATCAACAATTTCAGGAACGAGAGTATGCATCATCATTCATTGAATCAGGGTCAGAACAGCAAATTATTCAATTTAGAGGAGCAAAATAATTACCAAGGCCAAAAATGGTTAGTAGAAGAACGGGATGCTTGTGGTGTAGGCTTTATCGCTCATCGCCAAAATTATCCTAGTCATGAAATAGTAGCCAAAGCCTTAACAGCTTTAACTTGCTTAGAACATAGAGGCGGCTGTAGTGCTGACCAAGATTCTGGTGATGGTGCAGGTATACTGACAGCAATTCCTTGGCAACTATTTCAAAATAGTAATATCCCTGGAGGGATAGATTTTGCTCATCCTAGTAACTTGGCAGTGGGGATGATTTTTCTACCACAAAATCCCCAATTAGCTCAAACATTAAAAGCTAAATTTGAGCAAATCGCTAGAGAAGAACAATTAATTACATTAAGCTGGCGGGAAGTTCCTGTAAAACCGGAATTATTAGGAATACAGGCTAGAGAAAACCAACCACAAATAGAACAAGTTTTTCTCAAATCACCAGACAAAACCGGCGAAGAATTAGAAAAGCAACTTTATCTTACCCGTCGGCGCATTCATAAACTCGCTCTGGATATTTCCGAAGAATTTTATGTTTGCTCTCTGTCCAGCCGGACTATAGTTTATAAAGGCATGGTCAGGTCAGCAGTTCTAGGAGACTTTTACCAAGACTTAAAAAATCCCCATTATGAAAGTGCTTTTGCTGTTTATCATCGCCGCTTCAGCACTAACACCATGCCTAAATGGCCTTTAGCCCAACCGATGCGGCTATTAGGTCACAACGGAGAAATTAACACCCTGTTGGGGAATATTAATTGGATGATGGCAAGAGAGGCCACATTAGAACATCCAGTTTGGGGCGATCGCATCACAGAACTCAAACCCCTAGTTAACTTAAATAACAGTGATTCTGCCACCTTAGATAATATCCTAGAGTTGCTGGTGCGCTCAGGTAGAAGCCCCTTAGAAGGCTTAATGTTAATGGTGCCAGAAGCATATCAAAATCAACCTTCCCTGCAAAACCACCCCGAAATCGTTGATTTTTATGAGTATTACAGTGGCTTACAAGAAGCTTGGGACGGCCCAGCCCTGTTAGTATTTAGTGATGGGCAAAGAGTCGGGGCAACATTAGATAGAAACGGCTTAAGACCAGCCCGCTATGTAATTACCAAAGACGATTATATTGTGGTAGCCTCCGAAGCTGGAGTGGTAGATTTTCCAGAAGCCAATATTGTCGAAAAAGGTAGACTTGGCCCCGGTCAAATGATTGCTGTAGATTTGACCACCAACGAAATTTTGAAAAATTGGGAAATTAAACAGCGCATTGCTAAAAAACATCCCTACGGCCAATGGTTAAAACAATACCGCCAAGAACTAACAGCATTGGTTAATAGTCAATCAGCTGTAGTTAATGGAAATGGAAATGGGAATGGTAATGGTCATTATAACGGCAATGGCCATCAACCCCACACCGAAACCATTGACAGACAAGCCTTACTACAAAAACAAATCGCCTTTGGTTACACCACCGAAGACGTAGAAATGATTATCCAGCCAATGGCGGCCAATGGGGCTGAACCGACATTTTGCATGGGTGATGATATCCCCTTAGCGGTGTTGTCAGAAAAACCCCATTTACTCTACGACTACTTTAAACAACGTTTTGCCCAAGTCACTAACCCCGCTATTGACCCCTTGCGGGAAAAACTGGTGATGTCTTTAAATGTGGAATTGGGAGAAAGGGGCAATTTATTAGAACCTAAAGCTGAATATGCCCGCCGATTAAAGCTAGAATCCCCAGTTTTAACCGAAACCGAGTTAGAGGCGGTGAAATTATCGGGATTTGGCACGGCTGAGTTATCTACCTTATTTACCATTGAACAAGGGCCAGGCGGACTAAAAGCAGCTGTGGCAGCACTGCAAGCACAAGCTGTAGAATCTGTCAAGGCTGGAGCAAAGATTTTAATTTTATCAGATCGGGCTAATAGTGGGATTGGTGCTGATTTCAGCTATATTCCCCCCTTGTTGGCTGTGGGTGCGGTACATCATCACCTGATTCAAGCAGGCTTAAGAATGAAAGCCTCCTTAGTGGTGGATACAGCCCAATGCTGGAGTACACACCATTTTGCCTGTTTATTAGGTTATGGTGCAAGTGCTGTTTGTCCTTACATGGCCTTAGCTACTGTTGGAGATTGGTGGCATGATCCCAAAACCCAGCAATTTATGCAAAGAGGGAAAATTGCTACCCTCACCTTAGACCAAGCTTTTGGGAATTATAAGAAAGCGGTAGAGTCAGGTTTACTAAAAATCCTGTCCAAGATGGGAATTTCTTTACTTACCAGCTATCAAGCCGCCCAAATCTTTGAAGCCATTGGTATTGGTGGAGATTTATTAGCTTTAGGTTTCCGGGGCACAGCTTCCCGCATTGGTGGTTTAACTGTGAGTGATTTAGCTCAAGAAATCCTCAGTTTCCACAGTAAAGCTTACCCAGAATTAACCGCCAAGAAATTAGAAAACTTGGGTTTTGTACAGTATCGTCCTGGTGGTGAATACCATGTCAACAGCCCAGAACTGGCTAAGGCACTGCATAAAGCTGTAGATGGGAAAAATTATGACCACTACGAGGTTTACAAAAAATATTTACAAGGTAGACCGGTTACAGCTTTACGGGATTTATTAGATTTTCAGAGCGATCGCCCCGCTATTCCCATTGAAGAGGTAGAATCAGTTAGCGAGATTGTCAAACGGTTCTGTACTGGGGGAATGTCTTTAGGGGCATTATCTAGAGAAGCCCATGAAACCTTAGCGATCGCCATGAATCGTCTCGGTGCTAAGTCTAACTCTGGTGAAGGTGGAGAAGATCCCGTTCGTTACAAAGTTTTAGATGATGTAGATGCCGCAGGTAACTCTCCCATCCTACCCCACCTCAAAGGCTTGAGAAATGGTGATACTGCCGTTAGCGCCATTAAACAAGTTGCTTCGGGACGGTTTGGGGTGACACCAGAATATTTAATGAGTGCCAAACAAATCGAAATTAAAATTGCCCAAGGTGCAAAACCCGGTGAAGGTGGACAACTCCCCGGCACAAAAGTTAGTCCTTACATCGCCATGTTGCGCCGGTCTAAACCTGGTGTAACTTTGATTTCTCCCCCTCCGCATCATGATATTTATTCGATTGAGGACTTAGCACAGTTAATTTTTGACCTACACCAAATTAACCCCAAAGCCAAAGTTTCCGTAAAATTAGTAGCGGAAGTAGGCATAGGAACTATTGCGGCGGGTGTAGCCAAAGCTAACGCCGATATTATCCAAATTTCCGGTCATGATGGGGGCACAGGTGCTTCTCCTCTCAGTTCCATTAAACACGCCGGTTCACCTTGGGAGTTAGGTTTAACCGAAGTGCATCGGGTATTGATGGAAAATAGCTTGCGCGATCGCGTCATTTTAAGAGTAGATGGCGGCTTGAAGAGTGGCTGGGATGTAATTATCGGGGCTTTGATGGGTGCAGAAGAATTTGGTTTCGGTTCGATAGCAATGATTGCTGAAGGCTGCATCATGGCGCGAATCTGCCATACTAATAACTGTCCTGTGGGTGTGGCTTCCCAAAAAGAAGAACTCCGCAAACGCTTTACAGGCATTCCCGAAAACGTTGTTAATTTCTTCTACTTCATTGCCGAAGAAGTACGGAGTTTATTGGCTAAATTAGGCTATCGCTCGTTGTCGGAAATTGTCGGACGGGCAGATTTATTTACAGTCCGTACTGATGTCCAACCCAGCAAAACCCAAGCTTTAAATCTGGATTGTTTAACTCAGTTACCAGATACCAGAACTAATCGTAGTTGGTTAGTACATGAGGAAGTCCACAGTAACGGACCCGTTTTAGATGATCAACTATTAGCTGATGCTGAGATTCAAGCAGCGATTAAAAATCAAAGCACAGTAACGAAAAACCTCACCGTAGTCAATACAGATCGCACAGTGGGATCTAGATTAGTTGGGGCGATCGCTTATCAGTATGGCGATAGTGGTTTTGAAGGTCAAATTAACCTGAATTTCCAAGGTAGTGTCGGGCAAAGTTTCGGCGCTTTCAACCTGTCCGGTGTGACTTTAACCCTGGAAGGAGAAGCCAACGACTATGTAGGTAAAGGAATGCACGGCGGGGAAATCATTATTAAACCCCCAGCCACCGCTACTTATGATCCCGCTAAAAATGTGATTGTGGGGAATACCTGTTTATACGGTGCTACAGGTGGTGCATTATACGCCAACGGATTAGCCGGAGAACGGTTTGCAGTGAGAAATTCTAAAGGGATAGCCGTAATTGAAGGTGCTGGCGATCACTGCTGTGAATATATGACCGGTGGTGTGATTGTGGTGTTAGGGAAAGTTGGGCGGAATGTTGGTGCAGGCATGACCGGCGGTTTAGGGTATTTCCTGGATGAAGAGGGAACATTCCCAGAACTGGTAAATAAAGCGATCGTTTCCATTCAGCGTGTAATTACACCCGCAGGAGAGAAACAGCTATACAACTTGATTCAGGCACATAGCGATCGCACCAACTCCCCCAAAGCTAAACATATTCTCGCCCACTGGCAGGAATATCTACCCAAATTTTGGCAACTTGTTCCACCTTCGGAAGCAGAAAGCCCAGAAGCCAACCCCAACGCAGTTGTAGAAAAACAACTCAGTTCAGTTTAAGTAAAGTCCGGGGTGCAAATAAGAAGCAGGGGTGCAAGGGGGAAAAAGAGGATTTTGGATTTTGGATTTTGGATTTTGGATTTTGGATTTTGGATTGAGAGAGGAAGTAAGTTATTTTCCCCTTTCTCCCCTCCTGCCTCCTGCCCCCTGCCTCCTGCCTCCTGCCTCCTGCCTCCTCCCCCTACTTCTTCGCCGTTACCCTCTCCTGCTGATCTTGTATCTCCAATAGTTCGGGAACAGTAACAAACTCATAACCCTGCTTTCTGAATCTACTGATAATTTCTGGTAAAGCCTTCACCGTTTGCGTGCGATCGCCTCCACCATCATGCATCAACACAATTCCCCCTGGTTTTGCCCCCCGAAAAACGTTATTAATTAATTTCGGTACAGCAGGACGAGAATAATCTATAGAGTCAGACGACCACATAATAATCGCATACTTATTACTTCTGGCATAAGCCACTACACCATTATTCATAATCCCTCCTGGTGGACGGAATAAACCAGTTTTCACACCAGTAGTTTTATATATAATATCTGTTGTATTAGCTACTTCATAAGCTGCGACTTGGGGACTCATAGCATGATACCAGTGATGCCAAGTGTGATTGGCGATCGCATGACCTTCCGCTACTATACGCTTAGTTAAATCAGGGTAATTTTTGACATTCTGCCCAACTACAAAAAATGTCCCCTTAATATCATTCTGTTTGAGAATATTCAAAACCTGTACTGTACTATTAGGCCAAGGACCATCATCAAAAGTCAGAGCAATAAGTTTCCGATTAGTAGATAGCTTGGCAGAATTCAGCGTTACTCCTTGAAAACGGGCTGGAACATCCGAAAAAAGACCTTTTGCTTGTGCTGTTTGCTGCCAACTGGTGAGCATTGTTGTCTTCAGTGCTTCAACTCGTTTCTGAGTCCCCACATAAGCAGATGCCGCAACTTCACCATTATTCTGAGTATTTTGAGCCTCAGCATTTGGTTGTAATAGCATTGTTGCACTCACACCCAACGCACCAGTTAAACCAAATAATGCAATTAATAATCCTTGCGGCCAAAAAAACGACTTTTTGTTTTCCACTACATAGCTCCTTCAAGGCTCGCACCATCACTCATGCTTCTGAGGGTAGGTTATAACACATTTTCATTAAACTTTGATATCCTTTGTTACTTATCTGTATAATTATGAAAATTTACTGTAATCCACAGTAATTACTTAATTAAACAAATAAATGATACAAACTAGCATTTAATAAATCTAATCTCCTAAATAATAATGAATCTTAAAACTCTAATTGTTATTAATTTATCTATAGTTTGATTCCTCCACTTCTAGTTTTTAGCAATAGTCAGATGAGCATATTAACACTAATCTAGGAAATAAAGGCTCAATAATGATTTATCAGCTTGAAAAAAATATTTACTAACACTCTTCTGTCTTTTATGGCACAAAAATACTCCCAATAAATAGATTATTTCCTCAATAATAATTTTTACAATTCCCAAGTATTATTGCTCAATGCTTCTGATATTTTTTAAACCCAGCTATTTAAAACCACCTATACTCAGTAGTTATGCAAAGTTATTTACACATTATGAGGGCTGATTGACAAAATTTTCAGGCACTTTAAATGGGTAGTTAATTTTGACGAGGTACTTATCAATGGTAAAATGCGGGTTGTAGACTTTTCAATCAACATAACCAATAAAGGAAAATCAATAGTTTCAAACCCTGACTCAAAAATTAGTTGCACTAAAGATATATTTTAGTTATAACATGTATAGATTTAATTTAAAGAAAAAATTAAATTATTGGTTTATAAGTAGTCATGCAAAATTAATTTCCTACGTAAAGCAAGGCGGTGCAGGGAAATAAGTTGTGTAATTAATTCTGCCTAATTGCTTATATATTACGGCTTATGTGAATTAGATGCCCAAACCCTTGTAATTCCGTTGATGATTCTAAAATTGTCATTTTGGGTAACTTTGGAAACCCTGATAAAACAACAAGATTGTTTAAATCACATAAGGCGTATATTGTTAGTTCTGGCATTATATATAAACCAATAGCCGACAGTCAACAATTACTTATTTCTCGTCAAATAATATATTGTATATATAGTAACTATCGAGTTTTTTCTATTCTTCCAGTTAAGTTCAAATTTTATCATCTCGCACAGAAAATTTATTGTCAAGAAAATAGCTAGTGAATTTACCACAAATCTATCAAAATTAACTATTATTTGATCTGTTTAGATAAAAATATCATCATCCAGCTTAGTGAAAATAACTTATTCAGTTAAAACAGTTCTAAAGCCGATCAGCAAATCAAGCTCTTATACGTATTTATCTGCCATGAGTGGATTTTTTAGATAAATGATTGGATTAGAGTTACAGTTATTGACCAAACTCACTGCACTTAATTTAGGTTAGATGATAATTGTTTCACTAAATTTTTGCTAATATATCTCCGTAAACCCAGAAAAATTGTTAGATATGCCTTTAAACCAAGACAAAAAATGGCTATTGGGCTTAATGATAGCATCTCTCATTTTATGGTTGATATCTTTGGGTAACTCACCTTTACGAGATTGGGACGAAGGAACAATTGCCCAAGTTGCTCGTGAAATTTGGCAAGCTTCACCTGAAAGCATGGGTTGGCTTTATCCAACCTTGGGAGGGGAAGCATATCAGAATAAACCCCCTCTCATACACTGGCTAATTGCTGGTGCTTATTCTTTAGGTGGTGTGAATGAATGGAGCGCTCGTTTACCAGGAGCAATCTTAACAGCTTTGGGAGTACCACTATTATATTTACTAGGACGTGAAATATTTAACCAAACTTTACCTGCTTTATTTAGTGCTTTAGTTTATATGACATTGTTGCCAGTGGTGCGTCATGGTAGACTAGCCATGTTAGACGGGGCAATTATCACATTTTTTTTACTATTATTATTTTGTTTATTCCGAGCAAGACAGCAAAAGATATTTGCTCTAGGGGTGGGAATTTGTTTAGGACTAATTACCCTAATTAAAGGGATGATAGTTTTACTATTGGCAGGAATTGTTAGTTTATTTATTCTCATAGATAAAAGATTAGATTTATTAAAAAATCCCCATTTATGGATAGGATTAATTATTGGAATTTCTTTACCTTTAGCTTGGTATTTAGCGCAATTACAACATTATGGCGATAATTTTTTTACTGTAAATTTCCAAATTCAAACTTTTGCGCGTCTGACTGAATCTGTAGAAGGAAATAGTGGCCCACCCTGGTTTTATTTACTAGAAATACTAAAATATGGTTTTCCTTGGTTATTATTTTGGCCGGGAGGAATATATTTAGCTGTGAAAAAACGCCGCACTACCTGGGGTTGTTTAATTCTGGTTGGCACAATTATTTATTTTGGTACTGTTTCAGCTATGCAAACAAAATTACCCTGGTATGTAATGCCGCTTTATCCTTTTTTAGCTTTAGCTATTGGTGCCAAACTTAACGATATTTGGCAAAATCGTCATTTTCAGGTGAAAGCTTGGGCGGGATTTTTAGCTGTTATTGCCTTGGCAGGTTTAGGAGGATGTGTTTACTTTGGTGTTGTTAATACTCAGCTAATTTTAATTGTTATGAGTATAGTGTTAACTGTTACTATGAGTGTAGGAGCATGGTTGATTATCCAACGCGATCGCTTGTTTATTCCAGTGTTGTTTTCTGGAATGTATTTAGTTTTGTTATTATTCGTAAGTTCACAATCTTGGATCTGGGAATTAAACGAGGCTTTTGCTGTTAAACCAGTAGCTTCTCTAATTCTTCAACATCTCCCAGCAAGAACAAAAATCTATACTTCTTTTACATACAGTCGTCCTAGTTTAAATTTTTATTGTGACTGTCAAGTCATTCCTGCAACGGCTACAGATTTACCAAAACTCTGGTCGAATCAATCTTATTTATTATTAGAAAATCAGATATTAGAGCAAATCAATTTACCCAATAGCCAGATTTTAGGTACTGCTGGACGGTTTACCCTCATTGCACCAATTAAGTAAAATAAACAGAGAAAGGGAGAAAAGGGGGGATTGAGGAAATTATTAATCCAAAATCCAAAATCCAAAATCTAAAATTCTCCTAACCTACCCAAAGATGTTGGGCAAAACCCACTGCTAGTTTAGCTAATAATGTGACAAAAATACCTAAAATCAGATAAGCTTGTTTGGGCTTTGTGGATAGCCATAAACCGATACCTACACTTAAAGGTATAATTCCATAAGCTAAACGACTGAGTGAAATAGTACCACCAGAAGCCAAAAGTAAACCAAGTCCACATAAACCATAAATCAGAGTAACAGGGGTTAATTTGTGGCGAAAGTGCCATAATGAATAACCACCACCTACAATCATCCAAGTATTGAGAATATTATTAATCCAGTGTTCATCTGCTAATAATAGCAGAAATAAAATTACAAAATAAAATCCATAAAATACCCTAGTGAAAATTAAATGTTTACAAAAATAACAAAACAGGCAAATACTACCAACAATCACCCCAAAAATTAAGGGGTGAAAAATGTCTTTAATCCCATCATTTAAATTCCAGCCAAACCACCAATTATAGCCCAAAGGAATTTGTAAGATCATGTTTAGCCAACCTTGCCAATAAAAACCAAAGGAAGGCCGCCATCCTTTTTGTGCAGCAATAAAGGCCAAGGGATGATCAAAGCGAATAGTACAAAATAAACTAAATAGTAATACACCAAGCGCTGTAGTGAAACTAGCAAGATAAGCTACTAATGGTCTACGTTCTTTCCAAGCCGCAAGTACAAATGCCGGAACTAAAGCCAAACCGGTGGGACGGGTAGCAGTAGCCAAACTTCCCCAGAGAACAGTCCAGCGATATTGTTTTTGATCAAATGCTTGTAATGCGGCGGTGCTTAAAAACAGATATAGCCCCTCAGTGTAAATCACTCCGGTAAACATGGACATTGGACACCAAGACACTACCACCGTTCCCCACTGGGCAGCATTAATACCGTAATGCTTTTTAAGCCAAGTATACAAACAACATAATGCGGCCAAAAATGCTAAGTTATTAATTAAAACGCCTGCTAATTCAAAACGTAACCCCAGACGCATCAAAGCAGAAATAATTAAGGGGAAGAGGGGAAAAAAGGCCAAGTTGTGTTGTTTACCATCATCAGCAAATTCATAACCAGAAGTGGCGATCGCACGATAATGCACACTATCCCAAGCATCAAAAACTCCCCAACCAAAGCGAGGAGGAATGCCATCTGCTGGTGTGGGTAGATTGGGGGCAATCAGTAACATGAAGGCAACAATAAACAACCGACTCACCAGCCATAAGGCTACAGGAAAATAAAAATCACTTTTCCACAAAAATTTTGTGATGACAATCTGCGTTTTAGCCATAGGCTGAAATTTTTTACCTTACTCCTTTTCTCTACATCGTTAACTTTTAAGTAAAATCACTTATGCCTGACTTTATGCCCAATATAGCAAAAACAGCTAAAAGCTGAAAATTTATCTGTCTGGATTGGCAGTTCAAAATTATCTTTCCAATTTACCAGGGAACAGGAACAAGGAATTTATCCCCCTGAATAATTCAATTTATGGTACTTATGTACGCATTTTATCCTTCATCAACTGGGTCAATTAATCTTCAGTGAAGAAAAAAGAATTCCAAATTCTAAATAAATTCTAAATAAATTCTAAATAAATCCCGAACTACATTTGTTAATTAAAAAACATAGTACCATAAGAGAGTCAATTATTTTCAGGTTAATTAATTACCATGAAGTTTAACGTAAAGTTAAGTAATATTCCTGGCTTGTTAGCCACTGTACTGGTTTCTAGTACAACTATGATCAGTTTAAGTATTCCATCTACTGCTCATGCTCAACCTCAAGCATCTCCTAAGTGTTCACTAGCTACAGTTAAAGGTTTGTATAATCATCAGTTGACAGGTTGGGTAGGTTCAGGTGTGAACCGTGTACCTTTTGCCTCCTATGGTACATTTTTTGCAGATGGTAATGGTTCTTTTAAAGGTGTTGACACTGTAGTAACTGATGGAAGTCAGGCTGTTACTCATAATATATATGGCACATATACAGTGGATTCTGAAACCTGTACAGGTGTTGCTGTATCTCCTGTTACAGGAACTTACAAATTTTTTATTCTCAATAATGGCAAGCGGCTTCCAAGCATCAGCACCACTCCAGGAACTACTATCACTGGTACTTGTGAAAGAATCTAAGTAAAAATTCAGAAGTTATTTTTTACAGATATTTTAATTTGGGGGATAACTCATCTCCCAAATTTTGAATATTTAGAAAAGCTTGATCCCCTTTTACCTTAAAATAGTTACTTAGCGTTTAATTAAGTTCTAGTTGTAATAGTACCACCAGCAAAATTACAGCTTCAAAACTGGTAACAGCAAAGCAAAACCGAAGAAAAGATGACTGAAGCAATTCAAGTTTGAGACTCAAACCCACAGATGGGTTAATGCTTGGGTATCTATCCAGCAAAACTACAGCTAGATAGAGGATCAACATAAATAAGATGTTCACCCAAGAATCTCCTATCCTCATTGGTAGGGGACTATCTAAGTTGAAGTTGTCTCACTCTAGAAGCAATTGTGAAAAAAATTACTCTTGTTGGTTCTACCGGCTCAATTGGTACTCAGACTTTAGATATCGTCAGTCAATATCCTGATCAATTTCAGATTGTGGGTTTGGCTGCTGGAAGAAATGTTGAACTGTTTGCCGAGCAAATTCGCCAATTTAAGCCGCAAATAGCTGCCATTTCTGCTGCCGAAAAGTTGCCAGAACTAAAAGCAGCTATTCAAGATTTAGATCCTCAACCGATTTTACTGGCTGGTGAAACTGGAGTTATAGAAGTTGCTCGCTATGGTGATGCTGAAACGGTAGTTACAGGGATCGTTGGTTGTGCTGGGTTACTGCCTACCATCGCTGCTATTGAAGCCGGTAAAGATATTGCTTTAGCTAATAAAGAAACTTTAATTGCTGGCGGCCCAGTAGTTTTACCATTAGTAGAAAAACATGGAGTAAAACTTTTACCTGCTGATTCCGAACATTCCGCTATTTTTCAATGTCTGCAAGGTGTACCTAAAGGGGGTTTGCGGCGGATACTATTGACAGCTTCTGGTGGTGCTTTCCGCGATTGGCCTGTGGAAAAGTTAGCAGAGGTAAAAGTTGCTGATGCTCTTAAACATCCTAATTGGTCTATGGGAAAAAAGATTACTGTAGACTCGGCCACTTTGATGAATAAGGGTTTAGAAGTAATTGAGGCTCACTTTTTGTTTGGGTTAGATTATGATGATATTGAAATTGTCATTCACCCCCAAAGTATTATTCATTCTCTGATTGAGTTACAAGATACTTCGGTTTTAGCTCAGTTGGGTTGGCCAGATATGCGTTTACCTTTGTTATACGCTCTATCTTGGCCAGAACGGATTTACACTAATTGGGAAAGATTAGATTTAGTCAAAGCTGGGAATTTAACTTTCCGAGAACCAGATCATCAAAAATATCCTTGTATGCGCTTGGCTTATGCTGTGGGTAAGGCTGGTGGTTCTATGCCTGCTGTTCTAAATGCGGCAAATGAGCAAGCAGTAGCACTGTTTTTAGAAGAGAAAATTAGATTTTTGGACATTCCTCGGTGTATTGAGTGGGTGTGCGATCGCCATCAACAAGATAACCGCCAAGATCCCTCTTTAGATGACGTTTTAGCAGCTGACCAATGGGCTAGGCAAGCAGTTTTCACCGCTATGGAAAAGTTAAACTCTTCCCCACAAGTCGTTTCTCTGCACTAAAAAAGAATATTGTTAAAATTCCTACACTCACCCATAAAGTGTAGGAATTTTCCAATTTTGGATTTTAGATTTTAGATTTTGGATTAATCATTCCTTCTTTCCCCTTTCACCTGCTTTTAAGGTAAGCCAGGACGAGATTGAACGTATTCGATTTTCACATCTGCTGCCTGATTGACAACTTGGACTTTTAGGTCTGGTGCGTGATCAACAATCTGCCATTTACCACAATTGTATGGCATAGAACTAACTCTTTCCACCCTTAAATTAGGCCAAGAACTAACCACTTCAACCTTCACATCAGCAGCACGCTCTACAAATTGCACTCTCCCGTATAGTTTTTTACCTTTAAATGTACAGTCACTGGCAATAGGACCTCTTCTTGTATTGGTAGGAGTAGGAGTAGGAGTCGGTGAGGGTTTAGTTGTACTCGTTGTATTGGGTTTAGTTGTATTGGGTGTATCTGTAGAAGGATTGTTGTTATTATTGTTATTATTATTGTCAGTCTCCCGTTGTTCAGGTTTTCTCCTGTTATTCCCACCGTTAATTAAATCACCTAAATCATCAGGTAGATTAGGTACATTAGGTATATTGGGAATATTGATTCCTGGTAGAGAAAGAACTTGAGAAGGAACAGCCATAACCACTACCACAGAAAGCCCTGTGACAGTTAAAGCAACCTTGCAAAATGCACTAACCGCAGATTTTAATGACATAATTAGCCTGTTTTACTTTGTTATGATTGGATTAAGGAAATACTTGAACGGTTTTTTACTTAACCTCTAACCCTGATTATACGGAAAAAAATATAGCTATAATTGTCGGTTTCTGATAATTTCCCTAAACAGCGATCGCTCGACACTAAGCCATAATAGTTACTAAATTCTACTTGGTTTCATTAGTCATCAAAGTCAACTGCATTACACAATAATTTTAAATTCCCAATATAAATTGATGAATTGTTGAAAAAAGTCAATAATTTACTGAAAATTTTGGCGAAATATTATATAATGTACTAGGCAAGTAAAAAAAAGTCCTATCTACATTTGTGAGCTAATTTTAATCGGGTGTTCGAGCTTCAGTATCAGTAATTCTACCCGCAAATACTATCATATTCATCTAATACAACTCTCTTTAGCATTCCAGGGATTTACTTATGCTGGAAACAATCATCTTTGCTGTCATTGCTTTTGTCATTTTTTGGAAAATTCTCAAAACAACAATTAATAATGCCTTGATTATTGCTGCTGTTTTGATCTTATTGTATTTGGGTTTTGGGATTACCCCGCAGGATATTTGGCGGCAAATCACACAAATTGCCCAAACTATTACCCAGCCATCCCAGTAGAGATAAAGAATAAAAAATACAAAACAGTCTATTTATTTTCCCATTGTAGAAGCTTTGGCTAGGGCATCCTGAACAACAGGAGGTAACTGGCGCATAATTTTACCACGTTCTCGATCTACTGCTACTAGGGTAACTTGAGCAGTGAGGTATAATTGTTGTCCATCGGGAGAAACTATTGTGTAATCCCAGTTAATTCGTACACCTGTAGCTTCTACCATCCGTGTTCTGACAATAGCCTGCATCCCTAATTGTAAAGCTCGATGGTAACGGATAGACAACTCTACAACAGGCAAATCACAACCTAAAGCGACTAAATCCGCAAAATCAACACCAATGGAGCGTAAGCACTCTACCCGTGCGGCTTCCATCCATGTTAAATAATGACCATGCCAAACCATACCACCATAGTCCGTGTGATGGGGTTGCACTCTAATAGGGTACTCAAACCAATTTTCATCCGTGTTAGCAGCTAAATTAGCTAATGCAGAGGTTGGTAGTTTTGGTTGATTTACTGTTGCTTCAGACATAGTGGAAAAAATCAGAGTATGAGCAAGCTAGGGCGAAATGCCCAAATTAGGCGATCGCCAACTCCCAATTCTACCTTACACCGAGAGCAATATTCAAACAAACTTACAGTATAAGTGGCATTTAGTTTAGCAAAGCAGAATATAGTTATTCCTAAAAGCTTTAAAACGAGATTTGACTTTACATTTTTAAATATTTCTACCTTTTTGCTCCCTGAAATAAACTGAAAAAATACCTGAATTTAACTGAAAAAATACCTGAATTCTGAATTGACTAACCCAAGTACAATTAAAAGAAATACTTTGTGTATATCTGCCTTTATAGCCTTTTATACGGTGCATTATTTCTCAGGGTTAGAATCATGAACAGGGAATCAGCGATACAAGCGCAAGCAGAACAAGAACTTTTGTTCTCCTTATCAGGGCTGGAAATCAGGAACGTATTGCCAAAACCAAACCAATCCAGGGCTTTGCCTCAAAATAAAAATAATTACTGGGATTTTTGGCAATTATGGAAATTACATAAAGAGTATCTTTATACTTGTTGTTTACGGTGGATGGGTGGTAATTCTCATGATGCCGAAGATGTACTGAGTCAAGCAATGCTCAAAGCCTGGAATGTCTGGCCAAAATATGCAAGTAAAACCATACATCCTAAAGAGTGGTTAACTCAAGTTATCTATAACTTCTGTATGGATGTGCATCGAAAACGCAAACGAGAAGCCAAATTATTTGCAAAGCATCTAGAACTTGCTGCCAAAGAAGAATTGATCGAATCCAATATTTTACATCTGGAGATGTGGACATATCTCCACCAGAGAATTGAATCCTTGCCTGACAAACTCCGTCATCCCTTCGTTTTACGTTACATACTAGAAAAATCTTATTCAGATATTGCCAAACAACTCACTATATCTGAAGAGAACGTTCGCAAACGGATTAAAAAAGCACGAAGCATTCTGCAAAAGCAGTTAAATAAGTACCTCGCAGGACAAGAGAATACGTCTTTAGATTCCATCTCACCCTTCTTAAAAAGAGCCATTCCCACAGTAAAAGAGTTTAAATCTGAAGAAGAGTTTCAATTTGATGAAATAGTGATGTGTAACTGGGAATCATCCATCACAACAAAAAGCCAGAATCAAGAGATTAACTATAAAGTAACTGTAATATGCTTGGAAACTTTACCACATTATTGGTACAGTTCTACAAATTGTCTGGACTGGAGATGAATTTTCACCTTGTCATAGAAGAAAGAACAGCTAGACAAGACCAGAAATTAATCACCTTAAATAAGTATGTCCAGAAATATCCGCAAGGATGGAAAAAAAGATTAGAACTGGCTGACTTACTGTATGAAATGGGAAACTGGCCACAAGCCATTACTGAATATCAAGAAGTAATTGAACGACAACCTCAATTAATTGATGTCCGGCTAAAACTGGGAAAAATATTGCAGATGATTGGACTCGAACAAGAGGCTTTAGAAGTATATGAACAGGCTTTATTATTGTCCGAAAATCAAGGAACTCGCCATCATATTCAAGGCTTAATTGCCATTTGTCATGGTGATGATCAAAATGCTATCAGTGCCTTTAATTTAGCCGCTACTTTAGAACCGGAAAAAGTAGTTCATTGGTTGGCTTTAGCACAGGTGCATCAGTACAAAGAGAATCCTCTAGGGGTAATTAGTGCCTTAGAGCAGGTTTTGTCAATTAACCCAGAGGACTTTGTAGCCCTCATTTACAGCTACGATGCGCTGATTGCGTGGGGGGATATTACCGCCGCTAGAGGACGGTTAAACAAGCTTATAGCCTTGGCTGGTGATGATTTTCGGGTGCTGCAAAGACACATTGACCAGCGTTGTCAGATCAGATTGGTTACTGGTCAAGAGGGAAAGCAGACCAAAAACATGATTACTACCACACTGCGACACACTCCCCACAGTGCTGAAGCGCACAAATCCCTGGCGTATTATCACATTTTGCGGGGGGAATGGGCGCAAGGTGTGGAAGTGTTAGCCAAATTTACCGCCGAACATCCCCAACATCCTAACGGCTGGTATTTCTACGGGCGCTGCTTATTTGACATTGGAGAATATCAGCAAGCGGCGGAAATGATGGGAAAAGCTTATCATCTGTATCCTTATGATTGTGAAATTTATCGGGCATTGTGTGAAATATTACCTGCTGCCGACCGTTTAGCAGAATTGCGTCCCATAGTAGAAGAAATGCTAAGACAGTTTCCTGAACGCTGGAGTATTTGGGCAACTGCGGGGCGGGTATTAGTAGAACATTTCCAAGATATTGAACTCGGCTGTAGTGTTTCCGCACAGGGAACAAAACTACAACCCCAGTTAGCAGATGCTTGGTTTCGTCATGGACGGGTATTAGCTTTAGCGGGAAAACATCAGGAAGCAGTAGAAGCGTTAGAGAAAGGAGTGGAATTTTTACCAGCAGAGGGTTATCTGCAATCTGTACCGGCTGCGGTGTGGCTAGGAGAAAGTTACCAAGTGCTGAAGGATGCCAAGGCTAGTAAGCGCTGGTGGGAAACCGCTTATCAAGGAAGTCAAGAATTGAGAACCTTTAACCCGGCTACAGCTAATTACTGGTTAGGTAGAGCCTTAATCGGGTTAGGGGATAAGTCGGAAGCGATACAAGCTTATAAAACAGCATTGAGTCAGCAGTTATTGTATCCGGCTCGTGGGGAAGTAGAGCAGAATTTAAAACGGCTGAAAAGTAAGCGGGGCAAAAGTTCTAGAGGTTGAGAGTGAATTTTTGGGGAGAAAATTTACCTCTAAGTCGAAAAATTCCCAAATTGGGTTTGTAAAACGTCTAAAAGGTGTGGGAAGAAAAAGCCCCTTAAATTTCCAACAAGGAGAATCAAAATGAATCGCTTATTTCGTGTTTTAGCATCTTGTATGTTGGCAGTTGTAGTTGCATTGGGCAGCGTAAGTCTACTACCTAGCCCTGCTCACGCTCAAAGCTCAAGTGACACCCGTATCGAATTCAATATTCCTACTCGTCTTGTTAAAGGCGTAAAATACGTTATTCCCAGAGGCTCAACTACTGAAACTACAACTGTAGTAAGTTTGCAGAACAAAAGCGTTAGCCAATCAGCATCAATCGCTTTTTTCTATGGACCCGAAGGTGATATTGTTAATATCCCTGCTGGCACTATTGGGTCAGTTAAGAAACTGTATAATTTTGGTGGTAATCAGGTCGCAGTCCAAAATATTAGCGACTTAGATAATAACGATGTGTTCTTGACCGTTGCTGGCGTTAAATAGCTGATAGAGAGAGCTCCTTTTACCTTTTAAAAAGGTGCTCTCTTTCAACACCTTCGCCAAATTAAGAGGCTATATGAATTTTGCCGTTTTTGCCGTTTTTGCCTAGATAACCTAGCCATAAGCTTTTTCTTTGCCATGTAGCAAGCTTACATTGCCTCTATTTTGCGAGTTTACTACAGTCTGTACAATAAAAAATCCTTACGGCGAAACCCAGAAGGAATTTTTAAGACTGATGATTTTTGCCAAGTTACAGGATTAAAGGAGTTCACGCTCAGATTATCATCAGATTACCCTCGTAAATTGGCAAAGGTATTGCTCTTTCATAGGACTTAGTAACAATTTAACAGGCAATCTAATTTTCCGGCGTTGCTTAATTTGTCTATGATTCTGGAGTGTAGAAACATTCCATGTAATGTTTCTACAAGGGTTTTGGATTGATGCAAAATTATTTTCATCCTTAAAATCACCAACGACCAATTTTCATTCCCTCAATTACCATCAATGAATAGCTTATTTCTTATTTTAGCCTCTTGCGTACTGGCAGTCATAGTTGCTTTTAGTGGTGTAGTGAGTTCTGCTCTAGCTCAATCATCAGAACAACTGCAAGTCATTTGCAATTTCCCTACAATTCTGTCCAAGAATTACTCATATTATATTGAACAAACCTCTCAAGGTCAAACTGTCGTAAAGTTTCAGAACCAGAGCGCAGATCAAAAGGCAAAAGTATCTTTTCTATATAAAAATACCGAAGATACTGTGGAACTAACTCCTAATAGTGAAGGAGTAATTAAGAAATATGACCTTGGTGGTGCTAGAGCCACAGTACAAAATCTTAGCGACTTAGATCCAAAAGTGTCATTTTTAGTTGTCTCTCAAGGCTACTCAAATTGTCCAAAAACCGTAGGTGATAACTTTAATGTTGCTACTGATGACAATACACCTGTAAACAAAATAATAGGACAGGTAAAATACTCACAAAAGTTTGTTATTCAGGTAGTGAATAAAACTCCATATACTCTTTCCCGCGTAGGTGCTTACAATTACTGGGCAAACTGGCCCATTGACGAAATTGAGCCATTCAGCATAGCTGGTCGGCAATTTTCAGAAGGTGCCAAATCTCCTGTAAGTGGAATTATACAAAAGGAAGGTGTATTTTCCTTTGCTTCTAACTATGAAATTGGAAAGACCGGAAAATTTGTACAATTTTCAGCTTCATGGCCTCCTACAGAAAGAAAGATTGATATCGGAGTAATAAATGAATCTGGTCTTAATCCTGCAAAAGAAGCTTGGCACAAGATGTCTAACCATGATGATAAATTTGCCAAAAATGAGCCTTTTAGTGTTAGAGCTTTTATGGAACAATCTGGTAGCTCAATCATTTGGTCTTATGAATTGACGATGAATCGAACAAATTATGGTTCTACCGCTCTCTTTATGTAAAGAAACAAGGCTTATATAAAACAAAACGCTTGAAAATGGAATACCAGTAATACGAAAGCCTGGCTGAGTAAAGACTTATGGACTTTTTAGCCTACCAAGGATGAAGTTATTTATAATAAAGTTATAAGAATTGAAATTTTGGATGTATTTATGCAAATATCAGTAGAACAAGTGCTGAATCTACCAGGAATGAAAGTATTAAGATATTCAGAAATTGAAGGGGTAGGCATAATTGTAGAAGCTGAAAAAGAGCAAAAACATTGTACTTGTCCAGATTGTAGAACGGTAAGTAATAGTATACACCAAAATCACTGGCGAACAGTGCAGGATTTACCTTGGGGAGAAAGAAGTGTATTATTAAGAATAAATCGCCGACAATTTAGATGTAAAAATTGCCAGAGGGTATTTAGTGTTCGCGAAGCGTCTCGTAGAGAGGAGTTGGATTTTATAGATAAACAAAAGGGATATACTCAGAGATTGGCTAAAAAAATAGTCGAGGAAGTATTAGATAGTAATATTCGGAGTACAGCCAGAAGAAATGATTTAACAGAAGAAGAAATAGAATCAATGCTAGAATCACAAGTAAAAAAAAATAGAAAACATAGATTTGAGTCAAATAACAAGAATAGGACTGGATGAAATTACGCTGGTAACAGGACAAGGTAATTATTTAGCAGTATTAGTTGATTTGGACACAGGAAGACCAATAGAAATAGTCAAGTCAAGAAAGAAGGAAGATTTACGAAAAGTTTTGCTATTACTGGGTTCAGAGTTGTTATCACAAATAAAAGAAGTGAGCATTGATCTCTGGACTGGTTATAAAAGTTTAGTAGAAGAATTGATGCCAAATGTAGATGTAACAGCCGATAGATTTCACGTAATGAGAATAGTAAATAATGAATTAGATGCAGCTAGAAAGACTGAGAAAAAAGCTGTAGAAAAATTGAAGAATAAGTCAGAAAAAGAAGCAAAATTACAGGTGATAAATAAGAGTAAATATAGTTTATTAAAAAACGAAGAATCATTAAATGAAAAGCAAAAAGAGAAGTTAGAACAGGTGCAGAATGAATTCCCAAAACTCAAGGAAATGCATGAAAAAAAAGAAATTTTTAGAAAGATATATGAAACAGCAGAATCATGGGGAGAAGGGGTAGAGAAAATGTTAGATTGGCTTTATGATGCTGCTAAATTGTTTCCTGAAAGTATAAGAACAATAATGAAGTGGTTTGGAGAAATAGTCGGTTATTTTGACAACAGAACAACGAATGGAATGGTAGAAGGCATTAATAATAAATTGAAGCTAATTAAAAGGTTAGGTTATGGCTTTCGTAATTTTGAGAACTTTAGATTAAGGAGTTTGCTAACTTGGAATTTTAGTATTAACGAGCCATAAGGGGAGCGGTAGATCCCAAATTATGATGTAAAGTAATTCAGATAGACCTCATTGTTTGATAATAATTAAGTTTATACGATAGCCAGTGGGGTGTGTTATGTAAATAGTAACGCACCTTTTCAATTGTCGGTGATATTTCCACGATGCCGTAAGCCAGAGAACGATTTGTTTACGGAGGCGATGGCGAAACGCCCGCTTTATAGCGATCGCGCAAAAGTAACAAGTTCCTATTCTTGATAATCACTCAGAAGTATAGGGTCTTTATTGGGGATTCTGACAATAATTTCCATCGTTCCACCCAAAGCATTTACAACTGCTCGAAGTGTATTTAATTCCAAATTTTGCCTGCGTTCCAGCTTAGAAATTGCTGGTTGCTGCACTTCCAAACGTTCTGCTAATTCTGATTGAGATAAACCGAGTTTTTCCCGTAGATGTTTGAGAGTAATTTCTTCCAGACGAATTTGAAAAGCTCTTGCTTCAATTAGTTCTTGTCTCTCTTGAGGAAGTTGATTTAATTCTTCAGATAAGGTTGTATATTTTGTCATTTATTCTCCTCTTTAAGTGTTTCCAGATATTTTTCATATCGTTGGTCTGCAATAGGTATATTTTCCTGATACCACCGTTTATTTCCTGACTTATTACCTCCAACTAACAAAATAGCCTGTCTTTGAGGGTCAAAGGCAAATAAAATGCGCCAAGGTTCTCCTTTGTATTGAATCCGTAGCTCTTTCATATTATTGAAGCAAGAACCTTTGAGAGTATCAACTCGTGGTCTTCCAAGTGTTGGACCCAATTCTGCTAACACTTTTAGTACAGCAAATGTCTCATCCTGAAATCCTTGCTCTTGTTGATAAAACCAGATTCTAAAATCGGGATCAAAGATAATATTCTATTCCATAAGTTCAATATATTCTATATATGGAATATTGGCAATATTTTTTTTGTGCGATGGCGAAACCCAAAAGCGTAGGCGATCGCTTTTTGGTGGGGAGGTGCGATCGTAGTGGATGATCAAATACTGCCAAATTCAAGTTATCCCCAAATATTCAGAATTAAAAGGATTAATAATCGTTAATTGATGATCTATTTGCTGACCATCTTGTAAATCTTCACTGTAGAGGATCTGACAACCTACTTCTAAGGCACTCGCTACAATTAAGCTATCAAAGTAAGTATACTGATAACGTTCTGCTAAATTCAGAGCCGTTTCAATGGTGGTAACGGAAACGATCGCAATTTCAAACTGTTTGGTAAATTCTTCAACAACAGCCCTAATTTGAGAGTATTCTAAGAGAAACTTCCGTTTTAAAACATTAATTGTTTCATTGAGAACTTGGGTGCTAATCCAAACGTCACCTGATTGAACACACTCAAAGGCACGCTGTTGTTTATCAGGTTCATCCTGGGAATACCCATAGATTAAAATATTAGTATCAAGAAAAACTCTATCGGACATTAGCTTCTTCTCGATTAAAGTCAAATCCTTGAGTGTTTAAAGAAATGGCCTGGAAAATAGTTTTTTTTAGCTTTTCCACAGGTTTTGACAAAAGTTCTGCATCATCTAAAACAATCACACGGATAACTTTACCTTCCCACTGAGATGAATATTGTGGGGGAATAACAACTGCACCGTTATGAATAATCGTCTTAAATTCAATGGCTTCCATAGGTTAGCTCAATAAAGCGTTATATCTAGTTTAGTATGAATTTTCTGGATTTTTGATACGGAGTACGATTTGTTTACAGGGGCGATCGCTTTTTTGTGAGAGTGCGATCGCTTGAACGATATTCTTTGATTATTGATCTATTTCCCAATCTTCAATTGGTAAGTTATTAACACGCTGAAACTCTCTAGTGTTATGGGTGATCAGGGTTAAGTTATTTGTGAGTGCGATCGCCGCAATTTGTAAATCATAAGCTCCGATTGGCGTACCTAATGCTTCTAGCTGAGAGCGAATCACTCCAAATTCCATTGCGGCTCGATCGTCAAAAGTTAGTGATATAAATTGGGATAAAAATTCTTGCTGTAGGGTAAGATTACGTTGTGGGTTGGCACTTTTAATTGCACCATAAAATAGCTCGGCTTTAACAATTGAACAAACGGCAATATCTTTAGTTGGAGTAGATTCTAATTTCTGCTTTAAGATTGTATTTTTCCCACGCAAATAGATGATACAAGTGTTAGTATCCAGCAGGAATTTCATTGGATTGGCTCGCGTTCTGATGGTTGTTCTTGGGGATGGCGAAAAAATGCTTCGTCTTGGATACATCCATAAAATTGAGACAGGGGATATTCTGGGGTTTCGGTTGCTGGTTGTAGAGACTCTGTAAGGGTTTTTAGTAATGCACAGCCTTGGCTAAAGTCTAGTTCAGTCAGGCTTTGGGCAAGTAGTTGGATGATATACAATTTATCGTTGAGGGAAAGCTGTAAGAGTTGTTGCTCAAGTTCTGGGATAGCCATGATCGGGTTTAAGTGAGGTACGATTTGTTTACGGGAGGCGATCGCTTTTTATTTACAGGGTGCGATCGCTTCTTTACAAAAGTACGATTTGTTGACGGGGGAGATCGCTTTTTGTTGGAAGATTAGCGATCGCTGTTTTATTACAAAAAATAAACTACCATTCAACATTGACTGAGTAATTAGCAAGTACAGAGTCGCAGCTAATCGGCACGGCATTGTTGTTAATCTTAACATAAAATCTCTATATTATAGCTTCAACTTCCCAAAAATTAGACGAAGTGATTCAGCATTTAAGTCATCAAGTATTTGCCTATTTAGTCAAGATTCTATTCATCCAAACCAGATCCGCTTCTGACAAAGCAGGAATAGGGGGACGGTTATAATCAATTCTTAAATCATAGCTGCCTTGGTCGTAAATCTCATCCAGCAAGCACTTAAGGTTGATTTTTGGTTCTATTTCTCCACTCTTCAAAGGTATGGGAATTTCCGGGATCGCATCTTGCACATTAAACCCGTAATATTTTGCTTTGGGACGAGTTTCGCTATGACTGACTATAATTCGATAGTGAGTTGGTAAAAATTGCCCCATCATGGGCATCGGATTTCCCTGATGTAATAAATCAATTTCGACAAAATGAGTGGCACTACCCAAAATTTTCAGGCGTTTTGTTTCATATTGCAACCGCCCTATTCCCATTTGTTTATTTTTGGGAGAAAGCACTTCGATGATTGTCACTACTTCTTCTGTTTCTACAGCCCGAATTTCTAAGTATGCTTCTGTAATAATTTCTGGTATTGGTAACAAAACTTCTATTGGTGATGTGGTGGGGGAAAAAACCACTAAATTTGATTCAGAACGAGCTACAGCAGGGGAGCTTTGCACGGAAACATCAGGTACACCCACAAGCAGAGATGTATCACCATTTACCTCATACACTCGCTCCTCAATTGCTACAATGTACTTAGGTCGTAGTTTAGGGGAGAAGTGATTGGCAATAGCGGTAATCAGCCGATGATGGATTCCTGCCCACAGGGAAGGATGTTGTAAATAGGGATTCATCCCCGGAAATGAATAAGCCATAAACAAGCAAAACTGCTGTGATTAACTCTAAAGAATTTTGGATTTTAGATTTATAACCTCCTCATCTTGCTCACTTTCCTTTCGCCTGTTGCTATGGAGAGTTTAGTTTTATACAAATACTTACAGTGACTTTTCAGTAGAGGAAGTAAAAAGTTAATAATAAAGCCTGATGCTAAAGGGGTTTCAGCCCTGTTCCCTACTATAAAAACAACTATTCCGGTAATGGTGAATGGGCAACAGGCGAGAATAATCAAGCTACTATTACCAATTACCAATACCGACAAATAATTTCCCATCTACCATCAACTCTATTGACATATTCCCCGCCCTAAAAGTGCGGAGATTCTGGGTTCAAACAACAGTTGCAGGTCTACCCCGTCTTACACTATCTTGCCCAACAGACAAGGCCCTGCCTGTTTCCACTATTCTACCAAAAAGCCGTCCTCAAAGGACGGGGCTTTAAACCCAATTTTTTGGTAACTTAACATTTCTTGGCTAGGGCTTTAGGAACTGTCACAGGTTGTACAGTTTGCTTGACAAGATTAGCTAATTCCTGTAGTTGACTAATAGCTTCTGCACCTTCTAATTTCATCAGTTCACGGTCATCCCGCATTTCTGTCCAAGTGATCCCATAGTCAGATACTAAAAAACGAATTAAGTGATTGTCCCCCAAGCTGACCATGAATGATGCACTGTTCATTTGGTCGCCACAGGTATAGCAAGAAGCAGGATAACCGTGTCGTTCTAGTACAATTGCTAGAGCTTGGAGATTCATTACCAAGTCTTGAACGAATTGTCGGTGTTGATGTGCTAGTCTCAGAAACACTTTTGTCCTCCAGACACCACAGTCATTTGAGTCTCTTTTATATTTTCTTTAGATTTTCCTACCAACTGGTATTGTAAACTATTCATCACAATTCCCAGAAATTTTGCAGTCGTTAATTGATTACCTTGTTAGGTTAGTGGATAACGATTGTGTATGTCGTATCAAACTATTCAGTTTGTAAGCAAAAAATCTCAGACAGAATTACCAAAGTTAACATAGTCTTCATAAGGGACTGTCTGGATCGCTGCTCGGTCAGGATAGTCCGCTTTCAGCCTAACTCAAATCTGCTTGTAGTCAACTACGGAAAATTCCCTCTATAGGCTGTGTGCTGTCAAATCTTCAGTATTAAGCCAATATTAAGCAGTCTTTCGCGTTTTTTCTGCACTTTCATTGTATTTGAATAGTTTTTTCTTTAACGTGCAGTTTAGTAAATGCCGTAGCGATCGCTAATTAACCAGAGATGATCAAAGCCATAAGGAGTATACCTGTTGGTATACAAACTAAGGGGTGAAATTTAGGAGTGATTTACAGAATAATCAGGTAATTACTAAAAAAGCTGCCTATAGATTATAGCTTACTTGAACTGAAAACCTATTACTGAAAGCAAGTTAACGAAATGTTAAGAATATTAAACTGCACCCAGTAGCTCTTGAATAGACAAGTATTGAAGTAGTAGGGGCAGGTGTTTTAGATCAACTTACAGCCCGTTTCAGGTAAATGAGGTACAAATTTTTGGAACAAACTCTTATACAAAGAGACTTTCAACCCTGCACTGCACTGAGCGCAGCCGAAGTGTTCCCTGTTCCCTGTTCCCTGTTCCCTGCTGTATTTGGGATCAAAAAAATTTGATCCTTAATCTGCCCCATCCACTGAACATGGACATCCCTGAATTCAAGCTACTACTTGCCACCATCCAAAAGCTGGGCCGATAAAGCGGACAGTGAACCAAACTGCCACCATCGCACCAATACCTATCCAAGCACCGCGTGTAGTCCAGGTAACAAATTGTTGAGCTTGTGTTTTAGTGATGGGAATCGAAGGCAAGATTCTAGCCTCTTGTCCGTATTGTTCTCCCATTGTGGCTTTACGACGTTTTGCTTCACCCATAAGTTGGCAATGTGGATTTGAGATTTGTACTGAGGGCATGATAGCAGATGAGAGTGTGGAGTGCGGAGTGGAAGAAATAGGGGTACAAGGTGCAAGGTGCAAGCCTGCTTCTTTCCTCCTGCCTCTTTAAGCGGAATTTTCCTGATTATCTGAAGTAAACAAACTGGGATCAAGATAATTTAACCGAGCTGAAGGACTTAAGGCCGAGAGAACTTGAGCGCCATAGCTGCGGTTAATCACCCGACTATCAAGCAAAGCTACTATACCCTGATTTTCGCGCACAGGGGCGATCGCTCGTTGGAGTTCATTCAGGGCTGTGGGTAAGAGATAGAGGCGAAACCAATCTTGATGCGATCGCTTATAGTAGGCCACTCTACCAGCCACCAAAGGATTTTCTAAAGAAGGTAAAGGCAACGTCGCAATAATTAACAATTGTGGTGCTGGTAAAACGGCTTGATGTTCCCGCCAAAATTCCCACCCACTTACCAAAATCCCATTTTCATCCAAACAAGTCTTTTCTACCTGTACCCTTGAACCGAATTCCGCCGCTAAAATTGCTCCCACCCTAGCCTTAAGAGGTACATCTCCTACCATCACCACTGTCATTCCGGGAGCAGTGGCACTTAGACAAACTAAAGTTCGTACTTGGTGAATAAATGCAGCTTGAAATTCTGGCGTGTTCGGTAAAGGCAATTGATAAGGCACATACAACTGAATAGCTTCAGCTTGACTATCAGTGGAAAACTTTAAACAAGTTAAATCCTTTAAACCCAATCGTTGATGAAATAGAGGTGCATCTGTTTCTGGTTCTAATGCACTGCCAATTAACACCACAGGTTGACGTTGCCAAATCGGGGTCAAAACTGGATTTAACTCAATTGGAGCATAATGTAAAGAAAATAAACCTTGACGACGGGCTAGAGTTGACCATAAGAGTAAATGTGTGGAATTTGGCAAGTTTTGCCGAAAATGCTGCCAATTATCGGGTAAATCCGCAAATCCATCCACCGAAAAGAAAAGTTTTTGTAAAATTTCCGCTTCTAGTTGAGAAATTAAATAACATTCATAAGGATTAGCTGGATGTTTAAATAATTGATGTGTCAGTTGTACCCTAGCTTCCCGGATGACTTCCGCTTGCTGAGGACAAGCCAGCATTAACTGATCCCAATCATGAGGCTGAATAGTTTGAGTCAGTTGTGCTCTGACCCACTCCTCTAAATCATCCACTCCATCAATAATTGTCGGAATACCCGGAGGAAATTGATTGTTTCCCTCCAGCTGTGCCTTTAACCAAGCTGAAGGAGAAATTAACAGTAAACCTTGAAACTCAGAACTAGGCCAACTATCACCTGTTCTGATAGGTTTATTAGCAGATAACCACTGCTGTAGACGGGGAATTTCTACCTTTAACAACCGTTGCTGTACTGCTTCTTTGGCAACAATAATTACAGGTCCATACCACATCAAAGCGGAGGCGATAAAACTAGTACGATATCGGCCTTGATAACCAGACATTGCCCCGACTTGAATCAGGGCACTGCGCCCCAAACGTAAGGCACGGGCTACCAATCTCGCCATCGTCAAGTGATGGGGCCAGGAAGGAAACCCCGCCTGCGATCGCAGGAAGTTATGTAACGACAAATGAACTTCTGCTTCAATCACGCGCTTCTAATCCCATAAAAGTGACTTTTTCCGAATCGCCCCATTTCTATTATGTTGTCATTAATGAGTTGTCAGTTGCCATTTGTTTGTTTGCTGGTTACTGACCACTGTATGGGCTCTTTGAGGGGATAATTTTGGTCAATATACAAAAACTTTCGACCAAAACCCACCTCTACCAACTAACCACAAGACAAAACCCCCGGAAATTATGCCAACCTACACAGGAATCTCCAGCGAAGCCTTTAGACATCCGCTAGATACCCAAGCCGAACAAGCTTTACGCAGCTTACCCGGCTTTGATTTAGTAGCCCGTAAGTTTGTGGAATATTTCTACGAACGCCCGCAATTTATCTACCTAATGGGCAACTCCATCCAAGTTGGCCCGCGCCAATATTCCACTATTTACCAAATGTTTCGGGAATGTGTACGAGATTTGGACATTTACCCAGAACCTGCACTGTTTGTAGCCCAAAATGCCCAGGTAAATAGCTATGCTTTAGGCCATGAACATCCTTACATAGTAGTAAATACAGGTTTACTGGACTTGCTTGATGAAGCCGAGATTCGGGCAGTGCTGGCCCATGAGTTGGGTCATATTAAGTGTAGTCATACTATTCTAATTCAAATGGCGATCTGGGCTATGAATGCGGCTTCGCTATTGAGTGAGTTAACTTTAGGACTTGGTAGTTTAGTCAGTCAAGGTTTAATTTTTGCCTTTTTTGAATGGCGACGCAAGGCAGAATTATCAGCAGATCGGGCAGCTTTACTAGTGATGGATGATTTGAATCCAGTCATGTCATCTATGATGAAACTTTCTGGAGGTAGTCAAAAATTTGCCCATGAATGTAGTTTACAAGAATTTACTCAACAGTCCGAAAATTATCAAGCTTTAGATGAAGATGGATTAAACCAATTGTATAAATTTCTTTGGTATATTGGGGCGCAAGGATTGATGTTAACTCATCCTTTCCCAGTAGAACGGGTAAAATATTTACAAGATTGGGCAAAATCAGCCGAATATCAACAAATTCGCCAAGGTAATTATCAGCGATCGCCTGCTAATGGTGCGGTCAATGTCCCAGCTGAAAGCTCTAACCCTGAAGCTGAACAACTACGCCGACAAATTGAAGAGTTACAACGTGAAATTAACAGAATGAGACGATCCCAGTAATTTTACTGTCAGGGAGATCAGGAATGCAGTAATTTTCCTTTTCTCCTTTTCCCCATTCTCAACTGTCCATAGCAGTAAATTACCATCATCTTGATTGAATGCGCGATCGCTGCTTTGCGTCTTTGCGACTTAGCGCGAAATAAATATTTCTAGTCATATCGCCTCTCCCCACGCGGTAAAATTCACAAGCACTACACCGCAGTTTATTGTTATGCAAATTGACTGGCAACCTGTTAAAACTTACGAAGATATTCTTTATCACAAAGCCGACGGTATGGCTAAAATCACCATTAACCGTCCTCATAAACGTAATGCTTTCCGCCCTAAAACCGTTTTTGAATTATACGATGCCTTCTGTGATGCTCGTGAAGATACTAATATTGGTGTAGTTCTATTTACGGGTGCAGGACCTCACACCGATGGAAAATATGCCTTTTGTGCTGGTGGTGATCAGAGTGTGCGGGGAAAAGCAGGCTATATAGATGAAGAAGGTACTCCCCGATTAAATGTGTTAGATTTACAGCGTTTAATTCGGTCAATGCCGAAAGTGGTAATTGCTTTAGTGGCTGGATATGCGATCGGTGGTGGTCATGTCCTACACTTAATTTGTGACTTGACCATTGCAGCTGATAATGCCATCTTTGGACAAACTGGGCCGAAGGTAGGCAGTTTTGATGGTGGTTTCGGTGCTAGTTATTTAGCCCGCATTGTGGGACAAAAGAAAGCACGGGAAATTTGGTTTCTTTGTCGTCAATATAATGCCCAAGAAGCTTTAGATATGGGTTTGGTAAATTGTGTTGTCCCGGTTGCAGAGATGGAATTAGAAGGAATTAAATGGGCACAAGAAGTTTTACAAAAAAGCCCCTTAGCCATTCGTTGCCTCAAAGCAGCCTTTAATGCTGATTGTGACGGACAAGCAGGTTTACAAGAACTGGCCGGAAATGCCACCTTACTCTATTACATGACAGAAGAAGGAACAGAAGGAAAACAGGCTTTCTTAGAAAAGCGTCCTCCCAACTTTCGAGATTTCCCTTGGCTACCCTAGTGCAAGGAGGCAGGAGGCAGGAGGCAGGAGGCAGGAGGCAGGAGGCAGGAGGCAGGAGGCAGGAGGCAGGAGGCAGGAAGTAAGAAGATTGATTAATCAATGTTTTACCCTTGTCTAGCTGAATGGTTATTTCCTCATTCCGCACACTACCATAGCCTGTAAAAATGTCATTGTAAAAATCGCACCCTGGTTTAAGGTGCGATTTATATTTCAAAGTTCGCAACATGAAAAATTGTAAAGATTTAAAGACAAATTTTATTTTAAATACAGAAAAATTAATTAGACAAATCTCAAACATTTAAATTAACACTGTTTGAGAATTTAGACCTGTTTCATCACTAGGAACAAGGGCAACATGATCTAAGTCTGAATTGCAAGTGTTTGTTGCTGACAAAACAGGTGTGGCAGATGGCAAACTCCAGGCATCTTCCAAGCTTTCCCAGGAAGGTGCAAAAGCTGGTAAGGCTAGAGAACAAGCTTTCCAACACGCTTGTACTGGCACTCCTAATTGCTGACACGTTCCACCACGACGACCCTCTGGCTGGTAATGACGGCAATATCTACAAGCTGATGTTAAATGTTTATTTGTTTTCATTTTGTCCCATCTTTAGTGCTGTTAAGGCTAACTATCACACTTAATATTTTGCGTCTATAACAAAACCGGGATCAAAGGCAAAAAGTGATTATTGTATCTAGGTTCTAGCCTTAATGATGAAAAAATAAATTTTATGATATTTTTAGATTCTCGTTATATTTGTAAATGTTTACTGGAGTAACCACATACTAAATTTTGTCTAAAACTGGCTGGGGATCAAAGTTAAAACTCTAGTTTTAAATTTTTTTGAGTAAGAGGAAATGGGGAATAGAGCAAAAAATAAGACTTCCCCCTTGACCTAATTATCTAAACAGCAAACTGCTTTGCAGCACAGAAAGAACAAATACCCCAACGCTGAAGTTCACCAGGGGGAGTAGGACATTGACATTGAGGACAGAGGGGTAAATTTTGCGATCGCTCTTTGACAGTTTCAGCCCATCGTGCAAAAGTAGTGTGAGCTTGATCTAAACTTGGTTGAGGTAGGCTTTGTTCAGAATTACCCGTATAACTTGGATGATTTTCCAATATAGTGGTAGACTTGACCTTGGCCTGATAGCTTGACCTTTTCCACTCAGCAGTAGAAAAGCGAATATCTGTCACAGGAGTTTCTAAACTTTGATTAACTTTCTGTACAATAGCTTGGCGTTGAAAAGTTAAATTTTGCGCCCAAGCAGCACTGGCAGTTGCCACCCACAAAACATTACGTTGAATTGATACAGGACGAGTATAAGTCGCAATACTAGCCCCCACCACTTCCGGCCAAACTTGAAGCAAGCGAATAATGGGAGGCGGTTGCAATTTACCTTGCCGTACCAGAAGATTGATAATATCGTTAACTGACTTTAAAGACATCCTATGATTAAATGAATCTAGCTAAAATAAAATTTAGTTTTTATCTCCCTCCAAAGAGATAATTTTTCCCAGCATCATCAAAAATAATATCTAAACTTAATCTATTAATCATCTATTTTCAGGCAGGAAGAGAGATATGAGTCAACATCCCCTGATAGATTCTAGCAATCAATCGTCGAAAACATCTAGGCTGAAGCCACCATTAGCGGCCACTTTAGCTAGTCTGGAAGTTCAACTAGATCAAGAATTATCTCGATACCGACGCACACGCAACGGCAAAATCAAACCCAGTTCAGTTAGTAGCAAGACTTTTACCAGTAACCAACGTCAAAAATTCGGGGCTACAGCTACATTAGACAAGACTCAACCAGCAATCTATACAAACACCACAGATAAAACTAATTTAGCCCTGGCTATAGCTAATACTGAGAAATTAACTTATCATCAGGTCACATCTAGGGAGTCAGTGAAGACAAAAATCCCACCCCCTCCACCTCCTAACCCAGTGATTAGTAGACCAACACAGGCTAATTCTAGCAGTATAGTACCAACTAAAAATTATGAGCAGGTAAATAACAACCTTTTTTCACCAGAAGAGACAGTTGCACCACCAGATGATTATTTAGAATCTAGTGAAGCATTACTGCGGAGTTTAGCCCAAGAACAAGTACAAGCAAAACCCAGTCCTATTAAAGATTCTGGTGATAGTCTGTTGTCACCTTTAGGTATTGGTTCAATGTTACTGCTATTGTTTGCGAGTTTAACTTTGGGTTATGTCGTATTGAACCCTCAAAGTTTATCGCTTATGAGTTTAGGTAATTTCTTTACTAACTCTACTGCTTCATCTGAGGAAAATACTGATATAATTAACAATGATTCTCAGCCTGTAGTCGCACCGGAAACCACACCTATCCCCAAATATCCGAACTTAGCAGCTAAGGAGTTTCCAGAAGTTAGAGATCCTAACGATATAGTAGGTTTGAAACCAAAAGCACAACCAACTTTCACTACATCAAGAACAATACCAGAGGGGATTTCCCTTCCCCTTCCTTCACCCACAAACCTGGTGACAGCACCAATTTCCACACCAGCGTCAACCGATAACACTCCAAACAGCATCACCTTATCTGCAAATCTCCAACCAGCAGCAGATGGTTATTACCATGTAGTCACAGATAACCAAGATGAAGGCGCATTATTAGCAGCAAGGGAAATTGTACCAGACGCTTATTTATCCACTGACCGAAAATACATTTATTTAGGTGCTTTAAGGACTCCAGAGCAAGTGCAAAGACGTTTAGAACAACTACAATCTAGAGGGATTAAAGCCCGTCTTCAACAACCTTAATTCTTAAAAGGTGAAAAAATATTAAAATAGTAACAAGAGAACATCAAAAACTAACTTCTGTATTTCTACAGAATAACAGGTTAGTTAAAAATCATTTGTGTAGGCGGCAAAATGGAATTAATCAAGCGGATTGTGAGAGTAATTCGCGCTAACTTGAGTAATTTAGTTAATAAGGCAGAAGATCCAGAAAAACTGCTAGAAGAAGCTTTTGCTCAGATGCAGGCCAATTTAGTGCAACTGCGCCAAAGTGTAGCAGTGGCGATCGCTACCCAAAAACGCACAGAACGTCAAGCAGAAGCAGCTCAATCCCAGTCCGCAGAATGGTATCGCCGCGCCCAATTAGCGCTAAAACAAGAAAATGAACTCCTAGCTAGACAAGCTTTAACCAAGCGTCATGCCTATCAAGAAACCGCTACAGCACTATTGAATCAAATTCAACAACAAAAAAGTGTAGTGGTAAAATTAAAACAGGATATGCAGCAGCTAGAGTTAAAACTTGCGGAAATTAAAACCAAAAAAGAAATGTTTATTGCTCGCGCTCGTTCCGCCGAAGCAACCTATCGGCTTCAAGAAATGCTCAATGAATTGTCATCCCCAGCTACATCGAGCATATTAGAGCGAATGGAAGACAAGGTGTTACAAATTGAAGCGCAATCAGAACTGATGGGACAATTAAGCAATGACGGTCTGGAACAGAGATTTACTGAGTTGAAGTCTTATAATATTGATGCGGAAATAGCAGCAATGAAGACTCAAATGCTGGAGGGAACAAGTGATACCCAATCACAAACCAGCCCCCCAACGGTCAATCAACAGATAGTTGCTTCCTTCTCCGAGCAGTTACCCGAAAATCCACAACCTTAACTTTTAGCTAAGTTACCAAAAAATTGGGTTTAAAGCCCCGTTCTTATAGCTCATTGCTGCTTCATAATTCAGAATAGAGAAAAGATACCAACCTTAACCGGAAGGATTACATTGTAATAGGTAGCTATTAAAAAGTAAAAAAACCTCACTGTTCCAAACAGCGCGTACATCTCGAAAGGAAAAACAAAGTTATGGGATTCTTTGATCGCCTGAAGCGAGTAGTTGGTGCAAACCTCAATGATTTAGTTAGTAAAGCAGAAGATCCAGAAAAAATGCTAGAACAAGCCATCCTGGAAATGCAGGATGACTTAGTAAAACTTAAACAAGGGGTAGCGCAAGCGATCGCTGCCCAAAAACGCACAGAGAAACAGTACAACGACACTCAAAACGAAATCAACAAGTGGACACGTAACGCCCAACTAGCACTACAAAAAGGTGATGAAAATCTAGCTAGACAAGCATTGGAACGCAAAAAAACCTATGCAGACAGTAGTATTGCCCTTAAAACCAGTCTAGACCAACAAACTACCCAAGTAGAAGGTCTTAAACGTAATTTATTACAGCTAGAAAGCAAGCTTTCGGAAGCTAAAACGAAGAAAGAAATGCTCAAAGCCCGGATTACAGCCGCTAAAGCTCAAGAGCAATTACAAGGCATGGTTAGTAGCATGAATACTAGCAGTGCAATGGCAGCGTTTGAGCGCATGGAAGAAAAAGTGATGCTGCAAGAAGCCCGGGCTCAATCTGTGGGTGAGTTGGTAGGTAATGATTTAGAAAATCAATTTGCGCGTTTAGAAGGTAGCAGTGATATTGATTATGAATTAGAAGCCCTCAAAGCTTCATTGTTACCCCCAGCTGCTGCACCTCAACAACTGCCACCTTCACAACCCACTAACACCACTCAACCAAGCACCCAAGCCACGCCAGCCACACCAGCCACACCAGTTGATGCTGAGTTGGAAGCCCTAAAAAGACAATTGGATCAAATGTAATTGGCCTTACAAAAATGTTTGAAGATCCCACACTGCTTGGTTGTGGGATTTTAATTATGTCTTATTAACCATGTTGGCGAAAAATCAACCATCAGTGCGAAGTAATACCAGGGCTGTTTCATTCTTATCAATTCTACCTGAAAATAAATAATTTTGTTGGCGAATTAATCAGAATAAGTATTGATTTTCGGTGATTGATTGCGGTTTAAGGAAATTTAGCTTTTAGTCCAAAATTTATTTTAGGGCAGTTGATTTTCAAAATAAAATAACCCTAAGCTACATATTAAGTAATTAGGCAGAATTAATTACACAACTTATTTTCCTGTTCCCTGTTCCCTGTTCCCTGTTCCCTTGCTTCACGTAGGAAATTAATTTTGCATAACTACTTACATTGTGAAGTTTTGCAATAATACTACAATTTATCTCTCCTGTTGATTGCTTTATCCTTGCTATAACTGCCTTTGACCACTTTTTTGCTTGACTTAAAAACCTTTCCTGGAAAGGAGGGGTAGAGGGAAAACTAATGACTAACGGCTAATTTGGGATAAAGTATTTTTGTTAGAGCTTACGCTTATATTTTGAACAGTCAAGGATTGAAATTGGATGTAAGGGATCAGGATGTTAAGTGTAGATAAAAAATATAACTTTTTCTACTACACCCTAGACTTTGTATCCTACATCCTATCTCAACAAATTATTTTAAGGCGTAAGTGTGTTTAAACCGATGCCACTTTATGGAGCAGACTGTGATGAGCAAGGGTGTAATCACCATTACTGATGCTGAGTTTGAAAAGGAAGTATTAACAGCCGAGCAGCCGGTATTAATTTACTTTTGGGCTTCTTGGTGTGGCCCTTGTCAACTAATGACACCACTCATTAACTTAGCGGCAACAACCTACAGCGATCGCCTAAAAGTTGTGAAAATGGAAGTAGATCCTAACCCTCTTGCTGTCAAGCAATATCAAGTGGAAGGTGTACCCGCTTTAAGGTTGATTAAAGATCATCAACTTTCAGCGTCAATGGAAGGTGTAATTGGCAAAGATAAATTACTCAGCTTTTTAGAAGAGCATTTAAATTAGTTAGTAGTTGAAGGTGTAGGGAAAGGTGAGAGATATAAATAGTGATAAAAAGATAATTTGAGATTTATCCTGCCTCTTGCCTCTTCCCTCCTGCCTCCTGCCTCCTGCCTCCTGCCTTCTAAACTAATGACTAAAATGCTATTTTCCCAACGTCTACAACCGTTAAAATCCAACGTTTTTGCTGATATGGACAGGGCTAAAGCTGAGGCTTTAGCTGCTGGACAAAAGTTAATTGATTTATCTTTGGGTTCTTCAGATTTACCAGCCCAAAATCATGTAATTGAGGCGATCGCTAAATCTCTTCCTGACCCTAGCACTCATGGCTATTTACTTTTTAGTGGTACACAAGCTTTTCGTCAAGCGGCGGCTCAATGGTATGAACAGAAATTTGGGGTAAAAGTTGACCCAGAAACGGAAGTTTTACCCTTAATCGGTTCTCAGGAAGGTACAGCCCATTTACCCTTAGCAATTCTCAACCCTGGTGATTTTGCTTTATTGCTAGATCCTGGTTATCCTTCCCATGCAGGAGGTGTATATTTAGCTAGTGGGCAAATTTATCCGATGCCATTACGGGGGGAAAATGACTTTTTACCAGTATTTACCGATATTCCCCCACAGGTTTTAGCGCAGTCAAAGTTGATGGTGTTAAGTTATCCCCACAACCCCACAACAGCGATCGCCCCTTTATCCTTTTTTCAAGAGGCTGTGGCTTTTTGTCAACAACACAATTTAGTCTTAGTACATGATTTTCCCTATGTGGATTTAGTGTTTAGTGAGTCTGCACCTATTCCCTCAATTTTACAAGCCGACCCAGAAAAATCCGTGAGCATTGAATTTTTTACCCTGTCCAAATCCTATAATATGGGGGGTTTTCGGGTAGGCTATGCCATTGGTAATGCGGAATTAATTGATGCCTTGAGGCGAGTTAAAGCCGTAGTAGATTTTAATCAATATCGGGGCATATTAAATGGAGCGATCGCTGCACTCACGGGTCCACAAGCCGGGGTCAAAGCCGCAGTTCATACCTTCCGTCAACGTCGAGATACTTTTATTCATGCCCTGCACCGGATTGGCTGGAACATCTCCACACCGACTGCCACAATGTATATTTGGGCGAAACTACCCCCCGTTTGGAGTCAAAACTCCATTGAATTTTGTACTCAGTTAGTGAAAAAAACTGGTGTAGCTGCTTCCCCTGGTGCTGGTTTTGGGAAAGCTGGAGAAGGTTACGTGAGATTTGCCTTAGTTCAAGAACCAGCCATTTTAGAAACTGCGGTTGAGAAAATTGCCCAATTTTTGGGTTAAATCAGAAAAATTGAGAAGATTGAATATGATGGATAACAAGCGTTTGGCTATGAGCTGAACGCTTACGTATTTTTTTGTAAGTAAGCTGTATGAACTTGTTCTGAGAGTTGAAAAAATTATTGAACTTTTTACGAAAAAATACACTAACTTTATGTAAAAAGTATAAGTATGTTTATATATTAAGTGTTAAGTATTTAGCTACTCAATATAATAGTAGCAATACTGGTAGTGTGTTGAAGCGATAACCTTGCCAACCAGCCAGTTATTAGTCAATTCAGCTAATCCTGAGAAACAACATTATAAAACTCTACTCTTAAAATTGACCGGATCAACTATGAAAAAGCTAGTGAAAAAACTTGCTATTGGCATATCTACAGTTGTTGGTGTAGGAGCGATCGCCACTACCCCTGCTTATGCTGGTAGCTTGACTGGTGTAACTCTTGGTGGTACAGCACCAAATGACTATTTTGTGTATGACGTTTCTGGGAATTTTACTATACCCGTAGCTAGTACCCTACCTAATGTCCAAAAAGTCTTAGATGGAAATGCTACTAACCCCACAGGTAACGTAGAATTAGCAGCCAGTAGCGAACAACTGGGTTTTAATTTTTTCAACAATACCAGCATCTCTGGACAAATTGGCGGTAAAAGTTTAACTCTTAGTAGTCTCAACGCAATTGACTGGTTTGGAGCAACGTTAAATACAACCTATGGAGCAAACACATTCGCTACAAAATGGTTTAATAGCTTTTTAGCTCAAGCAGGTCAGACCAGTGTAGTTGGTACACCTCTAGCTAACCAAGCCTTCAATACATTTTTGGGAATTGGTGGTTTTCAGCGTACCAGTGACCCCAATATTTCCTACGTTTATCAAGATGATGCCAGCAATGAAATTAAGATTGGTTTAGCAGGTCACTTTGACTTAAAAGCATACTATGTTAATGAAGGTGGTCTATTTGCTCAATTTGCCGCCCTATTACCAGATAAATTTCAAGCTAGTGAAGTTGTTAAGTATACCTACAACGGTAAAACAGATTATCTGTACAGCTTCTTTGCTACAGATTCCGGTTTAAGAGAATTAAATAAAGCCAATGACCACAATGGCAACTATGAAGTAATTATCCCAGGTGTACCACCAGCAAAAACACCAGAACCTTCATTAATGCTTGGTGTATTAGGTGTGGTGGGGATGTTTGCAGCACAACGCAAATTGAAAAAAGTTTCCTCTTAAGATTGAGATTTAATTTTTAACATCCAGTTTGGGAGCAGTTTGCTCCCTTTTTTTATACCTAGTACAAGAAGGCAGTAGGCAGCTTTGCTGGAGGGCAGGAGGTAAAAAGGTTAGTTTAATTGGGTTTTAATCGGGTCTTACCAGAGAGTCATTTCTGCCACACTGCACTAGCCAAATTAACCCCTGGAAGAGTAGTGCCTTAGTTTAAACTTCATATCTAAAATTAACAACTTCTAATTATCCTCGCAGGATTTCCAGCAGCAACCACATTAGGAGGGATATTTTTAGTTACTACACTTCCCGCACCAATAGTAGAATTATCCCCAATTGTTACACCAGGACAAATAATAACACCTCCACCAATCCAAACGTTATTACCAATTGTAATTGGTGCGGCTAGTTCCTTTCCAGTTAAGCGAATTTCTGGATTTGTGGGATGATAAGCTGTGTAAATTTGGACGTAAGGAGCGAATAAAACGTTATCACCAATTTGCACAATGTTACAATCTAAAATGACACAGCCAAAGTTCATAAATAAGTTATTACCAACAATAATATTACTGCCATAATCACAATGAAATGGCGGAATAATTGTGATTTTTTCACCAATTTTACCAAATAATTCTGATAATATTTTTTGGCGTTCTGGTTCTTGTTCTTCAGTTGTATTGTTATAGGTTGTTGCTAACTGACGTGCACGTTTTCTGGCATTGACTAATTCTATATCTTCTGCAAAATATAATTCACCAGCCAGCATTTTTTCTTTTTCAGTTTTTTCGATCATAAGTAATACAAAAGGGAACAGGGAACAGGTTTGAAATTTCTGTAAAGTCAGATTTTATTATTAACGTTTATACTTGATTTACCTGCAATTAGCTGTAAATTAGAAATGTTGTTATCGGTGTAGAGACATTCCCTAGAACATCTCTACAAAGGTTTGAATATTTTAGAGAAAATAATCAAAAATTGCTGTAATTGTTTAATTAGATTTTGGGTAAGCTGGATTTTGTTTTTGTGACTTCAATGCTGATTTTACCACCAAAATCCGGTATAGGTGCGGCAAGTTTACTCAAAATTACTTGTACTTGCGTAATGCGATCGCTCTCCTGTAAAATACTCTCAGCAATCACAGCTGCTAACTTCTCCACTAAAGCAAATTTTGAGGTTTTCACTAGGTTTTTAACCAAGCTTATAACTTGACGGTAATCTACTGTATCCTCAATAGCGTCAGTTTCTCCCACTTGGGTTAAATCTAACCATAACTTGACATCAACCTCAAACCATTGTCCTAGTACCTGTTCCTCTGGTAAAAAACCAGTATAACCATAAACACGAATACCTGTTAAATGAATGCAGTCCATAAAATTTTAGTAGTCAATTGCTTTTACAAAATTTACAGTAGGGAACTCTTAAAAGGGAACAGTTTACAACTCCTTCAGTATCAAAGTTGATTATTAGCATTTGTAATTTACTGACTCGAAACGCGCTGTAAAATAAGATTTGCTCAAATTGTGCTTTTAAATTAAATGCAAATTACATTTAAAAATATTAATCAACTTTGGTGTTACGTTTTAGCGGAAACATGGAAAAATTTGGGTATTAGCTGTGTTGTGATTTGTCCTGGTTCGCGTTCTACACCTTTAACTTTAGCTTTTGTCCAACAAAGTCCACATATAGAAGCAATTTCGATTTTAGATGAACGTTCAGCCGCTTTTTTTGCTTTGGGACGTGCTAAAGCTACGGGAAAACCTGCGATATTAGTTTGTACATCGGGGACTGCGGGAGCTAACTTTTATCCTGCGGTGATTGAAGCGAGAGAAAGTAGAATCCCTTTGATTATTTTAACAAGCGATCGCCCTCCAGAGTTAAGAGACTGTCATTCTGGGCAAACTATAGATCAAGTCAAGCTTTATGGCAATTATCCCAACTGGTACAGCGAGTTAGCTTTACCCTCTGCGGATATGGGGATGTTAGCCTATTTACGGCAAATGGTAACTTATGCTTGGGAGCGCTGCCAATATCCCACCTGTGGAGTCGTCCATCTAAATATACCCTTTCGTGACCCCCTCGCACCCATTCCCGACGGAAATGAAATAATATTTAACCCCGAAAACTTTTTTACCAATATTCATCATCATTCTTTCCCGGTTTCCCCTTTCCCTATCCCTCAAGAATGGCAAACAGACAGAGGTATAATTATTGCTGGGGTAGCGCAACCACAAGCGCCAGAAAAATATTCTCAAGCTATTTCTCAACTTTCCCAAAAATTGAACTGGCCTGTTTTAGCGGAAGGACTTTCACCAGTTAGGAACTTTGCGGAATTAAACCCGTATTTAATTTCTACTTATGATTTAATTTTGCGAAATCAGCAACTAGCGGAAAGTTTAACCCCAGAAGTAATTATTCAAGTTGGGGAAATGCCAACCAGTAAAGAATTACGCAATTTTTTAACTACTATAAAACCTCAACATTGGGTAATTGACCCCAGCGACCAAAATTTAGATCCTTTACATGGAAAGACAACCCATTTAAGAATATCCATAGAACAGTTAATCATTACAGAAAACCGTCCCCAATCTGATTATTTAAAAAAATGGATTAATGCCGAAAATCAAGTGAGGAAAAAAGTTGATCAAACTTTAGCAGAAATGCCAGAATTATTTGAAGGAAAAGCCGCTTGGTTAATTTCCCAAACCCTCCCACCGAAAACACCTTTATTTATATCTAATAGTATGCCGGTGCGGGATGTAGAATTTTTTTGGCAACCAAATAATTTACAAATTAAGCCTTATTTTAACCGGGGTGCAAACGGTATTGATGGCATTTTATCCACTGCTTTAGGAATAGCGCACCGTGAACAAAGCGCGGTTATGTTAACAGGTGATTTGGCTTTATTGCATGATACAAATGGGTTTTTAATTAGAAATAAGTTTATAGGACATTTGACAATAGTTTTAATTAATAATAATGGTGGGGGAATTTTTGAAATGTTACCTATTTCTAATTTCGATCCCCCCTTTGAAGAGTTTTTTGCTACTCCCCAAAATATTGATTTCTCCCAGTTATGCGCTACCTATGGAGTGCAGCACGAGTTAATCAGTAATTGGGATATTTTGCGAGAAAGATTAACGGTTTTACCAAGTTCTGGTATTCGGGTTTTAGAGGTGAGAACGAATCGCAAGTTAGACGCAAAATGGAGAAAGGAGAATTTAGGAAAGTTTGCGGAAGAAATAATATAGCAATTCACATTTAAATTAAGTAAAAGCAGTAAGAATGGAACGCAGATAGACGCAGATAAACGCAGATAATTTTTTACTTTATGAGACTAGGAAATTCTATATTTTTTGGGTTTCGTTCCTCAATCTACATTACTATAATTCCTCGTTGTGGGAAGAAATAGCTATAATAGTTATATTGGAATTAGGAATAATACTATGCAACTAGCTAATATACTGTCTCACGAAAATCTGCAAGTGCGAGATTACCTACATCAAGAGAATACAACTAAAAAGAGTAGTTTAACTCAAAAAGTAGCAGATTTTAATAAGTTATTTCACTCCAGAAATCATCAAGATTATACATCTTTGATGGTTGAGGAATGTAAAAATATTGAAACTCTAGTTAGTGATTTAGATGAACACGAAAATCCTCTAGAGTCTATAAATATTGCACAAACACTTACTAGAAGTTTGGCAAGTTTTATTAATAAATTTCAAGAATATGCAAGTACAGAAATTTTAGAAGCAGCACGAGAATTAGAAAATCAAGCAAAAGATTTAGAAGTATATATGGTTATATTAGCTCCTGTGAAAATATTATCTTCTCAGGATCAAGAGATGATATTTAAAAACTTTTATCAATCTTTGTCTTGTTTGTTAGAACTTTTGGAAAGTCAAGATATAAATTTAATTCCTCAAGAAGCAATTAGGAGTATTCGTAATGTTTTACAATATTTACTGAATGCTTTAGAAAGTGATTCTAGTCTGAATCATCAATTATTTAATCATGATGTAAAACCAATTTTAAAAGCTATAATGTGGGAAATTGAAAAGATGAAATTACAACCAGAGAAAAGATTTAAAACAATTCATGAATTATGGAAATATTGGGATGAAAAATATACAGCAGAAGAAATGACGGAAACTTTAAACTTGTTATCATCAGAAGTTTAAGCAAATATTTTTTATAAAAATACCGTTAAATAAGTTTATATGGAAAAAGATATTATTCTTTGGCTGTAATTTTATCAGAAAGGGAAAATGCCAATGTAATTATAGTTACGGAAGATAGAGATATAGGAAGACATTACCCAGATACTAAACACTGGAATGATGATTCATGGAATAATTAAGTTGTTGAGAATTGAAGTTAAAAGGATAATGAAAAAATGGCAATAAAATTAATTGAAATCATGAACAAATTACCACCAGAACGTCGAGCAAGGGTTGAAGCTCGTTCTCAAGAACTGATTGCAGAATATATGACACTGCAAAATATTAGAAAAGCCAGAAAGTTAACTCAAGAATCTATGGCTGAATTATTGGGAATTCGTCAAGATAGTGTCTCTAAATTAGAAAAACGTGCTGACCTTTTGCTATCTACATTACGTGGTTATATTCAAGCTATGGGAGGAGAACTAAAACTTGTAGCAGAATTTCCAGATAGACCTCCTGTAATTATCTCTACATTAGGAGAATTAGATGAGGAAGATGCAGAGGAAGACATAAAAGTAAAATAAATAATTATTTTTTAACTCAATTTACACGGAAAAGAGGAGCGCATTTCCCATCTTCAATAAATAGAATTTTCACACCCATTGATCACTTGATCTATTCCCTAAGTGTAATTCGTCATTTTCAAACGCGAGTGCTAAACTTAACATAGTTGTAGATGAGTTTAAATACTCATCATAGCGGTACAAATATTCAAAAATTGAACTATGAAAGGTCGGATTTTCACTCGCAGAGAGACACTGGCTTTATTTAGAGCTGCCGGAACAGCAATATTTGTGGTAGGATGCAACCCTAAACAGTCTAGTTCTACAGAAGCACAATCTAGCGTAGTTATCCCCGCATCATTTACCCCTAGCTGTATTGTCAGTCCAGAACAAACTGAAGGGCCGTATTTCGTAGATGAGAGGCTAAAGCGTTCCGATATCCGTTCTGATCCAACAGATGGTTCAATTAAACCAGGTGTACCACTGCAACTAAAACTGCACGTTTCTCAAGTTGGTAGTAATGGTTGTTTACCTTTAGCTGGTGCGATCGCCGATGTTTGGCATTGTGATGCGTTGGGTGTCTATTCGGATGTGATAGACAGAAGTTTTAATACTGTGGGTAAAAAGTTTTTGCGTGGTTATCAAGTCACCGACGCTAAGGGAAATGTCCAGTTTACAACTATTTACCCTGGTTGGTATCCAGGTAGAGCTGTGCACATCCATGTTAAAGTTCGCACGCAGGGGAAATCGGGGCAAAATTATGAGTTTACGTCTCAGCTATATTTTGATGATGCAATTAGCGATCGCATCTACAGTCAACCACCCTACCTGACCAGGGGACAACGCAGAATCAAAAACGCTGAGGACGGAATTTTTGCGGGTGGTGGTGAGGAATTGTTACTCAAACTTACCAGAAACCAACAAGGTTACACAGCAACTTTTGATATTGGACTTCAGATGGCCTAACTTGACTAGGGTATTAAATAGTTAAAGGATACCTGGGGAGTGCTGTTAATTCTCTAGTTAGAGGCGATCGCGCAGCAACTCCTTGAGAGTATCACCCAATAATACAGCAGAAATAACCAACCAGCCTCAAAAGTCTGATACCATTTTACTTTAATTATGTTAATTTTCCGTCTCGCAATCGGGTACACCTTCTTTAAACACTCGACTGGCTAAAATATCAGCCGCTTCAATAGTAATTAAATCCTGCTTTTCTAAATTTTTACCACTACTTAATAAACGACTAGCTTGGCGTAATCTAGCTCTATCTATAGCATTTCTCACACTTCTAGCATTAGCAAAATGCGGCATAGTTTTCCGTCTCATTAAATATTCTTGGAAAGCTTTTTCCGCTTCAGGACTAAAGCAATAATGTTGTGAACTTACAATACTTTTAGCAATGATCATTAACTCATCAACTGAGTAATCATGAAATTCAATATGTAACCCGATGCGGGAATTCATGCCAGGGTTACTATGAAAAAATCTCTCCATTTGGTCTTTGTAACCAGCCAAAATTACCACTAAATCATCACGCTGGTTTTCCATTACCTGCATTAAAATTTCAATGGCTTCTAAACCAAAATCTCCTGGATGTTCTGGACGATATAAAGTATAAGCTTCATCAACTAATAATACACCCCCCAGAGCACTATTTAAAACTTCTCTAGTCTTGGGTGCAGTTTGACCAATACCCTGGCCGACTAAATCATCTCTAGTAACTAACATTACATTTTCTCTGCGGATATATTCCAGGCGGTATAAAATTTCTGCCATCCGCATCGCTACCGTAGTTTTACCCATGCCAGGATTGCCTAAAAATGTCATGTGTAAACTAGGTACACCAGCCATTAACCCCAAACTTTTACGGATGCGGTCAACCAGCAACAAAGCTGCCATCTCTCGCACCTTGTTTTTGATTGATTTTAACCCAACTAATTCTTGATCCAATTTATCCAGAATTTCTTGAACTTGAGAATCCCGAAAAGCTGCTTGTAAATCAATTTCCTGATTTTGTTCAGCTGGTACTGTATTGAGGATTTGTGTTGTCATAAACTATCACCCGTGTCTCTACACTTGATGATAGTCCAAGTCAATAAATATAAAATATTGTAATTCTAATATAACTGATATATTTTTCTTTATTATCAATTCCGGTATTCTGTTATTGAGAGAACATTATCTTGTTAATCGCATTATCAATAATAGTAATAGCCTGTTAGGGAGAAAGTCAAAAGAACAACTAAAAACCAAAAGCCTTTCTCAGACTCAGTTATAGCAGTTCATCAAAATTTATGTTGACTTGGATAATTATCTTTGATGAATTAAAACTTGCTGATATTTGATACAAGTCCTGGGAAATAGGAAAATTATGATACTGAAATTTACCCAGCTTTAAATCTGATTTAGGTTATTTTCAACATGATTACTAACTTGGCAAAACGGTTATTTGCATTGCTATTGGCTGTTACATCGGTATTATCCTTAAATGTCGCTAAAGCCACAGCAAATAACTTTTTTATGAACCCTGAAGCTATTTTCCCCGCTAGTTATCAAGTGACTAATCAGATTTTAGCATTTGCAGAAGATGATTTGACACCCCAAGAGCGTCAAGGGATTCAAGCTATACGTCAACGCAGAAATCAAGAAATTGCAGAGGTTTTAACCACATCTCAACGTCAAGAACTTAAACAGCAGTTACGTGAGGGTGATAATCTTGATACAGCCTTAAAAGCTGTTAATTTGAACTCAGAACAGGAAGAAATCATCAAAGCAATTCAAGAAGTCAGTAGTTTGAAAATTAAAGCGATCGCTTCTCATCATGCCATAATTAACAGCAATAAATAAGCTGGAACAACTCAGAGAGGTAAGCAAGTTATATGCTTTTTGCCTCTCACTAACAATCATATTCAAAAATATTGATGTAGAGGTGCTAAAAATAGCATCCCTACAGCTTTTTACTTGAAAATTTATGTAATAACGATAAAATAAATTAGATTTCTGGTGAATAAAAACTTAAAAGCATATAAAAGTCAATCATTTAAACAGCGACTCCCATAATTCTGGAAATTACAGCCAGTTTCAGGTAAATGAGGGACAAATTTTTGGAACAAACTCTTATACAAAGAGACTTTCAACCCTGCACCGCACTGAGCGCAGTCGAAGTGTTCCCTGTTAAGAGTTCCCTGTTCCCTGTTAAAAGTTCCCTGTCGTAGGTTAATCTAGATAGAGTGATTGATTAAACATACCGATAAATTAGCAGCCAATCAGGAATTGAAGTACAAAATATCAAGGTTAGGCAGGTTACAAGCAACCTAAAAAGTATATAAGTAATTAGGCAGAATTAATTACACAACTTCTTTTCCTGTTCCCTGTTAAGAGTTCCCTGTTCCCTAACTCCGCGTAGGAAATTAATTTTGCACAACTGCTTAACATAGGAATAATGATAACTAAAAATAATTTGCCTAATAATGATGTACATAAATTACTGGCTATTGAAATGCTAAGATTTTTTAACTTAGTAATTAATAAATTTTGTGCTAGGGAAATATAATTAATAACATTAAAGTGTGAATATGATTAATAATTATATCAATGTTTTAGACATACCTGGGTATAGAATTATTGATACCATCTATGTCAGTAATAGGACGATAGTATATCGTGGAGAAAAAGAACAAACTCAAACTTCAGTGGTAATCAAAGTATTAAATACAAATTATCCAGAACTGCGAGAGTTAATAGCTTTCAAAAATCAGTATAATATCATTCAACAGATTGAACATCCCAATATTATTAAATGTTATGCATTAGAAGCTTATGGCAACAGTTATGCTTTAATTTTAGAAGATTTTGGGGGGATAGCTCTGAGTGAATATACTCAAGGAAAAATATTAGATTTACCAGAGTTTTTCAGAATAGGGTGTTCTATCACTGAAGCATTAGAATGTTTGTATCAAAACAAAGTTATTCACAAAGATATTAAACCTAAAAATATTCTGATTAATCCAAATAGTAAACAAATCAAATTAATAGATTTTAGCATTTCCTCATTTTTACCAAAAGAAAGTACCGAAATTAAAAGTCCAAATGTTTTGGAAGGAACATTAATATATATGTCACCAGAACAAACTGGAAGAATGAATCGGGGAATAGATTATCGCGCCGATTTTTATTCTTTGGGGGTGACTTTTTATGAGTTATTGACGGGAAACTTACCATTTAATAGCAATAATCCCTTAGAATTAATACATTGTCATCTAGCGCAAGAACCAATTAATCCACAAGAAATTAACCCACAAATTCCCTCAGTAGTTGCCAATATTATTTTAAAGTTAATGGCCAAAACCGCAGAAGAAAGATATCAAACTGCTAGAGGGATAAAACATGATTTAGAAATTTGTCAACAGATGTTACTGACTCAGGGAGAGGTGACAGAATTTACATTAGGAGAAAAAGACCAGAGCGATCGCTTCCTGATTCCAGAAAAACTATACGGGAGAGAAACCGAAGTTACATCTCTATTAAATGCCTTTGAACGAGTAAGTGCTGGTAATAAAGAACTAATGCTAGTGTCAGGGTTTTCGGGAATTGGTAAAACAGCCATAGTTAATGAAATTAATAAACCAATTGTTAGACAAAAAGGCTATTTTATTTCCGGTAAATATGACCAATTTCAAAAAAATATTCCTTTTTCAGCTTTATTACAAGCATTTCGTAGTTTAATGAAACAACTACTCACAGAAAATACTACTCAATTACAACAATGGAAAAAGATAATATTATCAGCCTTGGGTGAACAAGGACAGGTGATAATAGAAGTCATCCCAGAATTAGAAAAAATCATTGGTAAGCAACCAAAAGCCTCTCAACTCACAGGAAACGCATCTCAAAATCGCTTTAATCTACTTTTGAGTAAATTTATTCAAGTATTAGCAACTCAAGACCATCCATTAGTAATTTTTTTAGATGATTTGCAATGGGCTGATGCTGCTTCCCTCAAGTTAATACAATCATTAATGACGGAAATAGATGTGCAGTATTTATTATTAATAGTTGCATATCGAGATAATGAAGTCCAGCCTGGACATTCTTTTATGGTTACTGTAGAAGATATTTATCAAACTAATGCGACAATTAATCAAATTAATCTCCATCCACTCAATGAAGAACACCTAAATCATTTGGTTTCTGATACTTTAAGATGCACAAAATCGGAAGCATTACCTTTAACCAAATTAGTTTTTAATAAAACAAAAGGCAACCCATTTTTTACTAATCAATTACTAAAATCTCTTCATGATGATGAGTTAATTACTTTTAATTATCATACTGGTTATTGGCAATATAATCTAGCTCAAGCTCAAGGTTTATATCTGAGTGATAACATTATTGATTTTCTTAAACTACAACTACAAAAACTACCAGAACCCACACAAAATATTTTAAAAGTAGCAGCTTGTATTGGTAATAAATTTGATTTATATACTTTATCCATAGTATCAGAAAAACCTGATATGCAAGTGGGACATGATTTGTGGCCTGCTTTACAGGAAGGTTTGATTTTACCAAAAACTGAAAGTTACAAATTTTTTACAGACAAAGAATTATTATTTGATGCTACAAATCAAACTCCAATCACCAATCTTGAATTAGAAATAAATAATCCAGAATTTATAATAGTTAGATATAATTTTCTTCATGACCGAATACAACAAGCAGCATATAATCTAATTCCAGAAAATGAACGACAATTAACACATTTAAAAATTGGCAACCTAATTTTACAAAATACAAAATCAGATGATTTAGAAGAAAAAATTTTTGCAATTGTTAATCAGCTAAATATTGGCAGTAGCTTAATTGATAATCAGATTGAAAAATATCAACTAGCAAAACTCAACTTGTTAGCGGGCCATAAAGCAAAATCCGCTACAGCTTACGAAGCTGCTATCAGATATCTCAACATGGGTTTAAGCTTACTTGTAGATAAAAGTTGGTATTATCAATATCATTTGACTTTAAATTTGCATATAGAAGCAATAGAATCCGAATACTTAAATAGTAATTTTGAACAATGTAATAAATTAGCTAACTTTACCCTAAAACAAACGAAAACAATTTTAGATGAGGTGAAAGTATATAAGCTAATAATTCAGGCTTATTTAGCTCAAAATCGCTTGCAAGAAGCAGTAGAAACTGGAATTGAGGTCTTGAAAAAATTGGATGTAAAATTGCCTCATCAAGCAAAGATGTATCATGTTAAAGTGGCATTTATACAGACCAAACTAACTTTATTTGGTAAAAAGATCGAAGATTTAGCTGCGTTACCAATGATGAAAGATCCGTATAAATTAGCAGCTATGCAAATTTTATTAAGTTTAGCTCCTGCTACCAGTCAAGCAGGATCTTTGAATTTTTTATTAATTATCTTGGCAATGGTTAGATTATCAGTTCAATATGGTAACTCACCTTTTTCGACTATTGCCTATAATTTTTATGGTGGTATACTATGCGACAAATTAGGTGATATTGAAACAGGCTATAAATTGGGAATGATAGGATTAGATTTATTAGAAAAAACTAACGGTAATTTCTTTAGAGGTAATGTTTCCTATATATTCAATGCTTTTATTCGCCATTTTAAAGAAAATTTGAAATCAACAATTACACCTATTAAAGAATCAATAAACATTAACTTAGAAAATGGTGAAATAGAATTTGCAAGTTATTGTATTAGTTCTGGCTCTATCAGTTTATTCTTGAGTGGAGAAAATTTGGATTTAGTTGAACAGCAGACATTAAAAAATCTTGAATTATCAGAAAGCCTCAAAATTAATACTATTACTTTAGTTATTAAGGCTATTAGACAGGGAATACTCAATTTACAAGGATATTCAACAGAAACAACTGTTTTAATAGGAAAAGAATTTAATGAATTAGAAATGCTTGAGCAGTTAGAAAATAACTATTCACAACTCAGCATGATAGGTTGTGTAAAAATTATTCTTAACTATTTATTTTCCAATTATGTAGTGAGTGCTGAGAGTATTCACTATATTGAAAAATCAAAGAATAGTGATCCAGGATTTGCATATTATTCAACCTCTAATTATTATCATTCTTTATCACTTTTAGCACTATACAACCAAGTTTTATCTTCGGAACGCAAGCAATATTTAAAGCAAGTAGAAGAGAATCAAAAAAAGATGAAAAAATGGGCTTTTCATGCTCCTTGCAACTATAAACATAAATATGATTTAGTAGAAGCGGAAAAAGCACGAGTTTTAGATAAACATTGGTTGGCTGCGGAATTGTATGACCAAGCAATTAAGGGAGCTAAAGAAAATGGATATATTCAAGAGGAAGCCATAGCTAATGAATTAGCAGCTAAATTTTATTTGGCTAGGGGTAAAGAAACAATTGCTCAAGGTTATTTAGTTAATGCTTATTACAGTTATATGAATTGGGGAGCAAAGGCAAAAGTTGAAGATATAGAACGTTCCTATCCTTATTTACTTAACCCTATTCTTAAACAAAAAGCAGCAAATATTCAACTTCTCACAGATGATTTAATTTCTAATCTTGGAACTGACTCTAGCACTACAAATATTTCTGCTTTATTAGATTTAGAAACTGTAACTAAAGCGGCTCTAGCTATTTCTTCAGAAATTCATGTTGATAAATTAATATATAAATTAATGCAAGTTATTTCTGAAAATGTAGGAGCAGAGAAAGCTTGTTTAATTTTCCAGCGAGAAGATAATTTTATGTTAGTAGCCAAATGTCAAAGTAATCAAAGTTGTGAGATACAATCTACAGTTATTGTTAATGATGATGCACCATTAAGTTTGATTAATTATGTGGCTAATACCCAAGAGGACGTATTAATTAATAATGCTACTATAGAAAATGATTTTACGAATGATGTCTATATTATTAAATATAAACCTAAATCTATATTGTGTACTCCTATTCTTAATCAAGGTCAATTAATCGGTATTTTTTATTTAGAAAATACCCTAATTGTAGGGGCATTTACTACTGAAAGATTGAAGCTCTTAAAACTAATATCTTCTCAAGCTGCTATCTCTCTAACTAATGCTCAAGTTTATGATAATTTGGAAGAAAAGGTCGCAGAAAGAACTAAGGAGTTAAACGAAAATAATCAACGCTTACAACAGGCACTAAATGATTTAAAATTAGCTCAAACTCAATTGATTCAAAGTGAAAAAATGTCTAGTTTAGGACAAATGGTGGCTGGAGTTGCCCATGAAATTAATAATCCGGTAAGTTTTATTTATACTAATATTGAACACGCGGATAATTATATTAAATCTTTACTAAATTTAATCACCATATATCAACAAGAATATCCTGAGTTTAACCCTAAAATTCAGGATGTGAAAGAAGAATTAGATATTGATTTCTTAATTGAAGACTTAGCTAAAATTTTGGCTTCAATGAAAATGGGGGCTAATCGTATCCGCAAAATTGTGTTGGGTTTACGTAACTTCTCCCGTTTAGATGAAGCACAAATGAAAAATGTTGATATTCATGAGGGTTTGGAAAGTACATTAATGCTAATCAAACCTCAATTAAGGGATAAATTAACTACTCCACAAAATATAGTAGTTAAAAATTATGGTCAATTACCTTTAATTAACTGTTATGCAGCACAATTAAATCAAGTGTTTATGAATATTTTTACTAATGCTATTGATGCACTGCAACAGCGAGAACAACAGTTATCGGTTGCAGAAAAAGCAGCAAATCCTAGTAAAATTACAATTTCTACACAATTGATTAATAATGATTGGGTTAGGATTACTATTAAAGATAATGCCTTGGGTATATCTCCAGAAGTTCAGCCGAGAATTTTTGACCCATTTTTTACAACTAAACCTGTAGGTGAGGGTGTAGGTTTAGGGTTGTCAATCTGTTATCAAATTGTGGTGCAACAACATAGAGGGAAACTAGAGTGTATTTCCACTCCTGGAGAGGGAACAGAATTTTTAATTGAAATTCCTATCAGTTTGAAGCAGGAAGTAAAGACAAATCCATCTGCCCAGATGTAGGATAGAGATTGAGTTTCAATTTTTGATTTTTTATGTCTGCTACACCGTTTGTATTTCCAGTAGATTCACCAAATACCAAAAAATCTGCACCTCTTCCTCCTCTACTGGGTGCTTCGGTGGAAGAGTTAACTGCTTGGGTGCAGGAACAGGGACAACCTGCTTACAGGGGAAAGCAGTTACATGATTGGATATATCACAAAGGTGTTAAATCTTTGGCTGATATTTCTGTTTTTCCTAAAAGTTGGCGGCTGGAAGTAGAAAACATTCCCATTGGCCGATCTAAGATACATTATCGCTCAGTGGCAGGCGATCGCACTGTAAAATATCTCTTACAATTAGCAGATGGACAAATCGTGGAAACCGTCGGTATTCCTAGTGATAAACGGTTAACGGTTTGCGTTTCTACTCAAGTCGGTTGTCCGATGGCTTGTGATTTTTGCGCTACTGGTAAAGGTGGTTTTAAACGTAATTTAAGCCGTGCAGAAATAGTTGATCAGGTTTTAACTGTCCAAGAAGATTTTGAGCAACGGGTGAGTAATGTTGTGTTTATGGGCATGGGTGAACCGTTGCTGAATACAGAAAATGTTTTGGACGCAATTAAATCTGTAAATCAAGATGTGGGCATCGGACAGCGATCGCTCACCGTTTCTACTGTAGGCATACGCGATCGCATCCGTCAATTAGCCGAAGCACATTTGCAAATTACCCTGGCTGTCAGTCTGCACGCACCCAACCAAGCATTGCGAGAACAAATCATTCCCAGCGCTAAACCTTATCCGATTGAAGATTTACTAGCTGAATGTCGGGAGTATGTGGAAATTACGGGAAGAAGAGTAACTTTTGAATATATTTTGTTAGCTGGTGTGAACGACTTACCAGAACACGCAAAGGAGCTAACACAAAGGTTGAGAGGTTTTCAAAGCCATGTTAATTTAATTCCCTATAACCCCATTCAGGAAGTAGACTACAAACGACCAAACCGCGATCGCATTCAAGCCTTTACCCAAATCCTCCAACAACAAAAAATCGCCGTCAGCGTCCGTTATTCTCGCGGTTTAGAAGCAGATGCGGCTTGTGGACAACTGAGAACCAGTAAAAAATAAGGGTGTTTATAAATTTGGGAGTGAAAATGATTTTATTTGATATCATTTTTGTAGAGATGTTTTGGTTTAACATCTCCACTTTTTAATTTTCAGGTATCAGTAAAAAACTATTTTCCTCATCCCACCTTACACCCTTACTCTGAATACTTATCTTCTGGCTGCAATACCAGGGGCATAAGCCTCAACAACCCTCCCAGTCCGGGTGCAGATGATCATTAGATAATCACAACTTGGGCATTGAGTATGAGTAGTTTGAGAATGAGAAATATATCTACGTTCAGCACTACTGCCACAATTTGGGCAGTAAATTTTATGTAAAGTTTGCATTTTTAAAACCCTAGATTAATATTGTGAGAGAAAGACAAGCCAAAGCATACTAACCATGATTTGGTTAGCAAAATTTAAGCAAAAATTAAATACCCAGTTGCAATGATGATTAATTGTTTTTCAAAACTGTCATCGTCATAGACCTTTTAATTGGTTCATTGATATATAGTAAATCTTGAGTTTGATTATCAGCAAGAGTTAGATATATAAATTTACTTAAGCTTTAGGTTTTGCTTAGATTTACATTGATCCCTAACCCTATAGCCTTGAGAATGCCTAATTTATCACCTTTTGCAAAAATGAGTTGTCTTTGTATTCAACAGGTTTACCTATGGAAAAACTGTATTGATAGTAACAAAAGTTTAACTTTTATATTTAATTAATATTTCCTGAGCAATTTACAGACAAACTTTCCATGCAAGAACAGGATTTCTTGCCAAGACCAAATTGATAGTACCTGCTATTTGATGTCTAAATGCCAACTGTTAGACGAAGGATGAAGTATAAGCACAAGATTAAACAGCTTTTAACCTACTTCTAAAAAAATTTGTTCGTCAAATTGGCAACTATTGCATATTTAATTAGGTAATAAAATTTTCCTAATAGAATTTAAGCAAAATTTCCACTATTCCAGATTTAATAAAAACTTCCAAGAATAGAGATTTAAACAATCAAAGAGATTTGCTAGTCTAGTATTTGGTAATGGGTAATGAAAAATGGGTAATAGATAATGAATTTCTTTACATTATCAATTGCCCATTATTTATATTATTTTTATATCAATTAAGCAGGATGGAAATAATCATAAATTTCCTGAGCTAAACGGGGTCCGATTCCTGAAACTTCTGCTAATTGCTGGGGTGAGGCTTGACGAATATAATCTATAGAGCGAAAATGTGCTAATAGTTGCTTTTGACGATGATGGCCTAAACCGGGAATTTCATCTAAACGCGATCGCTTTAATTTTTCGCTGCGTTGTTGACGATGGAAACTAACAGCAAATCTATGTGCTTCATCCCGTAAACGTCTTAATAATTGTACCCCTGGCTGTTCTGCATCTGTGGTTAAAGGTTGGGATTCTCCTGGTAAAAAAATCTCTTCCCGCTTCTTCGCTAAACTCACTACCCGCAAATCTTCTAACAAATTCATTTCCTGTAAAACAGCCACCACCGCCGATAATTGTCCCTTCCCTCCATCAATCATTACTAAATCCGGCCAATCAGGATCTTCCATTCTTGGTGCTTGGGGATTTTCTACATATTTGCGAAAACGTCTTTGAATTACCTCCGCTAAACTAGCAAAATCATCTGAATGTCCTATCGTCACATTGGGATTTTTAATTTTATAATGGCGGTAATGTTGTTTAGCCGGCAAACCATTAATAAAAACTACTTGAGAAGCTACCGCATTAGAACCTTGAATGTGAGAAATATCATAGCCTTCAATGCGTTCCGGTAAATCAGGTAAATCTAAAATATCTGCTAAATCTTGTAGTGATTGTTGATTAATATTGGTTAATTTTTGAGTTCTTTGCAGTTCATATTCGGCATTTCGTTCCACCATTTCAATTAATTCTGCCTTAGTTTGACGCAAAGGTGCAATAATAGCAACCTTTTTTCCTTTACGTTGACTTAAAGCGGCTGCTAAGATTTCTCCTTCTGGTAATTCATGTTGGACTAAAATTTCTGTGGGAATTTCCACACTATCAGCAGTTTGATAATGTTCCTCCAAAACTCGTTGTAAAATCGCTCCCGGTTCAGCATGAGCATGAGCCGCAAACGCCAAACGTCCTACTAATTGACCTGCACGAATTTGGAATAATTGAATAGAAGCTGTTTCATCATCCATAGCCAAAGCTATCGCATCACGGGAAACAGTATCATCAGGTAAAGATACTTTTTGTTGTGCAGTTAGAGATTTTAAACCTGTAATTTGGTCACGAACTCTGGCAGCTAATTCAAAATTCAAATCTTCCGCCGCCGTTTGCATTTGCTCAGTTAAAATATCAATTAATTCCTGAGTGCGTCCTTGAAATACCATTGCTATTTTTTGGACAATTTTATGATATTCTTCAGGAGAGATTAACTGTTGACAAACACCAGGACAGCGACCTAAATCATAATTTAGGCAAGGACGATCTTTAAATAAAGGTTGGGGTCTTTGTCTGAGAGGAAAAATGCGTTTACAAATATGCAGAATTTGCCGTAATAAACCCGAATCTGTATAGGGTCCATAATATTTATCTTTCGCTTTTCCTAATTGACGTTTGCGAGTGATATAAATCCGGGGATAAGTTTCTGACCAAGTAATGCACAAATAAGGATATTTTTTATCATCCTTGAGTAAAACATTAAAATAAGGTTGATGTTGCTTAATTAAATTGGCTTCTAAAGCTAAAGCTTCCGCTTCCGTATCGGTGACAATAAATTCAATTTCTGTCACCTGCTTAACCATTGTGTTAATGCGTTCAGTCTTATTCGTAGATTCGCGGAAATAGGAACGCACACGCGATCGCAACTTTCTGGACTTGCCGATGTAAATGATGCGATCGCTTCCATCCCGCATCAAATAAACCCCCGGTTCAGTCGGAATCTCCGCGAGACGAATTTCTAAACGTTCCGGTTCTTTAACGAGTGTAGTAACCACTTGATTTACACAACTTTACAACTTACCCACCTCTCTATTTTAAAAACAAAAATCATCCACTAACTCAACCCGAATCAAAAATATTAGTCAAGTGTCTTTCCGCACCTTCACTTAAAACCTAGTGAATCATTTTGACATACTCCCCGCCCTAAAAGTGCGGAGATTCTGGGTTCAAACAACAGTTGCAGTTTCATACTGTCTTACACTATCTCGCCCAACAGACAATGCCCTGCCTGTTTCCACTATTCTACCAAAAAGCCGTCCTCAAAGG